>NZ_AUBP01000002.1:0-300000 GCF_000429305.1 Desulfovibrio inopinatus DSM 10711
CTTCTCAAACCACCGTTGAATTTTCTTGAATCCTGAACTGAACCTGAAAAAAAAGTGGTTGAAAATCTTCCATGAACCATTCAATTCAGCATAGTTGCGCTTCCCTCCAAAATTAGGACCACCCGTTAAGGTGGAATCTGCGTCCTGAAACAGATAACAAAGGACGTATGACAATGGGCCGCATACGAGCAAACCGTCGTCCAGCCACCCCATCTATCCCTACTTGCTGAGGGATGTGGAGATAGAGCGGGTTAATCAGGTTTGGAGTGCAGATATTACGTATATCCCGATGGAGCGCGGTTTCTTGTATCTGACAGCGGTGATTGACTGGTGGAGTCGGTATGTACTTGCTTGGGAGCTTTCCAACACGATGGAGAGCTCATTTTGTGTTTCAGCGCTGGACCGTGCCCTGGGATTCGGCAGGCCGGAGGTCTTCAATACAGATCAGAGAGCGCAGTTTACAAGTCATGAATTCACAAGCGTATTGCTGCAAAATGAAATTGCCATCACAGCATGGACGGCAAAGGCAGGGCGCTGGATAATGTTTTTGTGGAGCGGCTGTAGTGGACAGTGAAATACGAGGATGTCTACCCGCGAGCCTATTCGAATGGGGCGTCGCTTTACAAAGGACTTGGGCGTTATTTTAAATACTACAATGAGGAACGAAAGTATTCTTCCTTGGACAAAAGGACACCGGCTGAAGTATTCACGGAGGCTATTAGACCGAATTGAATGCCGCCGCCATCGTTCCGCTCCGCCTTCAGCCCTTCGGGCTGCCCCTGTCGGGGACGGGCTCCGCTCCACGATGACGGCAAGAAGAAAGATAAGAAGCCCCAAAAGAAGATCAACATAGACCTGCAGATCCTACCTTAATTTTGCCGGTCGGTGGTTTAAAGATGGGGGGGAGGCCAGAAATCCCATTTGGTGGTTGGTGCTGTGATAAATTTTGAAAGAGCAGAATCAGAGAAGCTATCTCAGCAAATCAATATGTTGATGAATTCCGTTGAAGATTAAAGTTATTAATTTTTTCTTTTATAATGAGTTTGGGTGTACATATCTGATACAACTTTTGTATCGATAAGTTGGAACTCTTTTGAAGTGGTTAATTCTCCGAATAATGATTTACCACCACCCAATAAGATTGGAATAGTAGCAATTATCATCTCATCAATTAAATCTTCTTCTAAAAAATTTTGAATTGTTTTTCCACCGTCTATGTATAAGTCATTGTAACCTTTGTTATTTAGCGACTTAACAATATCTGTAGGATTTCCATTAATCAGTTCAATTTTATCTTCATATTCGTTTGGAATTGTTTTCATTGAATTACTGACAACAAATACTTTTTTTGAATAAGGCCAATCCCCACCAAATCCTTTTACTGTATCAAAAGTATTTCGTCCCATTACTAAGCAATCGATACTATCCATAAAATTGTTAAAATTAGATTGACTTTCATCATCCATTGGTACTGCATTCAGCCAATCAACCGAAGAGTTTTTGTCTGCTATATACCCATCTAAACTCACAGCAATATAAATTTTGTTCGACATATTAAACCTTCATATTAGATATATTGATTTATCGATTACTATCATCTGATGTCGTTACTGTATATTTTACCATTTCTATTTTGATCTTTTGCTGATTTTTTCAGCAATATTTATCATCCATAAATATGCCCAACTCTGACTGAATTTGGTTAACATTAAAGAGAAATCATCAATGATGAGGAAGTGGTAGTGGTGTACCGATAATCCGTTCAAATAGGGGGGCTTTAACCCTAATCTGTAATCAATTTTGGAAAGAAACAGAGAATTCTGAGCAAAACTTCAGAAAATGCTACTAATTTTGCTACTACTGAAAAATCAGCCCCTATATACTCAAATTTGGGTGGTATGCCAAACCTTTTAGACAAAGAAAAACCCCCTTAAAAACATAAATTTTTAAGGGGGGGTGGATGGGTTTGCTACTAAAAATTTTAGTAGCAAAAATAGTAGCAAATCAGTGTTTTTTCACCCTATTTTGAGAGCTATGGTTACTATTCTGTTACTATTTTAATTTTACACCTTTGTAACCGATTGATTACAAAAGGAAAATTTTGGTGTGGGTGGTAGTTTACATCATGCCCAGACAGTGAATTCAGGAATTGAAAGAGGACGAGATGTCTCAAGATGAAATTATGGCGATCACGGAGAGGGCGATTGCTCAACATGAAGCTACTGAGCGAGTTAAAAGCCTTGATGTCTGTGAGGAGAAATCATGTCTGGAATGGAGTTATAGTCAAATGTGGTGTTTGTGGTCAGGCGGCTTCCCTGCCAGATTCATCCATGTCCTCAGCCAAGACTTCTTCGCCGTTGACGAATTTCGTACCAGTGATCAGTTTGTCGAGCAGTTTATATCCGCGTAATCGGCGCCAGCTTTGTTGTGCGGATTGAACCAGCTTGAAGACCATTGCCCGGATCGTATCCCTCGAAACACAGCCTCTGGTTTTACTCGTCCGTAATCGAACTGTGGCAAAGGTCGATTCAATCGGGTTGGTCGTCCGGATGTGCGCCCAGTGTTCCGCTGGAAAATCATAGAAGATCAAGAGTTCTTCTCTGTCCTTTTTGAGACATTGAGCAGCCTTGGGATATTTGGCTTCGTACTTTTTGAGAAACAAATCGAAAGCCTTGTTCGCCTCCTCGTGCGTTGCGGCCATCCAGATTTCATGCAAACCGGCCTTGGCTTTCTTTTGAATGGATTTAGGCAGCTTATTGAGAACATTGGCCGTTTTGTGAACCCAACAGCGTTGCTGCTTGGTTCCAGGAAAGAGTTTACGCAATGCCGCCCAAAAACCGAGGGCACCGTCTGCAATAGCCAGGCTGGGAGGGATTTCTAGACCACGAGTTTTGAGATCAACGAGCAATTCGTACCAGCTTTGCTCGGATTCACGGAACCCGTCTTCCACGGCAAGAAGCTCTTTGCGACCATCCGTCGTAGCGCCAATGACCACAAGGATGCATTGGCGGTCATCATCAGCCCGAATATTGAAGTACACGCCGTCAGCCCAAATATAGATGTAATGGTGCCCCTTCAAGGAACGCTTGTTCCATTCCTGATGTTCATCCTGCCATTGTTGCTTCAATCGGCCGATACTGCTTGAAGACAACCCTTGCGCTTTATCTCCGAACAATGCCGTCAAAACCTTTTTAAAATCGCCGGTGGAAATGCCGTGCAGATACAGCAAAGGTAAAAAATCTTCGATGCTCTCCGTACGCTTCAGATACGGCGGAACAAGTTTGGAAGTGAATTTGATCCCGTTGCCAGTTCTGTCGCGAACCTTCGGCACCTTCACGGGGACCGGACCCGCTCCAGTAAGAATATCACGTTCAGGGAGATAACCGTTTCGGACAACGCCCTTTTTACCGTCAGCGAGAGGCTGAGCAACACGTTCCAATAGTTCTTGAACTTCGATTTCAAGAGCTTGCGCCAAAATCTGCATTGCTCCTTGCCGAGCCAATTCTGTCAACATATCCCGCTTTGCAGCTTGCTCCTCAAAGATCGAAATACTATCCTTGCTCATGGGGGACGTACCTCCAGTTTGTCGGTTTCCATCGTGGATTCTCACCCGACAGGGTACGTCACCCCTCCTACCTCTTCAAACACCACTTTTGGGTATAACTCTCTGGAATGCAGATGTATACCCAAATGGTATTGGCTTTATAAAAAAATAATAAATTCAAAGAGATAGTATAGTTATGAATAGCCTGTTGAAGATTTCTGTTTCTTCCATGTTCGAAAGAGCTAACAAGAGGGCGAAAAGACAAGAGATGTGCGTTTGTTGGTGTTCTGTTCGAATTTATATCAATTTTTTTCATTTAAAAATTCAATAGTTACACTTAAAAAGAACATAACGACAGACTATAATAATCATAACAAATTTATACTTTCTTATTTTATTTACTTTCTTCTTCTCAAACCACCGTTGAATTTTCTTGAATCCTGAACTGAACCTGAAAAAAAAGTGGTTAAAAATCTTCCATGAACCATTCAATTCAGCATAGTGATGCTCCTGTCACGGGAAGAGGGAATACGGTCGCCAAACCTCAAGACAAAACCGAAGTCACCTGGAAAAGACATCAACCTCACCAGCCATTCAGGATGTCATCCTCTTTTGAACGATACAGCTCTTCTATCAACCAACAGCGAAAATCAGGTTTGCACGACAAAGGCCCTTGGTAATATTTCCCAAGGGCCTTTTGTGCAGTGTGAAAGCGAGAAGCACCGCAAGGATGTGGGGATCAGCGATGCATGAAAAAAAGACGTAGGTGATTATACTGTCGCGTCGAAGACATCCATATCGTGTTGTATGGTTTCCAAGGCTTGTGCCCAGAAGGCTTCATAACTGATATCCATGTTGAAGGCTTCAGACACGGCTTGTTCGCATGTCCGCTGGCCAGTAAGGCTTAAGAAGTATTCATACTTGTTAAAGAATTCTGATCCCGATTTTTGAGCGAGACTCGTGATGGCACGGCTTAATAAAAAGCCAAACGTGTAAGGAAAATTATAAAAACTGACACCGGAGATATAAAAATGCAATTTCGAAGCCCAAAACAAGGGGTCAAGTTCGTTGGGATCAAGGGTGTCCCCAAAGCACGTTTCTTGCGCTTCCAACATCAATTCTTTGAGACGTGTAGGGCTTACCTGACCAGCTTTGCGTTCTTCGTAAAAAGATTTTTCAAAAAGATAACGCATATGAATATCGCAGGTAAAGATAGCCGCATCGTTGAGACGAGCTGTGACAATACTGCGCCGTATGGCTTTGCCTTCTTCGTTATCCGGCGCTTGGTTTATAAGGGCTTCCTGAAGAATTGATTCAGCAAATGTACTGGCTGTTTCCGCCAGTGTCATGGGATACATACGAGACAGTGGACGGACATCGCGCAACAAATACCCATGCCAGGCATGACCCAACTCATGGGCTAATGTTTGAATGTCGTTCAAGCTTCCACCAAAGGTCATGAAGACGCGAGAAAATGGATGTTTATATGAAGTGGAACAAAATGCTCCAGGCCGTTTTCCTGGACGCTTTTCGCTCTCTACGCCTCTCTGAGCGAAGATTTCACGAACGAATGTACCTAGAGCCGGATAACGTTGATCAAATGCGCTCTGGACGAAATGAGCCCCTTCTGACCATGAGTATCGTGTCCTTGTCGGACCGGGAAGCGGACAGCTGATGTCCTGAAAGCCAAGTCTGTCACGCCCGATGAGTTTGGCTTTTTGTTTCAGAAAGGTGTGTGGGATATCCCGGAATTTATCAACAGCACGCCACATGGCATCAATGGTTTTTCGCGTCGTAGCTGCATCGAATGCGGCTTGATCAAGAAAGTGAGGAACGCCCCGACGGTCATATAAGGTCAGACGTGTTCCGGCAATCGCATTCAGACTGGCAGCGGCGACGTGGCAGACTTCATCCCAGGCGGCATTCGAATTGACGAGCGCATTTTTACGGACAATCGGATCAGGATCATCTAGAAGGCTGCGTTTCTGAGCCATAGGAACCGTTTCAGGTCCGTCTTTGCCCGGCATGGTAAAAGTGAGTTTACTGCTGACATTATCGTACAGACGACTCCAGGCACTCAGACCGTCAACCATGAGGTCAGCGGCAAGTTTCTCGAGTTCTGCGCTCATCGTCCATTTTGCTTCTTGCCGTGATCGTTCAAGATAATACCGAGCGGAATCAAGTGCTCGACGAGAAAGCAATGCCTCAAAATCATCATCATCGACTTTCTTTAATAATGCATCAACCGGTGCCAAAGCTTTGGAAAACAACGCACCTGTGCGAGAAAGGTTTGCAATGGCAGCGGCATACTGCTCATTTTGGGCGTCAGCTGCAGCCAGACAGTGAAGATAGCACCCCAAATGCGTTCGGTCGGCAATAATCTTTTCAATACGTAGGATAGCCTCAACCCATGCCTCAGCAGTCTCAGGACCTATGGGTTTGAGTTCGGCCGTCAAAAGGGCCAACTCATTGAGATCTGATTCCATTTTATCAGTAAAATCAAGATGTTCTTTCCCTCCAAATTCAGGAAAAAACACGGTCATATCCCAATTGGCGTGCGTATTTAATTCCATGTGCCTGACACATCTCCCTTTGAAAAACTTCAGTTAATTGAATTCGTTGAAATATCCGCAATTTTCGCAGGAAAAACTGAAAAACGTCAGCTCTCCATCCACTTCCTCACATTCGATTTCGTTCGCGTGGCCGCAGTTTTCACAATACACCCTGACGACCTTCATTTCGGAATCAAATTCATATTCTTCGCCGCGAATAGTGATCATGTCACTGAATTGAGCCATGTCATATCTCCTTTGGTTTTCCGACAAAAGAGCACTGATGCACTTTGCACTGATTTTTTGTCTACGAACCTGTCTACGACCTGTCAATCCGACCAGGCGCGTGAAATTTTTTATGCGTGTTCCCAAAAAGAAATAATTATTAATAAAAATAATAATAGATGTTATTAGGGACGTCACTTTGTAGAAAAAGTTTTTATCATACTAAATTTATGATTTATTTTTTAGACAATTCAATCGACGTATAAGGAACGAACGAACATCTCTTAAGATTCAAAGGAGTTTTCTCAAAAAAACGCACACATTTTCGACAAAATTTTCCACAAAAATGATCATAACTATCGTAGTATTTTGAAAATACTGAATATAATTCTCTTATGGAGGAAGTTCTGCTCGAGATGCCATACCGGAGCCTTTGAGTATCCATTCAAATTTGTTATATTGTGAATAATTGCATAAAATATAGACGATATTGGCATCGATAATGACTACAAAGAAAGATATTGTACTTTTTTGTAAATTGATGCATTATTTTGAAGAAGTATTGGTAGGATTGATTAAGAAACTTTTACCTGTGATCGTGTATGATGAACTTCAAGGACTACGACATCGGACCGTATTACGATGAAATGTTCGAAGCGCCGAATCTTCCCCGACCAGGGGCAAAATTGCTTGCAGAAAAGCTGGAAAGTTTAAGTCAGGATGAAATTCTGGCACGGCAGGAAGCTGCCGAACTGGCTTTTTTCGATATGGGGATCACGTTTACGGTCTATGGGCATACCGAGGGTACGGAAAAAATTTTTCCTTTTGATATTGTACCGCGCATTATTGAGGCTGCTGATTGGGAACGCCTTGATAGAGGACTCAAGCAGCGCATTCATGCGTTGAATCTCTTTATTGACGATATCTATCACGACCAAAAGATTATCTCGGACGGTATTGTTCCCGCCGATGTGATTAACACTGCTGAGGGCTATTTTAAGCAGTGTCAGGGCATTGATCCTCCGGGTGGAGTATGGTGCCATATTACCGGTACCGACATTGTTCGTAACGATGCCGGAGAATTTTGTGTTCTGGAAGATAATCTTCGCAGTCCGTCCGGTGTGTCATATGTTATGGCCAACCGACTTATTCTCAAGCGAACCTTCCCACAGGTGTTTGCTGCTGCCGGAGTCCGTCCGGTGGAAGATTATCCGGCCCACTTGCTGCAAACCCTTCATGATGTCGTGCCAGCTCGGGTGAGTCATCCGGTATGTGCATTATTGACTCCAGGTATCTATAATTCCGCGTATTACGAGCATTCATATCTCGCCCAACAAACCGGTATCGAACTTGTGGAAGGTCGTGACCTTATCGTGGAAAATGACACGGTATTCATGCGGACCACACGCGGTCTGGAACGGGTCGATGTCATTTACCGTCGTGTTGGGGAAGATTTTCTTGATCCCACAGTGTTTCGTCCGGATTCCTTACTCGGTGTTCCCGGCATTATGGAAGCGTACCGCAAAGGAAATGTGACACTTGTTAACGCTCCGGGGACCGGGGTTGCCGACGATAAAGTTGTCTACGCCTATGTCCCAGAGATTATAAAATATTATCTTGGTGAAGAAGCGATTATTCCCAACGTACCAACATATCTGTGTTGGCGTGAGAGCGATCGTGCCTTTGTCCTGGATAATCTTGATAGGCTCGTGGTCAAAGCAGCCAACGAGTCCGGTGGATATGGCATGCTTGTCGGCCCGCATTCCACCCAAGAAGAACAGGATGAGTTTGCACGACGCATTAAGGCCAAACCGAGAAATTACATCGCACAACCCACGGTTCAGCTTTCTCGGGTTCCGGTTATTGTCGATCACGGTTTTGAAGGCCGACATGTCGATTTGCGGCCCTACGTGCTTTATGGAAGTGACATCAGAGTTATTCCCGGAGGGTTAACCCGGGTAGCACTGAAGAAAGGATCACTGGTCGTCAACTCGTCCCAAGGGGGCGGGAGCAAAGACACCTGGGTACTTTCACGCTGAGGAGGAAACATGCTTTCACGTGTGGCCGACGCTGTCTATTGGATGAGCCGATATCTTGAACGTGCTTTCAATCAAGCCCGATTTATTGATGTGAACTGGCTTTTGACTTTGGATACTCCGGATCATTATGGAGAACAGTGGGAACCGCTGGTGTCCACGACGGGTGATAGCGAGTTATTTTACAAACTGTATGAACGGGCCAGTCGAAAAAACGTCATTCAATTCATGACGTTCGACTTGAATTATACCAATTCCATTCGGTCATGCATGCGTTATGCTCGAGAAAATGCCCGAACCATTCGCGAAATGATCCCGACAGAAATGTGGGAAGAAATCAATATCTTATATCATTTTGTCGAACGTGCGGCGACGCGTTCCGATGAGGTCGTCAATAATCCGTTTGCATTTTGCTCAGAAGTCAAACGTCGTGGGTTTGTGCTTGGCGGAATCACGTCATCAAGTATGGCGCGGGACGAAGTTTTCAATTTTTTGAATATGGGCCGTATGTTAGAACGTGCCGATAAAACATCGCGCTTGGTCGATGTGAAGTACTTTTTGCTTTTGCCTTCTGCACAAGACGTGAACACAACACTTGACCATATCCAATGGAGCGCTTTGTTGAAAGCAGCGTCGGCTTTTCAGGCATACCGTCATCTCTATGGTCCGATTCAGCCGGAGCGTGTTGTAGAGCTGTTGCTGTTTGACCATGAATTTCCACGGGGTGTTCTGCATTGTCTTGGCGAAGCGCAACACTGCTTACATGAGATTACAGGAACACGTGTCGGTCATTTCTCCAATGAAGCCGAAAAAAAACTTGGCTTGCTTGTGGCTGAACTCTCCTTCCATTCTGCGCTGGAAGTGATTGCCGATGGATTACATGAATTTACCGACAACCTTCAAAAGCGCATGAACAACATCGACGCGGCTATTTCCGATACGTTTTTTTCACCTTCACCGTTGCTTGACTCCTCTCAGGAACAGTGAGAAATACAGTGTCATGACATTCTGCCTCGGTATTACAGTCGATGAAGGGCTCGTCGGTATTGCCGACACGAGAATCACCTCCGGAACAGAGATGATAACAGCCCGAAAAGTAAGCGCCTATCAAAATGGATTTGGCGCGTTTTTTATTATGACTTCGGGATTGCGGAGTGTCCGTGACAAGATGTTGACCTACTTTGAAGAGCGGTTGGGGGAGATGGAGGATTCTCCGGAAAAGCTCTATAGAATGGTCAATCTTCTTGCCGAGGAATTACGCCGTGTGGCCATTGAAGATCGAGAACATCTGAATGCTGGAGGTTTGCATTTCAATCTCCATACCTTGGTTGGTGGACAACTGACCGGGGATTCCAAGCATAGATTGTTTCTTATATATCCTGAAGGCAATTGGGTCGAAGTCGGAGAGGGTACGCCGTATTATATTATTGGCGAAGGTGGGTACGGCAAGCCCGTGCTTGATCGGACATTGAAGCATTCCGACTCACTCAAGTTCGCTCTCAAAGTCGGGTGCCTTGCCTTTGATTCAACCCGTATTTCGGCATCGGATGTGGATTTCCCCATTGATGTCGTCCTGTATTCCCGTCACAGCCATGAAATCGTCGAACATCGGTATGAGGCCACTGATCTTGCTGAAATTTCTTCCTGGTGGCAAAATCAACTTCGGAGTAGCGTCAATGAACTCCCATCGGAGTGGGTAGAAAATATCGCGGCTAAACTCAAGGCTGTCACACGTCGAACTGGTAGACATAAAGAGATGGAATAAACGTGCGTTTCGTCGCGCGGCATACAACACAGTATCATTTTTCCAGACCGGTGTTTCTTGAGCCACACTTCATTCGGCTCACACCGCGTCAGGACTTGACGCAACGTCTTGTTGCGTTCAACCTTGATATCGATCCTCTTCCAGCCGGTCGATTTGACGGTCTCGACGAAGAAGGCAACGCTTGTATCCAGGTGTGGTTTGACGGATTCCATGATCATCTTGATATTTCAACACATTTCGAGGCCATAACCTTAAGGACTAATCCTTTTGGTTTTTTGCTGGAAAAACGCAGTCAATGCTTACCGGTTGCACTCTCTGCGGCGCAATCGGCAAGCTTATCCGCCTGTTTGACGCGTGCCTGGGCTGATAGCACTGCAAGTGATGAACTCGCGCACGATATTCAAGGAAATGTACAGAGTAGTCTGGATTTCCTTCTTCAGCTCAATATGTATCTTTTTGAGCATCTTGAAAAAATCGAGCGTCATGAACCAGGGATTTTGTCACCCAGAAAGGTGCTTTCTGAAAAGAAAGGCGCCTGTCGTGACACGGCCTGCGTTTTCGTTGATTGCTGTCGAGCTGTCGGTATTCCCGCACGCTTTGTCTCGGGATACCAATCCGGTGATCCGGATGTGCCCTACAATGAACTTCACGCCTGGGCCGAAGTTTTTTTACCTGGTCCGGGGTGGCTCGGATTTGATCCCACGCACGGCTTGGTTGCCGCTGACGACCATCTTGCTCTGGCCGCTTCGCACGATCCCATGCAAGCTGCACCGCTTCTCGGAACGTTTCGCGGAACGGATGCCCATTCCACGTTGACCCATCAAGTTGTTTTAGAACGAGTGGAAGAAGGAACGTTCTAAACGATCACTTTTCGTACTCGATTCCAGCTCTTTTCGTGCGAATAAACTGCACAATTTTTTTTGCAATAAGTGGAAACAGACCCAGCAATGCAAAAGAGATGAGCAGTCCCGGTGAGACAATGTCCGCCAAGGACTGGATTTGCCCAAGCTCTTTGCCAGCATTGATGTAGACGGCGGTTCCTGGAAGCATGCCGAGTTGAGAGACCCAATAAAATGTCAGGAGCGGCATTTTAGTTAATCCCATAACCAGATTGATGACAAAAAAAGGAAAAATGGGAATAAGGCGCAAGGTGAAGAGATAGAAGGCGCCTTCGTTTTCAATTCCTTGATTAATTTTTACAAGTTTATCCGGAAATCGTTCTTGAACGGTCTGGCCGAGGATATATCGAGCGACAAAGCAGGCACAGGTTGCACCAATGGTACTGGCAAAGGAGACAAGGACAACGCCGACCCAAAATCCAAAAAGTGCTCCACCGGCCAGACTCATCACCGCTGCACCGGGCAAGCTCAGCGCTGTGACTACGACATAGATAAGGAAATATCCTCCGAGAAAGGCAAGTGTATTCTCAGCATAGAGTGAGGCAAGCTGTTGCTGGGATGATTTGAGATAATCAAGAGTCAGGTATTGACCGAGATCAAACGCAAAGAAGATATAGAGCACGGCGCCGATCGCTGTAAGAATGGCCAGTCGTTTAAGGAGTGTTATCACGAAATTGCTCCTGGTATGTCTTATTGGGATTGGACGTCATGACGCGAAAATGATGTTTTTTGTTACTCTATCTTTCTGAATATGGCGAGTTCATGTGAGGAATGCCAGAGGACAATATATTTTGGGTCAGTGCGTTGTACCTATTGAATCTGATTAATTATATTTATGCTTCCGGTGTCGCTGTGGGAGCGCTGGCTGCTTGAAGACAGATATGGAGGGTTGTACTGCTTTCGTCGGTACTGAAATCAATGGTTCCGCCCATGGTTTGAACAATGAGCTTTGCAGAATATGACCCTAATCCAGTTCCGAATTTCTTACCAGCAGTAACATATTTTTCAAAGAAGCTATCCCGGATTTCCGGAGGGACAGCGCCTTTGTTATGAATATCGATGCGAACTGGATCGTCCAATATGATATTGATACGTATGGCATGGTCGTTCGGCGAAGCTTCGGCAGCGTTTTTGATGAGATTTTCTATCAGAGTCGATAAAAGAAGTTCTTCTGCTTGAACATAAATAACAACATCGGTGGGGAGAGGCTGGTGATTGAGGTTGAACTCAATGGTAATACCTCGTGAGAGATGCGGGCGAAGTACGGCTGGGCAGAGGAAGCGTAAGAACGCAGCGAGATCAATAGGTTTGAGATGCGGTTCATAGCGACCGGTTTCCATTTTATAGAGATCCAGAGAAAAATTGATCATCGCCAGCATTCGTTGGCAAGTGTTTTCAAGTTCGTTGAGGATTTCCAATTGATCTGGAGTTGTATCCTTGAAATGGGAAATGACTTTGAGTCCTGATATTGTTGAAATGAGTGGACTTTTCAGATCATGACGCGTGATGCGTTCAACATCGTCCCGGAGTGTTTCAAGTTCTTTTTTCTGAGAAATATCGGTGACAAATCCTTTATAATGACGAATTTTTCCGTCCTTGTCTCGCATAGCACGAACATTGCGCGACGACCAAAAGACTGAACCATCGCGACGTTTGGACAACACTTCAAAATTGATCACTTCATCGTTGTCTTCAATCAATTGAACCATTTCTTCTCGCCGGTTCGGGTCATCGTAAAGTTGGGTGGCAATATTGCTAACTTCTTTCACCATTTGTGCTGGAGAAGCATATCCATGCATGGTTGCAAACTCGGGATTGACATTGAGATAGCGACCACGAGGCAGTGATTGATATATCCCGACAGGAGCGTTGAGGAAGATTGAATGGTAGCGCTCTTCGGCCTGACGCAATTTGCGTTCGGCTTTTTTACGCTTGGTAATATCTTCCACAATGCCCATGAGGTATTCTCTTCCCGAAGGGTCTTCGAGCATGGTCATGTGAATACGGGCAACGAAATATGTTCCATTTTTTCGACGAAAATGATCTTCTATGGAAACAGATTCTGGATTTTGGCGAATGCGTTTAAGAATCTCTTTGCGTTGTGACGGATTGACATAGAGTTCTCGGGCGATGTCTTTGATCTTAGTGACGACCTGCCGAGGGGATTCATATCCAAGAATGTTTGCAAGACATTGATTGACTTCAATAAACCGACCATCAAGATTAGTTGTAAAAACACCAAGGGGAGAGTTCTCAAAGAACGTTCGATACCGGTTTTTGGCATCGCGTAGAATTTTTTCAGTACGTTTTTCCTGAGTGATATCCAAAATCGTCCCTTCTATTCGAGAGGGATTGCCTGTAGCATCATACTCCACACGGGCACTGCTTCGTCCGTAGCGTAATTCACCGGTACTTGTGAAAAAACGCAGTTCGAGATTGGAATATCCTCCCTGTTTTCGAGTAAGCCGCGAGGCATTGTCTACAATTTCTCGATCTTCAGGATGGACACATTGTAGAAGATCTTCAAAAGAAGGCGTTGGATCACTTGGAGACTTCCCGAGCATGCGGAACAACTCGTCCGACCACAGACTCTCACCAGCAATCAGGTCGTACTCAAAACTGCCGATATGGGCCATGGTTTGAGCAACTTTAAGGCGACGTTCGCTTCTTGTCTGCTCTTCTTCAGACCGTTTGATTTCTGTAATATCTTGGCTGTAAATAGCAATTTGTCGGACTTGACCGCGTAAATCGGCGACAGGGTACAGCACATGCTTGAAATGTTTTCCTTGGGTTTGATCAAAAAAAGTAACAGGCGCATTTTCCCGCACAACGGCGTTGAGTCGTTGGAGTCGTGAAGAAACCACATCCGCAGGAACAAAGGATAAAATATTGTGACCTTCCATCTGCTTTGGGGTTAATCCCATGCGATGTGCCAGACTGGCATTGGCTGCAATGATATCGTATTGTGTGTCGACAAGTGCCGCATAGTCGGCAGTGGCATCGAGTAATGCGCGAAACGCGTTTTGACTCTCAGCGAGGGCTTCATACACTGTTTCCTGACACGTGATGTCCTCCATGACACAATAGCAATACACAGTGCCCTTCGCATCATCAGGAAATGTGCGGATCGAAAACAGCGCACTGACCAGTGATCCGTTTTTGTGGCGTATGATGAGTTGGATATCGTTGACAACACCATCTTTGAGAAAGATAGAATACGAATCTTTAAATAACGCTATTGATTGTTCATCAAGAAAATCAAGAAAAAGCTGACCAATGACGTCGGAGCGGGTATAGCCGAACAGTTCCAGCCACGCTGCATTCACACTTACAATGCGGCCAGTTGTATCAAGATTATGACAGGCCAGAGGAAGGTGATCGAATAAATGAAAGCTGGTTGGGGCATATTGAACATTCTCGGCACGAAGTCGAGTGATTTCGGTTTCCAATTCGGCAACACGACGACGTAACTCTTCATATTCAGGAGTTTTGGGTTGAGGGGAGTCAATATCGTGCTCGTGCATGACGTCCTGTCTGTTGTTTCATGTTGCCAAGAGGTACGGAAGATTGTGGAGTCGAAAAAAGAAAAGACTGTATACAAGATAAAAAACGATACCGGTGCGTCAAGGAAAAGCCAAGAGAAGCATGGGCTGAACTCGACTATTTTTTTATAATTTGACGTTTTTTGCGGAAGAGATCAATCGTTTCAGTAGAATATCGATACGAGCCATAAGGAGTGTACCATGGAGAAAAAATTGATTGTAAAGACAACATCAGTGTTTGTCGTACTGTGTATTGCGTTAATTTTTATGAAGTCATTGGTACATGCACAGGATATGGTTGCTGGTCCAAAGACGTTCAATGGATATGTCTTTGGAGAGACTCCACGACATATGTCTGCTTGGACAAAAATCAAGCATAAAAATGGTATTAATTTTTTTGTAAATCCTGATGAGACGTATACTCTTGGTGATACAACTCCTCTAGTCGTTTACGGTGTGACAAATAGGAAGTTGTATAGTGTATATGTGGAAGTTAAATCTGCAAAAATATTGGCCGATTTGTACAATGAATTGACAGAAAAATATGGTCAAGCTGAGGAGTCACAGGAAGGAAATGTCGAAATTTATCGATTTAAAGACAATTTACTCAAAATTAAATTGAAGTACAATAAAGAAGGTCAGTCCATGAAAATAGCGTACTATTTTATTCCTTCCGAATTGGAGACCAGCATACCTTTGCATAAGATGGCTGACGAAGCCTTTGACGAGCTGCAATAAATAAGCTCGATAGAGTGTTATAATATGGAAACCCGACCATGGAAGATTCTACTGAATCTTCCATGGTCGGGTTCTTGTTTTTTGTGTGGCATGAATTTTATTAATGTTTATTGTTGAGTGTACAGTATTGTTACCATATTGATTTTCTTTTTGTCTGCTATCTTGTCGTTTTTCACAATATAACCGGATTGTATTGGTTTTATTGTTATACCAAATCTTTCAGGTTGCGACAGCTTCCCATGTGAATGAATATGATATTCAGTCTCTTATTGACAAAAAATGTCATTATGAGAAGAGCTTGTTTCCCTTTAGCATATTTATCGCCGACAACAGTGAGTTTGATGTCAAGAGTTGGAGAGAACAACGCGACATCGGATTTGAGGAGAGTATATGGGCAGCTTTACCGAGAAAATCAACGTTCGACTCATTCTCATCGTATTTTTTTCGATTTTTTTATGTACAGGAGGACTTGTTTATTACGTCAATACGGCAACAAAGAATCTTGTCGTTGAAAATGAAACACGATCCATGAAAACAATAGGTGATGGGATTGCTCTCGCGTTATCAAACACTCTTGAGAGTGCGCGAGCATTGGCAACAACATTGGCAGCTCAGCATGCGGTTATTCAAATTCTTTCCGGAGATGATTCCAGCAAACCAAGTCTTGAATATGAATATAACTCCTTAATCTCATCAGATGTGACATACTCTGGGATCATTGTGTCGTCGCTGGATGGAAAGCCATTATTGGCGGTGAGTACCGCAAATACTCATTTTTCAGATATTGATGTGAAGAATGCTTCCTGGTTCACAACCGCGCGCAATCAGAACCGGGAAGTCATTTCCAGCTCTCTTCTCTTTATGGACTCGAAGAAATCCGCTCTGTTGCCTATTTCTGCACCGATATCAGATGAATCTGGCAAACAACTCGGTATTTTGACCATCTTTCTCGATTGGAATTCGTTTACGTCTCGTTTTTTGGATTCAGTGCGGGTGGCTGGAGCAGGATATGGATATATTCTGGACAAAGAGGGAAACGTCATTGGACATGCTGTCGATAAAAATTTGATTCGCAAGAGTGTTGCTTCGTTCGAATTCGTACAAAAAGCCCTCTCCATGAAGAATGGCGTTCTTGAATACGATTGGAAAGGCAAAAAGAAGATCATGTCCATGTCGTATGTTCCAGCAACAGGATATATTGTCTCAATGACTGCTTTTGACGACGAACTTTCAGCCTCGGCAACAAAAGGACAGGGAGTGATCATCGGCGCCGGGATGATTATGGCACTCCTTGTCTGCACCATTATTATTTTCTTTGTCCGGACTTTTATCATTAAACCGCTGAATACAATCGTTCATTTCACTCAACAGATCGCATCCGGTGATTTTGGTACAACACTCGAAAATACGTTTATTTGTGAACTCTCGGTGTTGGCCCAAAATATCATTTACATGGTGGATGAAATCAAAAACAAACTCGGTTTCGCCCAGGGGGTGCTCAACGGAATACCTGTACCATGTGGCATTATCGGACCCGATTTCAATATTGTCTGGGCGAACGAATCTATTGCTGATTTTCTTGAAAAACCCAAATCGGCTCAAGAATATATCGGACAGTCTTCTGGGGAGTTCTATTATAACGACCCTTCCAGGGAAACCTTGTCGGATAAAGCCATCAAAGAACGGAAGCAGTTGTCTGCAGAGCTTGAATACACAACGCCAAGTGGAATTGTGAAACACGTCGCTGTGACCACAACGCCATTTTATGATCTTGATGACGAGTTGCTTGGCTCCATATCATTTTGGCTTGATGTATCGGAAATTCGAAAAGGACAGTTAAAGTCTGAAAAACAACGACAATCCGTTGAAGCCGCGGCAGTTCGTGCCGATGATGTTGCCCGTAGGCTGTCCGTTGCTGCCGATGAACTTAACGCCCAAATCGATGAAGCCAACAATGGTTCGCAGGTTCAACGCGACCGTGTATCGGAAACAGCGACCGCCATGGAGCAAATGAATGCGACTGTTCTTGAAGTGGCAAGAAATGCCGGACAAGCTGCCCAGGGAGTTATGGACGCTAAAGATAAAGCCTTTGAAGGGGATGAAACCGTCAACCGCATGACGACGTCCATAGTGCAAATCCACCATGGTGCCACGCAGTTGCAGACATCCATGGAAGAACTTGGACACAAGGCCGAGTCTATTGGCAGTGTATTGGGCGTTATTCGTGATATTGCCGACCAAACGAATCTTCTTGCCCTGAATGCAGCTATTGAAGCTGCCCGCGCAGGAGAGACCGGTCGGGGTTTTGCCGTCGTCGCCGACGAAGTCCGCAAACTTGCGGAAAAGACGATGGAAGCAACCAAACAGGTCAATGAAGCCATTGCCGATATCCAGACATCGGCCCGGGAAAATGTCGAAGCCACAGAACAATCGGTGGAGGCTATTGTAGCCACAACTTCATTGGCCGATGCATCGCGAAGTCTTTTGTCTGAAATTGTAGAGATGGTGCAGAGTGCGGCTGATCAGGTGCATTCCATTGCCGCAGCATCGGAAGAACAATCGTCGGCCAGTGAGCAGATCAACGCTTCAACGGAAGAGATTAATCGTATTGCGACGGAATCAAGTCTGATTATGCAAGAATCGACCAAAGCCGTTCAAGATGTGGCGGAATTGGCTATGGAACTCGGCATAATCACTCATGATATGACCCATAGCAATGAAACGCATACGATGAAATCCTTGCCGTCATCTCACAAAAACGCAAGATAGCCTATCTTGAGAAAAGGAATCCCGCTCTATGGAACGGGATTCCTTGATGTATGCGAAAAGAGCGTGATAAAAAGTCGGAATTACGCCGTATTAACGTCAATCTTCTTCACGTCGGATGGAGCTGGTTGGGTCCGGGCGATGGTCAACGTGAGGATACCGTCTTTGTGGCTGGCCTGAATGGATTCGGGATCGACATCATCAGGCAGGGCAAGAACACGCTGGAATGAACCATAGCTTCGTTCCATGCGATAGTATCCTTTGCTCTTGTCTTCATCCTTATGTTCGTACTTTTTTTCTCCACGGATAATGAGCGCATCGCCGCGCAGTTCGACCGTGATATCCTTGTCGCTGACGCCAGGCAGCTCGACCGTGACAACGTATTCCTTTTCAGTTCCTCCGATATCGAGATGTGGCCTGAGCATGGCTTGTTCGGTTTCCGTATCGAACAGGCTCGGAAACCGTCCAGGAGAAAAGAATCGTCCACGAAAAGCGTCTTCAAACAATCGGTCAATGTCGGAATGCAATCTGTCTACAGATGAGACTGGTTGTGCCGCGTTCTTGGCCGGGACAGGCGATTGTTCGTCGCGAGCCTCTTCCTTTTTGAACCAATTCCACGGGCTGAGTTTGGAAACGTCCATAAAACAACCTCCTTTCCTTGGTTTATATTGATGACCATGCATGCAAAATAAAACGACCGTGTGCACAGTCAATAACCCTCTATTTCGTCATACTTCATCCTCCAGAATCAGTATGGGGATGGCAATGGGAAAATTTTGCGCGCTGGCAGAGGCAAGGTAAATATTCATTTGGTTTTTTTCCCCATCAAGAGGCGTTTCGCTACCGTGCGTTGCGTCCAGATCTATCCATGGATATGCGCCATTCCAGCTACTTTTCGTCGATTTTTGATTGCAGAGACTCGCCTGTCGAAAAATGCCGGCACGTGCCATTGATGAATCATTTGCGTCCCAAGGGACTATGGGGCGAACGATGTATTCGGAAGCATACCAGTCCAATGCGAAAGGATCGGTGGAGGCGCAGACGATATTCGTTTGTATGGCTTCATAACTACTGTAGTTATCGATGGTTGCTACCCACACCGCGTCGAGAATGGTGAGATCGGGCTGACGAATATGGGAAAACTGACGACCGATGAGACCGTAACTTGTCGGGCCGAGGCTTTGATATCCCCAGAAGTAGCCGTGCATGGTGTCCCAGTCTGAAAATCGATCTGTTTCATTGGCGCAACTGACAAACCCGATAAAGTTTTTCCAGGCAGCCGTTGTCCCGGCCATGCAGTGCTTTTTGAGGACGGGCATATTGATGAGAACGACGCTGTCTGAAGTATACGTCGAGCCGTTCCAGAGTCCATGACGCATGCTGATATATCGTCCGCCTGGTGTGCGGAATTTCGGATAGGAGTAGATCGCTGGATAGCTGAATTCCCCATCACTGAGCAAAATATATCCATCCTCGGTATTACCGTGCACGTATTCAGCACTGGCTGGTTCCGCGTTCAGGGTGCCGCAGACGAGAAGATTGTCGTTGAGTGTCGTCCAGTCCATACTGGAGACGGGATAGCCAAGATTGGAGAATACGGTGATAACGTCCGCCATGGACTGGTCTTGGTCATGTGCATTGGCCGGTGTGACGGCGTAGACATCATCAATAACAAACTGCGTATTTTCGGCAACAACCACTTCACCGGAAAATCCGTCGGGATGATTGAGAATACGCCAGATCAATCCTTTGAGCAGATCGGTGTTGGTGCTCAAGCGTCCTAAGCCGGATGAACTGCCTTGCCCAACCCATTGGTTATTGATCTTTATGACAATCACACCGTTGGATGGGATAAGGCCGGATGGGGTGCTGGCTGTTTGGTAAAACGGTGTTCCTTCCCTCTCCATACGGTTGATCAATGTGTCTATTCCAGCGTCGGATAAAGCAGCTTCGCGTGAAACTCCCGCAGGGATGGATCCTCCTGCGAGGCTGTATTGTGGTGTCGGTAATTCCGTGGCGACGAAGACATCGGAAATGGCATCAGGATGTGTCCAGGAGGGGAGGTGGAGTGGACCTGTTTGCGCCCTCGACTCAGGTTCTCCAAGGACACTGCCGGCAACAATTGTTGATGCCGCCGCCAGAAATTCTCGGCGTGTTAATTGAAGTTTTTTACGGTGGCACTTGGGACATTTGGAACGAAAATGAGAAAGGAGCATAGTACCTCCTCCCTGTGAAGAAAAAGATTACAATGTATATATGACATTCAAAACAAATGGAAAAGGGGATACATGCATTATCTTTCCCAAATCCAATTTTTTTCATGATGGTGAGACAAACAATCAAAAGAGGGAAAGAGAAAGCAGAAAAAAAAGACTCTCCTATGCTATTTTCAGTTTAATAACATAAGATCGCTATGCTCTATGAATGGGGAATATTTATTATTTTAACAATGGAAAATGATTTTATATCCATATTTTATCTTCTTGCAGGAGCTCTGCAATCTCTTCGGCAGGAGCAGGCTTGGCAAAATAGAATCCCTGAACATATTCGCATTGCAAGGCATTGAGGAGCGTGACTTGTTCTCGCGTTTCCGCACCTTCGGCAACAACATCGAGGTTGAGACCATGTGCGAGCTGAACAATGGCTCGGACGATTTCGGATTCAGCTCCACTCCATGCCATTTTGTTAACAAACGATCGGTCAATTTTGAGCGTATCAAGCGGAAATTGGCGCAAATACGCCAACGAAGAGTATCCGGTACCGAAGTCGTCAACAGAGAGCTTTATGCCGATATCCTTGAGTTCCAGCAACGTTTGAGCAGAGCTGGTCGCGTTTTCCATAATGATGGATTCAGTCACTTCTAGTTTAAGCCTCTTCGCTGCGAGCCCGCTTGAATTGAGGACAGAATTGACGTGTCCGACAAGATCGGGCTGATTAAATTGCTTGGTAGAGAGGTTGACGCTGATGTCGATGGGCTCGGCTAGTGTGGTATTCCAGGCACCAACCTGGTCACAGGCGGTTTGTAGTACCCAATTCCCGATATCGATAATCAGTCCGGATTCTTCAGCCATGGGGATGAATCGTCCAGGGGAAATGAGCCCTTGTGTAGGATGTTGCCAACGAATCAATGCTTCGAGTCCGGCCAGTTTGTGTGTGCGTAACGATATAATTGGCTGGTAATGCAGAAAGAATTCGTTGCGCTCCAAAGCGCGGCGTAAATCGGAACCCAAGGTGAGTAATTCCAGCGCGCGTTTCTGCATGGATTCATCATACATGGCAAAGCGCGATTTCCCATCGGTTTTGGCCCGATACATGGCCATGTCGGCATCGCGCAGGATATTGTCCGGCGTTTCGTGAAATTTGGAGTTGAGGACAATACCGATTGATGCAGATAGAAAAATATCTTGGCCTTGACGCACAACGGGAACAGACAACTCTTCGTGAATGCTGTCCGCTACATGGATGGGTTCAATGAGATCACGAATGCCATCGAGCAGTATCCCGAACTCGTCACCACCAATGCGGGCAATCGTGTCTTCAGGCCCAACACATGATTTGAGACGATCGGAAACTTCACTCAAAATTCCATCACCGACTCCATGTCCAAGTGTATCATTAATGAGTTTGAACTGGTCGATGTCGAGATAGAGAACAGCAAAACGATAGGTCTGCCGTTCTGCCGCGTGTTTGATGGCATACTCAAGTCTATCAAGAAACAGGGTTCGGTTGGGAAGACCGGTGTGGATGTCATGGGTAGCCTGAAGGATCAAGCGTGCTTCGGTTTTCTTTCGGGCGGTTATATCAATTCCAAAGAGCGCCACACTGCCGGGTTCAGGCAGTGCACGATATGTCCATGACAATATATGGTCGCCTATTCGAACTTCCAGAGGTGACGAGCACGCCTCCCCAGCGAGGCAATTTTCAATATTGATGGCATGATGTTCAGGAAGAAGTTCCTCTTCAGCTTTATTCAGCACCCGAGCAAGATTTTGGGCCGTATCATTGACATGCAGAATGGAGTAACCCTTTCCGCAAATAAATATTGGCCATGGGCACGTGTCGAAAGCTTGAACAAGAAGTGTGTCTGCCGGAACTGGCGTCGTCTTCATGGTGCATAATCCCAGTTTGTGCAGTTCTCGTATATTGACAGAAACCAATATACAATTCTTGCATGCTTTACATTGGATATCAATCGTTTGGAAGAATCAACATTTGTATCGTTTCATGGTGTTATGAAAGTTTGCTTTATTCTCTACTAATAATAGATAGTATTGTTTTTTATAATAAAAACATGGAAAATAAAGGAGATATAAAAAGAGAAGAGTATATTTAAAGGCGAACAGCTTTCAGATGTCGTTGAAATGACAACACGATGACCCTGTTTTGCGACATAATCATGCTCAATCATCATGCTTTGGAATTGATGATCCTGTACAAATTTTACACAAAAAACAATACGACCCTAGTGGAGGAGAGTATGTACACTTTGAAACGATTCAGCGTCGTCAGCATGGCTTTGTTGGCATGTCTTGTGTGCGCGACAGTTGCTCAGGCAAAAGACGCGAAGTATGTTTTTTTGTTCATTGGTGACGGGATGGGTATTCCTCAGCGTTCAGCGACCGAAGCCTATACCGGAAAAAAAATGGTTATGGACACGTTTCCTGCACAAGGTGTTACCACCACGTCTGCCAACAACCGTTTTATCACTGGCTCGGCTGCTTCGGCCACAGCCATTGCTTCGGGTAAAAAGACCAATATCAACTATATCGGTATGGACGCCGACCTGAAGCCTCTCAAAACCGTTGCTGAAATGGCCAAAGATGACGGAAAGAAAGTCGGCATTATTTCGTCTGTCAGCATCGACCATGCCACTCCGGCTGCGTTTTATGCCCACGTTCCCACCCGAAAAATGTACCATGAAATTGACATGGCTCTGGCCAATTCCGGTTTTGACTTCTTCGGTGGTGGAGGCATGGTTGACCCCACGGGGAAAAAATCCAAAAAGCCTTTGGGCGATGCCGTGGCTAAAGCTAAAGAAAATGGCTATAAGTATGTGAACTCAAAAGAAGAATTTAATAAGCTGAACAAAGAGTCCGGTAGAGTCTTTGTGGTAAACTCCTGGCTTCAGGATTCTGAGGCTCTGCCCTATGCCATGGATATGACCGATAAAGACATCACCTTGCCTGAGCTCACGGGAAAAGCCATTGAAATGCTTGATAATGACAAAGGCTTTTTCATGATGGTTGAAGGTGGCAAGATCGACTGGGCATGTCACGCTAATGACGCCGCCGCTGCAATTAAAGACAACATTGCGTTTGATGAATCTATTGCCAAAGCTGTTGAATTCTCCAAAAAGCATCCTGATGAAACCCTGATTGTTGTCACTGGCGACCATGAATGTGGTGGGATGGCCTTGGGTTTTGCTGGCACGAAGTACGACACGGATTTCGGTGTTTTGGGAAATCAAAAGGGTTCGTTTACCAAATTCGATCAGGATATTCTTGATCCCTACAAAAAAACTCACGCCAAAGACGGTAAACTTGACGATCTCAAGCCGGTCATAACGGAATTCTTCGGCCTGAAGTTTGCCGGTGACCCCAAAACCGATCGCATGGTTTTGAAAGATTTTGAAGTTGCCGATATCGAAAAGGCCTTTGCTCGCTCCATGGCTGGCGAATCCGAAAAAGGCAGCGAAGAAAGCTATCTTTTGTATGGTTCGTATGATCCGCTGTCGGTGACGCTGACGCATTTGTTGAACCGCAAAGCCGGCTTGTCCTGGACTTCTTACTCTCACACCGGTGTGCCCATTCTGACTTCGGCCTTGGGTGTTGGTTCTGAGAGCTTCAATGGTTCGTACGATAACACCGATATCGCGAAAAAGATCATGACTTCCATGGGCCATTCAGCCGAAGTCGTGTACATTAATTAGTGTAGAAACTGACGTAGAAACTTACGGGACGGTGTTGCACCGTCCCGTTTTTTTGTGCGAAAAATCAATATTGCTCAGGGATGTTTATTGGAGGGGAAGTGTCACAACAAGCTGTGTACCCTCGTCGTCTGATGTGGAAAATTTGACGTCTCCACCGAATGTTCTGGCAATGAGTCGAGCGGAGTATGTTCCCAGACCGGTTCCTCCTTCTTTTCCACTTGTGGTATATTTGTCGAAAAATCGGTCTCGGATATCAAGAGGAACAACGCCGAAATTGTGTATGCGGAACGTGGCCATGTCGTCCTCTCTCTGGAGTGCAATGGAGACATGAGATTGTGGAGGTGCGGCTTCGAAAGCATTTTTGACGAGATTAGAGATCATGGCGAATGCGGAAATAGGTTCAGCTCGGGCAATAAAATGATCGTTTTTTTGTCGAGGATGGTCACAGACGCTAATCTGTACTTGGAGGTGTTTGTCTTCAGCCAAGAATCCGATTTCATCCAGGACTTTGTCTAAAATATGCAATAGATCAACGGGGTGGGGGATGCATTGATAGGAACCGGTTTCCATTTTAAACAAATCGAGTGTCATATTGATGTGTTGAAGCATACGGTAGCAAACAGACTCAATGTTTGCGATATACGATTGATTTTCTTCATTAATATTCGATTCAGTAGCTAAAAGCTGCGTAATGGCAATAATGGAAACAAGCGGTGATTTCAGATCATGACGATTAATGCGTTCGACATCTTCTTTCAATTTTTCGAGGTGTTTACGTTCTGTAATATCGTCTTTTACAGCAACATAATGCGTAATATCACCTCGTGGTGAATACATGGGAGAAATACTGGAGAACTCCCAATAAAGTTCCCCACTCTTTTTACGATTCAAAAATTCACCGACCCATGTTTTTCCTGATTTGAGTGTTGTATACATCTCGTCGTAATGCGCCGTATCGTGATGTCCCGAGTGGAGTATGGAGATAGATTGTCCGAAACAGTCCTCCTTGGTGTACCCTGTCATGGCCGTGAATGCCGGATTGACGAATTCAATGGTGGAATCCGGTGCAGTGATGACCACAGCAGTTCGGCTTGCCTCCACTGCATGGCGCAAAAGTTCGAGTTCGTGTTGGACCTGTTGTTTTTGGGTCACGTCGCCAATAACAATGACCAACCCTTCAAGACGACTATCATCACCATGCAGAGGAGAGGCACGGAGGGCTACAGGAGTTTGTTTTCTGTTTCCGACCAAAATAATTCCTTCGGGGAGATGAACGGGCTGGCGTTCAAAAAAGACTCTTGCTCCGAGCTCGGTCGGCGTAGGGCAATCGTATTCTGCTGGTCCGTGAAGGGAAAATGCATCTCCAAGGTTTTTATTCTGGAGTACATCCCGATCGTTGCCGAGAAGATTTTCGGCAGCGGCATTGACGTAGGTGATACGCATGCCGAGATCAGTGGTCAGAACGGCTTCCCCCATGCTGTTGAGCAAGGTGGACAAAGACTGGAATTTGTCTTGGATTTGATGATGGCGTCTGGCACTGGCAAGCGCAGATTCAATAGCCGCTTTCAGCGCAGCGTCATTGTAGGGTTTAACGAGAAATCCATACGGTGATGCCTGTGTCACGCCATATATGGTTGCATCGTCGACATGCGCTGTTAAAAAGACGACAGGTGTACCGAGGCGAGCATGAATGATCTTGGCTGCTTCAATACCCGAGATCCCAGGACCGAGGCGGATATCCATCAACACAAGGTCGGGCGCGTTTTTTATTGCAAACTCAATCGCATCATCGCCCGATTTTGCGAGTCCGGCCACAGTATAGCCAAGTTGTCGTAAGCTTGATTCGATGGAAAGTGCTGTAACGGCTTCATCTTCAACGATGAGAATTCGTTCATCCGCCATAATTTTCGTTTTTACTCTCGTTTTCCGGGGCGTCAAGTGTATCAAGGAAAGACTGGTCGACAGCGAATTCAGCAACAAAAACAGTACCTTTATCTTCAAGTTGATACAAAGAACCGCGCATTTGATGTTCTGTCAGCATCAGGGCTAAGCGTAAGCCAAGAGACTGCCCCAATCGCCAGTCGACATGCTCAGGAAATCCGACGCCGTTATCGGACACACAAAGTTGGAAGACATCATCGCCGAATCGTGTGAGTCCAATGTAGATTTGTCCATTACGACCGTCGGGAAACGCATGCTTGAGTGCATTGGACATAAGTTCACTGACAAGCAGTGCACAGGGAATGGCCTGATCCAAGCCAAAGCGTACTGGCTCAGCTTCAACTATAACCTTGACCTTGCCGGTTCGACCGGAAAAAGCTGTCTTAAGATTCGATGCAAGATCCTGCAAATATTCGTCAAATCGAATAGCTCCGAAATCGCCGTTTTTATACATGGCTTCATGGACGGCAGCCATGCTTTCTACTCGCTGGCCCAGGTCGCGAAAAAACGATTGTGTTTCCGTGTCAACAACACCGTTTTGACGAAGCCGAATAAGTCCTGAAACGACTTGAAGGTTGTTTTTCACACGGTGATGAATTTCTTTGAGGAGCAACTCCTTATCTTTGATGGTTTCGCGTAGGGCTATTTCACGCCGTTGAAATTGAACGGCCATTCCATTGAATGTACGGGCCAGCTCGGCGAGTTCGTCTTTACTTTCGGTATTGGGAGACCGAGCTTTCATGTCACCAGCAGCCAGACGAGCGGCTTGATGAGATAGCACCGTGATCTTGTCGAGAATGAGCTTGTGGGAGGCAAACCAGGCAACACCGAAAGAAAAGAACAGCGTTGTGATCAGCATACTGATTTGCAGGATAAAAGATCGCTCGACTTGGGCTACAACATACTTTTCTGGTGCCATGGCAATAATGGAGACATTGCCGGGAACATCTATCACGAGGGATTTTCCGGCAAGAATGGTTTTTTCGTATTCATCGACAAAGGAAAATTGCGATGATTGGGATGTTACCGATTCTCTATAGATGGCCGTATCTGAAATGTTGTCTCCAATAGAAATATTCAATGACGAAGTTGATGCGAGTACAATTCCGTTTTCATCGAACATAATAATTTGATAATATTCTGGAATAGAAATTCTATCGAATACAGATTTCAGCCAGTCCAGGCTTAATGCGGTACTGATGATACTGACTTGTTTTTCCGTTTCATCATGTATGGGTAGACTGAAAATGACGATTGGTTTCTTATGTAAAGGCCCAATTCTAAAACGACTTATAGAGAATATGTCTTTTCTGACAACGGATTGAAAAAACGAACTGTACGATACATTGAGGGGAGATGTGAGCGGCGTTGAGCTACATACGATATTCCCGTCGAGATCGGCTTTGGAAAAATTTGTATACCGTGGAAATTGATGAAATATCCGTTGAAGAGCGTGTTCGCATGCCGCATCATTTGTCCCACGAATGGCGTCGAATTGCGCTAGCGTGATTAAAACGGTCTGCGCATCGGAAAAAAGTTCTACAGTTTTTGATTGGACAATATCCGCGACATTGGTGAGCTGAGTGTATGCATGTCGTATATCCTGGTCTCGTCGCTGCACCATTTCTCGTATCATGAGAACACAAAGTGGCGTGACGAGCAGAGCAAAAAGGAACGCTAAACGAAAGCTTGTTTTGGATAATGGATGAAAGTTTGAAGAATGCGTTGCCATGGAGGTGAATATATACGGGAAGTGGGATGGAGCGCAATGCACTCTTCGAGGCATCGTTCATAATGAATACCACGCCGGTGCATGCCGTTTACAAAAAGGCTTGCACCGACATGGAATGTGTCCGTCTTAATATCGAGGCTCTTTGAACGACGCTGCACAATATTGCTCTATACCGATAGTTTTCATGCGGTTATTGTTGTGCAACCAGCGTTTTTTGACAAGTTCAGGTGTATTTTCAGGCTCACATGGAAAATCGCAGCATTCAAAACAAAAATCGATTCCACGTTTCGCAGCACACGCCTGGATTCCACATGTTCCCAAAATACACGCTCCTGTTCGACAACTTTCACAATTTCCCGACGTCAATCGAACAAGTACGCGAGCAAATGCCTCGTATTCGGAAAAAGCCGGGTCCATTGTTGCAAACAGATGCGCGTGTTTGCCAAATGCTCCCAGCTCTTCCCGGAGTGCCTTGGCATGTGCCGCAATGGGGGAATTCTGGTTATTGAGGCATCGGGCACAATTTAACCCGCACGGAGCAATCGCATGGACAATCTCTTCTCGTTTCACGGAACGTCCTTAGGTCTTATTGGCTTCAAACCGTACTCGATAGACTTCGGCTTCATCGGATTCAGAAAATTCTCCAAATAACAGTTCTGATGGCGTTCCCTGGAGCGAAACGTAATACGAATCGTTTTCACTTAAGGTGTTTTTGAGTGCCCAAGCGGTGAATTCTGTTTCACCAGCTTGAATTTTCAATCCTTGCATCTGATATTCAATCACCGTTCGTTGGGGAATAGTTCCGGAAGGACCAACACCATGCGCCCGTATTTCGGCATCAACAACGCCGAGCATGGCTCCGTTCCATGAATGTCCCTTGCTTGGGCCGACTTCAAGCCACAATCCAACGCCGGGAATCGGATACACTTGAAAATTATACTCTGTAGCGACAGGCTTTATGGGCATATTGGCCAATGCCGCAACTTTCACCCCTAACGAGGCTGCTGTGACCACTTCGGTACCACGAAGTGGCGTCGGTAAGCTGTCAACCGTTAATTCCCCTTCGGTCGGGACAAGTATGATCGGAAACCCATATCCTCGTTGTCCAAGCACTTTAGCGGCAAGTAAGGATAGTCCGCGACTTATGGTCGGACTGGCAAACGACTCAGCTTTTCCGGCGATAATCCATAACGCCGTATTTGAATCGGTCAATGAATCTGCCACGCCGGCCCAGGCCATTTTCTCCAAGTCGTCGACCCAGAAATGACCGTTTGGAACGACGGCATAGCGTGACACCGTTTCAAAAAGTTTTTTTCCTCGGGCCTCGTCCTTTTCAAGCACGGTGATCCAAACGTTTTTTTGCATGAGCGTTATGTCCTTACTTGAAGTTCGTATTGCTCTTAGCCGAGTATGATGTCCATGGCATTGGCAATATATTCCGAATTGGTCTGAATACGTGATGTGGCAGTGGTCAACTCGGTTTCAGCCGTACCAATGCGCGTGTCAAGAGTTTCAATCTTTTGATTGGCAGTGACGATCTTTTGATCAACTGTATCAACACGCTGATTGGTTGTGGTGACTTTCTGGTCCACGGTCTCAATTTTTTCATTGGCTGTGGAGACTTTTTGATCCACAGTCTCAATTTTTTCATTGGCTGTGGTGATTTTCTGGTCAATTGTTTCGATTTTTTGGTTTGCTGTGGTGATTTTTTGCTCAGCGGTATCGACCTTGGTCTCCAAAGTTTGGATTTTTTGGTCGGCTGTGGTGATTTTTTGGTTTGCTGTGGTGATTTTGTTATCGATAGTCGCTACGTGATTGCTTGCGACAATGAGGCGTTCCACATTGGTCTCGAATTTTTCTTCTTCCGCCTTGTCCACCAAGGGGCCATAAGAAAACCGGCGCGTCAGATTCCCTTCGGTCGTGATGGCCATCGTCAACGCGTTTGAATTGATCATGTTGACTTCGTTTTTACTCCCGACAATGACTTCAGCGTATCCACCAAGCACTGTTTCGGTTTTTTCTCCAAGAATAAGCTCATTATAGGCTTGACCTTTAAAGGAAAATCCACCGGTTGTGTAAAAAGTATGTCCGTTTTCGCCTCCCCAGGTATCTTTATCGTCATCGTCACCCGATGGGGGGTCGTTCGGTGCACCCATTCGATACCAGGAACTTGCGGTCGGTGAACTCATGAGAATGCGCTGTGTGCCTTCCTGGTCTTCGATATGTATCTTATTTTGACCAGATGTCGTAATACGAGACTGTGTTTTGTTGGAACTCGTGACCGGGCTGGGGTGGGCCGGGTTGGGGACGGCTCCGGAAATATAGGGGCGATCCGGATCACCACCGAGAAAATTGATGAGAACCTCACAGCCTTTATGCAACGGAAAATGCATGCCAAACCCGTTGCCAGCATACGGTTGTGCCATGCGTACCGGACAAGATGCCTGGCCTTCACCACGACCGGACAAATCAAAGGGCATGATCACCTTGTATCGGCCTTCGTTGTCCACTTCAGCGTATTCACCGGAGCCCGCTGCATCGATAGTTGCTGTAATACTTCCACTGACACGAGGTTTGCGAGTTCTACGTTGAGGTCGATACTGGATATTTTGGGGAACGGCTGTAAAAGAGTTTGAATAGCGCGGTTTCATCTGGGATACGTCATTCGGTGTCCCGGTTTCCAGATATTCGGGCTGCATGCCTTCATGATCAATGGAGACGATCAGATATTGGCTGTTGAAGGACTTGCGGTAGTGCTCATGGACAGTGAACAGAAAACCTGGCCGTAGGCTGGCTGCATAGCCTTCTCCGAAAAATGTGGTTTGACCGGAATGAATTTCTTCCGATCGAATTCGGCTCTGCTTTTGAGCTTCACTTTCGTTTCTCACGTTATCGCCAAAGAAGTATGTTTCTCCGACTCCGCGTTCAAGTGGTTTCTGAGATCGGATATCGAGATCAGGAGTTTGTGACATATAGTCTTTCACCAAAACACTCGACGGCGTTCGCTGTTTGCGACACACCAATGACCAAATTAAATCTTGGGCCTGACTTTCTCCTAAACCTGATGGCTGGGTGTAATGAACACGGTCTCCGTACGGGCTTGGCTGATGGGCGATGAGCGTATCGGTCACGACAAGTCGCATTCCTCCCTGACCAGACTCGAAAAAGAAGTACATGCCTTCATATTCAAGCCAGCGCATAAAGAAATTGAAATGCGTTTCGTCATATTGACAGACGTATTCGCGTTCCGAATAGGAGTTTTGCAAACGAAAATCGAAATCATTCGCTTCCAGACCACTTTGCACCAACACGTCCTTCAGAATATCGGGAACTGTTTTGTTTAAAAAAATTTGGTTGTATTGTGTTAACGACAGCCACCACGCCTTGGGGACAAGAACTGCTCGATAAAAAACGCGTGTACCGACTTTGTGTTCCTGATCAAAACGAGCCAACACTCCTTCGAATGTAATATCATCCCGCTCCAGCCCCCGTTCGATGGTGAATGTGGACGATTCATCCATCACGGCATCCAGATCAATATCGGCATTATCGGACGATAACAGGATATTAAATTCAAAGAGTCGGCATAATCCTTCCGATCCGGAAAACGAAACGACATGAAAGGTATCTTCCGGAACGGCCGAGGAAACGAACCGTGTTTTCATATCGAAGAGCGTCGGCATATGTCCTCCCGTTCTAAATCAGGGCCAAAACTTGAAATTGGCTTGGAACAATACATGCCCCAACAATATTATCGAGTACTTCCATGGCATTTTGACCAGTAACGCTCGTCAAACGTTGCGCTGGCGTGCCATCCATGATGACGCCGACACTGCCAACAATGAAATTCGTCATTCCCATGACGTCTTCGGAGACGACTCCTAATTCTACGCCTGCATCATCCCCTTGACTCAATTCAATCTCGGACAGTTGATTGAGTGCTGGCAGCCCATCGACCAATATAGTTTCGGCAGCTTCATCCACCAAGCTCGATTCGGAAATATTCGGATACGGAATCGGCACAGGAACAACTATTGGTGTTTTACATACGTCTGGGAATGCCATGCACATTCCCGGTCCCATGGTGAGTACGAACATAGAAGTTCCTTTGAGGTTGATTTACCTCCGGCGTCTGTGGAGACGAAAAACGGGAGGCGTTTTTTTAAACATACGGCGAAACCCAATGCTCAGCGGCGAGGCGTTGCGGGTTTGTCTTTTTCGTGAATTGTTTGGAGTCGGGCCAAATGGTTTTGCTATCCTGAATATCGAAAATGTCGGCACCGGTCAGGTCGGCGTTACTCAAGTCGGCCTCGATAAATTGTGCTTTGCTCAGTTTTGCGTTGGTAAAGTTGGTATTGCGTGCATGTGTCATCGTGAATTTTGTTTCGACGCAAGCACTTCGAGAAAAGTTGGCATTATCGAGATCGGCAACTTCAAGGTCGGCGCGCGAAAAATTTGCTCCTTGGCAATCGGCGTAGCGAAAATGCGTTGCTTTGCAACTTGCTCCGATAAACATGGCACCTTGTGCTTTCACCTTGTCGAATATGGCTCCAGTGAGATCGGTTTTGGAAAAATTGGCCATGGTGATATCTGCTCCGCTGAAATCGGCATTTTGAAATCGGCTTTGTCTGGCTTGAACCATAGCAAAATGTACACCGGAGAAATCGTAGTTCGAAAAATCGAGATCGCACAGTCCGGTTTTGAGGAACATGGCGCCACTAAGGATAATGGACGTCGTAATGGAGCTTCGTATTTGTGTTTTTTCCAATGTAGCGCCGGAAAGATCAGCGGTGGAGAGATCGCATTTGAGAAAAATGGCTCGGTTGAGATCAGCGGCAACGAGCAACGCATTCTTGAGACTGGTATGTTCGAAAACAGCTTGAAGAACGTTGGCTCCGGTCAGATCGGCTGTGTCGAGGCGGCTATTTTTGAAAATAGCCATGCGGCCGGTAATATTTTTCAGGCTGACGCCATGGAGATCGGAATCGATAAAAAGCGATTGCTCCAGGTCAGCAGCTGTAAGATCGGCGTTGTGAAAACGACAATTGGTAAAGAGTGCTCCTTTTAGCACCGAGCCGGTCAGAACCGTTTTTTCAAAACCGACATTGATAAAACGCTTTTTTTTCCAACCTGATCCAGAGAGGTCAATGCCGGAAAGATCGAGTTCGGAAAAGTCATCTCCATCAAAATGGGATTGGCCAGTGAGCCGGGCCAAGGCTTCTTCGCGTGTCATCGGATGAATCCTGTTCGGTTTTCGAGCAACGTCATGCCGAGATTGGCCTGATCGAACTGGGTTTGCCCGAGTCCGACCTTGAAGAAATCGACCCCGAACAGATTGGCGCCACGCATATCGGCACTCGCCAAGTGGGAACCACGGAGTTTTCCATAAATGAGATTCATGCCGCGCATATCGGCACGCTCCAGGTTGCATTTGAGAAATCGGGAATTGGCGGCGTTGGCCGCATAAAACCGGCTTGACGGCAACTGACTGCGATCAAAGAGACATCGTTCAAGACGTGCTTGGGTAAAATCGGCCTGAGGAAAGGTACTTTCTATGAAACTTGCCTTCATGAGATGGGCATTGGTGAAGACGGTGTTGGAGAAGTCGGACATCTTCATAACACGAAGTCCTTCCCCTGTGATGGAATCAAAGCAGGTTTGGAACGCGCTGGAACGGAAAAATATTGTTTTTTGAAAATCAGCTCCGGTGAAATCGGCTTCGTCCAACACGGCATCAAGAAAAGTACAGCGAACAAGCATAGCTTCGGTCAGTTCTGCGTGTTTCAGGACGGCGTTACTCAAGACAGTCTGCGAGAGAATAGCGTTATGAAGACGAGCTTGGCTCAAGTTGGCTTGATTGAACAGCGTTGTTCGTAAACGGGACTCACTCAGATCGGCAAGCGTGAACATGGCCTCGGAACAGTTGGTTCCTGTTAAATCGGCCTGTTTCAAATTGGCTTTTGTGAAAAGACACTTGGAACATATCGCCTTGGTAAAATCGGCTCGAACGAGTGAGGCTTCGCTGAAATCGGCTGCATTGGCCAATGCACCACACAAAAGAGCTTTGTCGAGTATCGCCTTTGTAAAACGACATTGTTGGATGTTGGCTCGGGTCAGATCCGCTCCAGTCAAATTCATTCCTGAAAAGTCGAGTCCGGAGAGGTTCTTTCCGGCCAAACTTTCGCCGTTCGACAGGGCGAGGGCAACATCCTGAGCCGTCATTTTGGGCGAAAGACCGGGAACACTCCCTCCAGCATCCACACCGGCCTTGGACATCATTTCTTTGGCCCATGTCGGGATGGGATCGGCTGCTGCCGCTTTGGCCGCTTCTGCTTTTGCCAATCCCTGACGAAGCCGGGTAGCGCCAGATGCCGTGACTGCATCCAATTTTTCACGCAATCTTGCCACGGCGGCGCTATGCAGAGATCGGGCTTCCTCTTTCGCATTGGCGGGAAGTCCTTCGTCTGCAAGTTTCCAAGGAATTCCATTTTCCAACCGAGAGAGTGCCGCCTCGGGGCCTCTCGGGGAAGAGGAAAAGAGATCGGGAATAGGTTTATCGGTTTTGGTTGCGGCCTCGCGAGCAAGCGACCGTGCTTCCGCCTTCAGGGCATCGGCTTTTCCCGTCATCTTCCCTGTCAGTGCATTGATATCTGCTTTGATATTCTTTGCTAACACGGATGCTTTGGGAGGGGATGTGGCTGCGGAGACAGCTTCTGCTTGCTTCTCTTGTTCTTGAGGAGGCAATGCAGCAACAAACCACGACAAGAGATCCGTTCCGGCCTGCTTGGATTCATACAACCGTGTTCCATACGGGAGTCGACTTGCCTGAGCTGCAGGAGCGACATTCTGGATGGTTTGAAGAAACTTGTTGTCATCGGGCGTCGGGTTTGCAGGATGGACCACGATGACAGGATGTTCACTCATGGTTTTGGCAAGGTCGGGTGCGAAGACATCCTTTTCAGTTAATGGGGTGGCTATCGTAAAAATACGTCCGGCAACCTGACGGGCCATCAGAGCATCCAGAGGGTGCTGGGTGACGGCAATGGGTTTGTCAGGAGAAAAACGATCAACAAAAACAGGAGCATCAAATCCGGACCATGCAACAGCATTGTTGAGGGATTCCGGGCCCTGAGGAAGAACGACAATACGAAGGGGGCGTGGTCCATCAAAGGAGGGCCAGACAAAGCCGGCAGGAATTTCAACAGACGGACCTTCGGCAAGTCCCCATTCTTGCGGGATCATCGTAAAAGCCGTGTCGTTTATGCCGACAAAAGAATCAGCAAGTGTGTGGCGTAAAAAGCCCTTTGCAAGCAGTGCGTCCATAGTCAGTTTGTCATCAAGAAGACGTTTCTGACAGATTGTCAGAAATTCCATGATTCGACGCAAAGGCGGCTCCTGAAAGAGTGCAGGGGAGCTGGGTGCGCTTGTGGCGAGAGAAGGACGTTGTTTTATAGCGTCATCCAGTCCGGACGTCGCGCGTTGTGTGCTTTCGTTTCGGAGTGCTTTCGATTTTTCAACGGCTGCAAGAGTCTTTTTGCCGGCCTTCTCCATTGCCGAGTCGGCCGCTGTGAGGAGTTCTTTAACGTGTTCAATATGTGGCATCCCCATGGTGGCACTCGGTCCAAAGCGTTCGCCCAAAGATGCGATGAGTACCGAGGCGGTTGAGAGTTTCTTTTGGGCATTGGCTATTCGCTGCCTGCCTGAAGAAACAATCGATTGCGGCGAAGTGACTGGTTTGGGAGCACGTCCCATAGCACGATCCATGGCGGCTGATATGCGATCGGGAACAGCGTTGACTTCTTCCATGGCTCGGGCTTTTTGAGCGGCCGTATTGGCTAAAATGGATGGGTCGGCCGTGGGAACAGTTCGATCAAGACGTTTGGTTCTTTCAGCAAAATAGTCGTCAATGGAACGCTTTTCCGTATCGAGGGGCTCAACAGCTATCAGGACATCGGCCAATTCATCCTGGTCAAGACGTTTCGTTTCGAGAACAGCGCGATGAATGGTGAGAATTCCGGCTTCGGGAAAAATATGTACTGTATCAATACGAGTCTGGGGTTCGATAAAGGCGGCAGGATGGCTTGGGGCGGCCGACGTCGGCAGATCGTCATCTTTGCGTAACGCGACGAACAACCTGACCCGTATCTTTGGGAGGCGTGTGCTTACCTGACGCCTATCGGGTCGAAGCCTTGAAAATTCAACATGTTCTCCAGCAGAAAACCAATTTTGCTTTTGAGGTAAGCGCTGGTCCGGAGGGGCGACGTTGAAAAAGAGCGGATTGAAATCGCCTGGGAAGTCTGGCCAATGGGTTTGTACCCATTTTTCATCATATGTCCCTGTAAGGGATTGCCGATCCGGATGCATCATGGACCATCCCCAAAAACCTGCGGGATCGGGCTGGTCTTGAGGAGAAGTAACAAGACGATTGGGGTATTCGATATTGGGTAACGGCAAGAGCTGCATGCCTTCATGCAGTGTTGTCTCAACGCCTTTCCCTTCGGGATTTTTGTCGAAACCGTCACCACCGAAGGATCTGGTTGGCACAAGCGGCATGGACGTAAACGGGACGGGATCGGTGACTCTGGATGAATTTGTAGACGGCATCCAGCTCGGAATCCAGTACCGGTCTCCAAATACAACGATTTCCTTGCCGACAGTCCCCACATGAAAAGAACAGCGCATGGCTTTGACCATTTCTCCCTGGAGAGCATGGCAAGAGCCTGAAACCAGAACTTCACCGACCGTTTTGGGCATACCGGCGTCGAGCGGGGTTTTGGGTGGAAGGGCGTTTTTTGCTGTTTTCCACAAATCGCGTTCCAACAACAAGCGATCCGGTTCAAATACATCACTGAAGACGAGAACGGAAAAGACAATATAGTGTTTGCCGGAAAGACCAAGATTGGTGACTAGCAGGGATGTATTCTGCTCTTTAAGAATGCGCATCCTACAAACATCCTTTTTGAGCCGGCCGGGTCGGCTCCAGGCTGAAACAGTTAACCGAGGTGCACTTGATCTCCATCGATTTTGACCATTTCTTCGGCCACATGGACCGCATTTCTCGAATGCATAGTCAACGTCTCTTTGGTGAGGTGTCGGGCCGTGTTCGCCTGGACTTCATCATGTTCTTCAACGAGTTTGACGGCATTTTTGAGCCGCTGCGTGAATGCCGAAACGACATGTTCCATTGCTTTGGCCACAACGGTGATGGTGTTGGTTTGCGCCGAAAAAAATCGGCCAAAGAACGATGTCCTTTCCAGATGCGCTTCGGCTTCCTCGGCAACCATGGAAAGTTTACGCGACACAAGCGTATTTTCTTCACCCGATACCAGACAGCTTGATTTGTCGGCTGAAAGAACAATGTTGCGGGCACAGATAGTGAGATCGTTCTCAAAGGCAAGATGTTCTTGATTTTGATTGGATTCATGGCGACGGAGAACCGACAAAATAAAGGATAGACCCGAAGCATCAAGGCTGACCAGAACCATATCGCCCGGTGCGGGACGCAAGAGGCATCCTGCGGCTTGTTGTGCCGATATGGCACCAAAAGAGACGGTGACAACAAATCCATCATCACCGTGTGAAACGACTTCTCCGTATTCCAACGTTGGTCTGGACGTATCAATTCTGTTTGCGAGATTATGCATGGAGAACCTTCTGCAGCGCTGTTGGTCGGCTAAAGAAAAAGAACATCTTCACCTTCCCAGCCGGGTATAGGTGTTACGGTGTTGTACCGCGTTTTGAGAAATTGTCCAAATTTCTTTCTTTGGGTGTGTTCGTTTTCGCCTTAGGCATGAGTGTCTCAAAATAAGCGATTCAGGAAAAATTGCTCACTTCTTGATCTCAGCGTATTCTTCAACTGCTCCCGCAAGTGGAAAAAAGAGTAATGAGATAACGCGTGCACAAAGTGCCGCTGCATGGGGCCCATTCGGGCCTCGTTGGGTAAAGCGCTTAAACTTTGTGTTCAAGAGCTTTCTTTTGTTTTCAGGAAAAGGACTTAAAAGTGAAAATATAGTGTGTTTTTGTGCGCGATAGACATGTTCCTTGGTGGATTTTTACCTTGAGTCCTCAGACAGCATAACTTGTGGTCTGTCGTGAGGCCACTGGGTTCCGCTCTGGCTGATCAGGGGCTGATACGCACTTAATCCAGAATTATTGGGGATATAACAAATATTCAATCGATCATTTAGAGATAGAGCCGCCAACGTGGCTCGGTTCGAAACGTTGTGGAGGGAGTTTGAGTTCATCGCAGTTAACACAATTTGAGTCTCTTCGGATAAAAGCAATGAACGCCAGAGAGCGCGGCGACCGGGCAAAAGCCTTGTCTCTTTTTGAGACCATTGCCAAATTCCACCCTGACCGTCTCGATGGCCGATTGGGTATCGCCGAAGAATGCCGTGCACTTGGTCGCCTAGACGAGTCGGAGAGCATCTATCAGGATGTCTTGATAGAGAACCCTGATCATATCGGTGCATTGCACGGTTTAGCAATGAATGCCAGAGGGCGTGGCGACCGGGCAAAAGCCTTGTCTCTTTTTGAGACCATTGCCAAATGCCATCCCGACCGTCCCGAAGGATGGTTGGGCATTGCCGAAGAATATCGTGAGCTTGGTCGACTGGACGAGTCGGAGAGTATCTATCAGGATATCCTGAACAATACTTCAAATCATATTGGTGCATTGCGTGGTTTGGCAATGAATGCCAGAAGGCGCGGCGATCGGGCAAAAGCCTTGTCTCTTTTTGAGAGCATTAGCAAACTCTATCCCGATCGTCTTGAGGGACGACTCGGTATCGCCGAAGAATATCGTGAGCTTGGTCGGCTGGATGAATCGGACAGCATCTATTGGGATATTCTGAATGATAATCCAAATTATATTGGTGCATTGCGCGGTTTAACAATGAATGCCAGAAGGCGCGGCGATCGGGCAAAAGCGTTGTCTCTTTTTGAGACTATTGCCAAACTTCATCCTGACCGACTCGAGGGGCAGTTGGGCATTGCCGAAGAATACCGTGCGCTTGGCCGGCTGGACAAATCGGACAGCATCTATCGGGACATTCTGAAGAATAATCCCAATCATATTGGCGTACTGCGTGGCTTGGCAATGAATGCCAGGGGGCAAGGTGATCGTGCAAAAGCGTTGTCTCTTTTTAAGAGCATTACCAAACTCTATCCTGATCGTCTTGAGGGACGACTCGGTATCGCCGAAGAATACCGTGAGCTTGGTCGGCTGGACGAGTCGGATAACATCTATCGGGACATTCTGAAGAATAATCCCAATCATATTGGCGCATTGCGTGGTTTGGCAATGAATACGAGGGGGCGCGGTGATCGGGCAAAAGCGTTGTCACAATTTGAAAAAATAAGTGAGTTGATTGCATCACGTCCTCAGGTATGGCTTGATATTGCCACTGAATTGCACGCATTGGGGCGATACTCGGAAGCTATTGAAACGTTGAAAGAAAAAGAAGATGACTTTTCTGCAATAGCTTCAATGTATTTGAAAATGGGCTGTATTCATCGGGAAAGGTGTTCTCATGAAGAAGCGTTGCAATGTTTTGAAACTGCATCGCAAATTGAGCCGTTTAACTTGCAGGCGATGTTTCATGTTGCTGTGGAAAAAATTACGCTAGGAGATGTTCACGCCGCTATAGACGAATTTAAAAGAATTTTATCTCAAGATCCAAGTCATCTCCGTACATTAATTAAGTTGGGGGGATTGGCGATAAATTTGCGACTTCCAGAAAAAGCGATGTCCTATTTTCAACGAGCTATCGATGCTCACCCCCATCAAATAGAGCCCTATTTGCAATTGGCTCATGTTCACTTTATCTCGGGGAAGATTGAAAAAAGTATGGAAGTCTTAGACCGTGCTACGGCGCTACTAGGGAATAGACCTGAACTGTACTTGCGAAAAGTATCTTTCTTATGGCGCAATCGTCAATTTGAATCGGCATTAGCTCTCACTACTGAAGGGACTGCTCTCTTTCCTGACCATTATGGGCTGCAAAAGCAGTATATTCTATGGCTCATTGAATTAGGGCAATATAAGAAAGCAGCTCATAGAATTGCATTTTTATCCCAAGATACGCCCCAAAAGAGGCAGGATGCAATATTGCTGTTAGCACAGATCGATCATGAGCAATGGCGTTTTCCTCGTGCAAAACTACAATACGAAGCAATTCTGGCATCGAATTCCAATTGTCATGCCGCTCATGGGGGACTCCGTAGGATTGCCTTAGCCACCATGGATATGGAAAGCGCTGTATACCATGGCCGGGAGTTAGATCGAATTGATATCGGCATTCAAAAGCTGAAAGGTCAACTTCGTTTGAATAAACACAATATATTTGGTATGTTGGTCGATGAATATCGGTTGCAATGGAATTCTCTTCAAAGGGTTCAAGCTGCGTTGAAACTTCAGGGAGATCGGCGTTTAAAAGCAATAGTGAAGGTTATTCTGGATGAACCAGATGCGACGTGTGCCGCAGTATCCCTCATTACGCAGTTAAGGGTGTTAGGCTATTTCGATATACAAGTATACGGAGGCTCCCATAGGATTCCCAGAAAGATTTTCCAATACTGGGACAAACCTCATCCACCTGAGGATGTCTTACGATTTGCTAAAAGCTGGAAAATTCACAATCCAGATTATGATTATCAGCTTTTTGATGAGCGTGCGGCACGAATATTTCTTAAAGAACATTATCCGGCCAACTATTTCAAAGTATATTTGGGCCTGAAGCCGGGAGCGCAAAAAGCAGATTTTTTGAGATTGGCTTTGCTCTATAAATATGGTGGAATTTATGCAGATATTGATGATATGTGCTTGAAACCTCTCGACGATTTTATCCCGTCCGATACAAAGCTCATGTTGTGGCAAGAACCTATGATGAGTGTGGGCAACAATTTCATTGTAGCGGTCCCTGAACACCCGGTTATCGAATACGCCCTTCATCGAGCTGTTGAAGCGATGGAGCGGGGTGATCACGAGACAATATGGCTTTCCACGGGGCCGGGCTTGCTATCTCGATCTCTGGCTGTTTATTTCGCGCAGAACTGGGGGGATTCGTATCCGGACTATCTTCAGGTGAAAGTTGTCCCGAAAGCACGTTTAATGAATCATGTCGGAATACATGGTTTTTTACGATACAAGTCCACGAACGATTCTTGGGTAATCAGAGAGTTTTCAGCTGCAAAAGGGTCTTTTGTAGATTTGTAAGTTTATGGCGTAATACCCGAGGAGCTGCGATAACTGCCAACTTTTATGGGGTGGACTCAATGGGCAAGTTTCTTCATTGAAGCCTGATCTGAAAGATCTTTTTCTATCAATTCGTTATTATGCGTGGATTGACCACGGCCGGAGAACGCGTGTTCTCCAACCGTGTCGTGAATAGGAAGGAAATTATGCCAAGGGCAGATAGATTTCGGTGAGCAATTCTTCAGGTGCAGTTGTGTCAGGAGTATTCAGATATACTTCGTAAGCTGGTTTCGACGCCATTTCTCGTCCAGAGCTCGGAATCCATTGACCGCAGAGTTCAGCATAGGTTGCGGCCAGTTTAGAGTATGGGCCTTTATGGAGTGTCACAGCAAATTCACCACCAGCAAGAGTCATAACGCCAACTTTTCCTTCAGGCTCAACGCCTTTTGGGACAGTGATACAAGCGTCGTAGCGGATTTTTTCCGGAGCGGTCACTTCTGGGTCGTCGTAGCCAACGCCGATGAATTGGGTTGTTGGGTTCAATAATCCTTTGGGACCGGCCCAGTCGCATAATGTTCTCCAGGCATGTTCACATTCGTTGTACGGTCCGACATGACGGACGCAGGCAACAAGGCGATCTTCAAGTGTTTTAATGTCGACATTCATGGTTGACTCTCCCAAGTGGTTAAGGACAAATCCATTGGGACCGGTCTGTCTGGCTGTATTCCAGGTGTCTGGCATGCCGTGTTCAGATCGGCCAGCCTCTCGATAACTTTTTGGAGACAGGCCAAAAACATCGGAGAAAGCCCGTGAGAATGATTCCACAGCTTCGTAGCGGGCACAGAAGGCGATTTCTGTTACCGGTTTTTCTGTGTACATGAGCTGTTGCGCCGCACGCTCCAGGCGTAACCGTCGGATATGTGCAGCAACGGATTCTCCGACCATACCGCGAAAAACTCTGTGGAAATGGTACGGAGAGAGGTGCGCTGTTTCGGCCAATGAAGCCAAGGACAGATCCTCATCAAGATTGTCCGCGATTCGATTCATCACACGGCGGATTCGTTTTTGGTAATTCTGCTCGGTCGTTTTTTTCATCCCTCGTCTCCATCTCCGATCCTACAGAAAGGGCAGTGGTCCTACTTGATGATTTTTGCGCATTTTTGCTCTCGTGACTTTACGAACAGTGCGAGGCGTCGTATCACATTTCATCTATGCGAACTATCGCCCACTTGTCAGATCTTCACTTTGGACGCGTCAACGATCGGGTCCTCGCTTCGCTTTTGGACGACCTCGAAACATGCAACCCTGATCTTATTGCCGTGTCCGGGGATCTCACACAGCGTGCCAGCCGTAAGCAGTTTGAGGACGCCAAGGCGTTTCTTATAAGTTTGGCATGGCCTATGGTTGTTGTTCCAGGGAATCATGATGTCCCCCTCCTCAATCCGGTTGGTCGTTTTGCCAAACCACTTGGTCGTTACAAACATCATTTTTCCGGCTTCCCGGATCCTTACTATACAGATGACAAAATGATGGTTGTGGGCATTAGTACGGCTCGTCCTATTTTTTGGAGAACGGGCAGCTTGCCGCCGAGTGTCAAGCGCACGAGCCAAGGATTGTTTTATGATGCTGGACCCGATACCATGAAAATCGTCGTCGCCCACCATTCATTTATGCCGCCACAAAAACGACGTATCCCACTCGCCTTTGATATGGCTGGCCGTATGGCACATCTGCTGCGAAATGAAAAACCCGATATTTTGCTGGCCGGACATTTTCACAAAAGTTTCCATTGTCTTGCTGGGCCAGATTCTGAAACAGGGAAGATTCTTGTCATTCACGCCGGGACAGCCGTATCAAATCGTTTGCGTAAGGAACAAAACGCCTTCAATCTTGTTCATGTAGAAAAAAATCGTGTTACCGTGGATGTGCGAGCTTTTAACAATGATATTTTCAATTCGATTGCAATAAATTCATTTGTCCGTCGCGGTGGCGTCTGGAATCCCGAGTAGAATGCTCTCACCTCTAGCATAAGAAGAATCCATGAAAAAACGCCCAAAACGTGAGGACACACCGTACCATCCCTTTCGCAAAATTCGTGTCATGTTCAACGGTTTTCAATATGCCGTCATTACCGATTTTAGCGTTGCTTATAAACTCGTCGTCTCTATTGCCGTTCTCATTTTCGCCTATCGTCTTCGATCCTGGGTCGATTTTCTGCTCATTATGGTTGCCACCGGCATGATGCTTATGGCTGAAGTCTTCAATACGGTTATTGAGGAACTCTGTGATTTTATTGAACCGGGGTATAGTGAGCGGATAAAAGTCATTAAAGACACGGCCGCTGCAGCTGCCGGTATTGCCATTTTTGTCTGGATTTTCACGCTCGGCTACCAGATATGGGGACTTGTTGAGCTTTTATTGTAGGTTATATCCTCATTTTACACGTGAGGAGTACAACAGTGGACGTGCGAAGGAAAAATAATGTGATTTTTGTGAATGTGTTCATGAAATTTTATGTAAAAATTTCGTGAATAATCGAGACTCTTTTTTTTTTTAATCATAGTGTTCTTCAAGAATATCAATGACTCGACCGGCCCCACCAAGATTGGATAGCCAGCGGCCGACGGTTTCGGCATTGGCTGCGTAGGACGGGTCGTTTTGGAAGCGCGTAATGAGGCGGAGGAGGATATCCGGCCGGAAGGCTTCCGGGGAAATGCGCACGCCGGCACCGACTTTGACGATGGATTCGGCGTTATAGCGTCGTTCAAAGATTTCCCCTGGGCAGATGATTTGTGGAACAGCATGAATAAGTCCCATCATTATGCTGTTTTGACCGCCATGATTGATATAGGCGAGACCATTGGGCAACAGTTTGGTGAAATCGAAGTGATCGGCAACGTGAATGTGGTCGTGAGACGCGCTTGTCATGCCTTTGGCTGAAAGAAAGACCGGGAGATGGCTGTCTTTAAGCGCTGTGCCGACGTTTTTGACGAGGAGTTTTGGAGTGATCTGGCTGTTGCCCATGTAGCCAACAACATTGCTCCTGTCGGTATGGTGCTCGACGAACTTATGGAAGTAGACAAGCGGACCGACATGATGAATGCAATCGCCGGAAATGGGTTCGAGTTCTTTTGAGCTGGCGATGAATCGGTGTTCAGCCCATTCGAAGACATTGAGAATAGAATCAATTTCCGGGAGTTTCCATTTCACCAAGCGTTCACGAACCCTTCGACTGAATTCGGGATTTTTTGCGTACGATGCCTGGGTTGGATAACTATGTGAAGCAACCGCCGGAATCCCTTCCAAGTGAGCTGCAACCAGAGCGGGCAGTCTGAACTCGGAGTAAACGATATCGGGTTTGAAGTCGCGAATAGCGCTTCGGATATGTTCGATATCGCGTTCAAAAAAATTGGTACGCAGTGCGCCGGTCAAATGCAGCACTTCTTCAAAGCTGCGCACTTCCATTTTGTGAAGGATACCGAGTTGTCCCATGACAGGAATAAGTCGTCGACCAAGCGTTAACGGCAACCCCAATGGTGAAGGCATGGGAGCACCATAATGGGTCACTCCGGCAAGAGGGGGCATATTATTGTCGGCTGGTGCACAGATAGCGATGGAATGTCCTCGAGACATAGCGTTTTGTGCAAGAGCGATGGTGCGCAAACCTGGACCAAGAGTTCGCGTAGCGAGACCGAGGGGGGCAAGAAGCAATTTCATGGAAAAATATCTCCCCTGTTGTCATGGGCTGATTTCAACCTGACGGAGATGTTGAAGCATATGATGGCGTTATGCAGGAATGGCACAGACTGATGCACGAGGAGTATACAGTAAAATCGGAATATGATGAAGTCTTTCATTGTATCAGTGCATGTTACGAAAAAACCCTTTAATAGCACGATCTTCTCATGGATTTACCATTAAAAAGGCGTAAAAAGGAAGGATGAAACACGTACGATTGGTCGTAATAGGGATTGCCGGTATGGTTGGCCTTGCCTGCCTCGTCGCTATCGGCGTTCAAGTGAATTCTTTGAATATTGCCTGGTTCATGTCCGCGTTAGAATCAACTCCAGCCTGGATATTCTTGGTCTGTGCGCTTTTTCTTCCTCTGGTTGGTATGCCGATAAGCATTGTGTTTGTGGCTGCAGCCATGCGTTTCGGCACGTATATGGGCTGCCTCCTCCTCATTATTGTCGTACCATTGCATCTGGCTATGGCTTTAATATTGACGCATAAGGCATTGCGTCGTCTTTTTTTTATTATTTGGCGTCGTGATATCGTTTTCTTGCCATCACTTGTCGCTAAAAGACCAGGATTCTGGGCCTTTTTTTTGTCAGCGGCTCCAGGTATCCCCTATATGATTAAGAATTATCTCATGGCACTGAGTCCGCTTCCCGTCCGGTATTTTTTTCTGGTCGCGTGGCCAGTCCATGTAGTGCAGGCCTTGCCGTATCTCTTCTTTGGAGAGGCTGTACGGAGCTCGAATTGGTGGTCATTTGGGGCGGGGTTGGGAGTCTTTGTGTTGATTCTTATATGTATGGAAGTGGTTCGTCGTCGTCGTGAATCCATTCAATAGGGGAGAACGACGGAACGGACACATAAAATCGACTTGGCATCTTGACGTCATGCAATACTGACTTATTTTCGAAGTGTTGTTTCGCCAACCATACCCCTCTCACTCCCTGAAAAAACCCGCGGCCTTTGGTCGCGGGTTTTTGGTGTGTGCTCAGGAACATTTTTTTCGATGGTTTCCTGTCCGATAGAGGCTCTTGAAGCACTGGATATTATTTATCTGGATAACATGCCGTTTGCTCAAGTTGAATCAGCTTGGCTTTGAGAGCTTGGATGCGATCATAGGACGCCTGGATACGCTCCCGGCTCAACGTTCCGTCTTGAACTCGCTTTTTCAGTACATCTGCTACAATTGATGGCAGGTCCGGATTATATTCAAGGTTGTTACCAAACAGCAGGATATCAACACCGGCATCTATGGCGAGATTGATGGTTTCCGTCAGGCTGTATTGTTTGGTTATTGCACCCATTTGGAGATCATCACTGACAACGACCCCTTGGAAACCAATTGTTTCGCGCAATAGGGACGTGATGATCGCTTTGGACAAAGACGCCGGATAGACGGGATCGAGATGTGAATTCACGACATGGGCCGACATGACCATATCGATGAGATTATGATCGGCAAGATACTGGTAGGGGATGAGTTCGTCACGAGTCCATGTATTGCTGACATCGGTGATCCCTTTGTGCGTATCATTTTGAGCGCTTCCATGTCCGGGAAAATGCTTGATGCATGAAAGAACACCGCTCTCGTGAAGTCCCTGGATAAACGCTGCTGCATGGATCGCGGTTTTTTCCGGGTCGGATGAGAAACTTCGTCCAATGGCTCCGATGGCTGGGCTTTGCGGATTGACATTGACATCGACGACCGGCGCAAAATCAACATTGAAGCCAACGCGAGCTAACGTGTGCCCGACAACGGCACCGGTATGGAGGGTCCACTTGGGCATGTCGAGCTCTCCAAGAGATTGTGCCGACACAGTTGTCTGGAACCCATACCGTTTTTTCAGTCGATTAACGCGACCTCCCTCCTGATCTACGGCGATGAAGATCGGGGTGGGGGCCAACGATTTGAGCGAGGTGATAAGTCGTTCAACCTGTTGAGGACGAATGATGTTTCGGTAGTTGCTTTTGCGTTTGACATCGCGGTTGAAAAGAATGACGCCGCCGACACGACCTTTTTTGATGTCTGCAGCAATAGGATCAGTGGGACTGATGTAAAGCCCTCGAAAGCCAACCATAACCATTTGTCCGATCATTGTATCGAGCGAGGGGGAGGCAGCAGTCGGTGGTGCGGCGAGAGAAGGCTGAGGAGAAGAAAAGACAAGCTGGAGAAACAGGCCGATACAAAGAAGTCGGACAGGATGGAACCACATCCGGAAGTCGTGTTGGTTTTTCATGGAGGCAACAATAATGAAGCCCGCCAAGAAAGGCAATTGTCACACGAAGAGATGGATTAGTTTGTCAAAACGGCAAAAGGATCTACTCCGCATTTTCGTGGGTCTATGCTGTCCACAATCGATATGGGATTGCTCGTGATATCTTGCTTGGCAAGATCCAAGCGCTCTTTGGGAACAGTACGCATTTGCTGATCAAAAGCGACGATGACAACCGGCCAACGCGTATCGCCGTGATTGGCTTCGCATACGACGGCATGATTCCCATTGCTCAATCGGACAAGTGTTCCGACAGGATAAATACCAAGAAACTTCACGAATAGAGCAACATCTGAGGTGTTGAAGTCATTGTCACGTAATTCGTACATAATCTTCAAAGCCTGGTTGGCTGGCATCGAGCTTTTATAAACGCGTCTGGAAGTCAACGCGTCATAGACATCAGCGAGAGCGATAATCTTCGAATATGCGTGGATTTGAGATGAGCGTAAACCATACGGGTAGCCACATCCGTTGACTTTTTCATGATGTTCAACAACAGCGCGCAAGACGATTTTGGAAATGCTGGGGTTTTTTGAGAGCAAAGAAAGGCTCTTGAGGGGATGCTCTCGCATGACGGTAAGTTCGGCATTCGACAACTTACCCGGTTTGTTCAGGATAGATCGCGGGACAAGCGCTTTGCCAACATCGTGAAATAATGCAGCCAGGCCAATGGCGGTCATGGCTTTTTCCGACATGCGGCAATATTTGGCAAATCCGACACTGATAATGGTCACATTAATGCAATGCGTAAATGTATATTCGTCGTGAGACCGGAGTTTCCCCAAGCCGAGAAGTCCATCGGTATTGCGCATCATACTGTTGACGATGTCGCTGACAAGTTCTTCACCCTGTCGTATGTCAACTTTACCTGTCTGTTGCGCCTCCATCATGAATGTACGGGCGTAGTTCAACGAGTCGCGGTATATCTTTCGGGCAAAGGTGTGTTCTTCGGTCAACGCAACAACTTGGTCGAGGAGAGAAGCATCTTGTATAATCGGCTTGGTCGGTTCAACTTGTGCTGTTTGATTAGGGATATTTTCATCTATTACGTATTGAAGAGATGACAAATCACCTTGGCTGCGTTCCGGATCTACAAATGCTTCCGTAAATCCATCATCGGCGATAGCGGCAATATCTGTGCTCGCGTCAATTGGACCTTCCTGGCAAAACAGATAAGGGTGATCAAGCCAAGATAAACCAACATCAACAACAAACATGCCTACTTTGAGGTCTTTGACCTGAACTCTTACAGGCATGAACATCAGCTCCTTGCATACAATAATAGTACCATTTCATAATGCAACTTCATCTTTCAATATTAGCATGGAAGATCGGGAATGAAAATCAGGAAAAATCCCAATTTACGTAACAAGGATTTTTTTTTCTTCATCTACAGGTAGCATGCTATGGAAAATTATTTTCATTACAAAGCATTGCTTTTGCGTCATGGAAAAATCTGCTCGATATTAAGAAGAGAGATAAGAAGAAGGAAGGTAGGTTCGTGATTTCAGGATGTCTTCGTAGAGCCATTGGTGATTTTCAGTAATAAAACGCTCTGCCCAACGGATATTCACACAGGATGAAAGTTTTTGGAACGATGATTGAGCAGGATCAGGAGAGTCCGGGCAATTGGTTTGAAGAAATGCGCAAATTTCGTTTACCGTTTCTCCTTCATGACCGACAAAATCTTCATACAGAAAAATACGGAAAGGGATTTGAGATTGTTGAATAAACGTCATCCATTCCTTTTCCTGATCAGCAATATGAATAATATTGGCTATGAGTTTATCTGAATCAAACGGCAGCATACGTAATCGATTCAGGTCGTCGTCGTGTGGCGTAATGTTTGTATGAAAAACGCCGGATTCTCGAGCGCGGTAGAGTGAAACGGCCTGAAGCACAATATTGCGCCGAAAAAGCAGCACAATTTTGGCATCAGGAAAAATTGTATTCATGACATTCGCATCGATGAGTTCTTTAACTTGGAGATATGTTGTTTTTATACCCAAAATGCCGTTTTTTGCTTGCTGTTTGGCAAGCTTTGCAATGAGCGTATAAATATCGGTGGCTGGATTTGTTCTCAGGACTTCAGGGAGAAGGAAGGTGTTCAGATATTCGTCGGGGTTTCCGACTTTTTCTGTTTTCATGAGAAGATCACATAAATAGCTACTTCCAGAACGAGGAGTTATGCCAATAATAAAAGGGGTGATGTCATGCAGATATCCCTGCGGAGGGGTAGCATGCACATAGTCAAGAAAGTCAAGTAAAGATGCCATGATATGCCTTACAATCAATGCTTGGACATCGCTGTTGCCATACGACGATACCGGTCATGCAGAAGAAGCGCTTTGGCGTAGCTTGTGGGATCTTGACCGATACGAGTGAGGTGATCGGCCGTATCGCTGTCGGTCTTATTGGAGAGAACCCGCCGTATGGTTTCTGGTCGGACACCACGGAAGTGTACAATGGACACATCCCCATGTTCACTGTGCCCAGGGAGGGTATTTAAGGATTTTGATAACGTATCGTAGGTTGATCCGTAATACGCATTGTATTCTAACTGGGGGGATAATTGGTGGAATGACTGCTCACGTATATGTTCCACTATGGATGCAATAAAGAACGGATGGGTAACAGCCATGTTGGAAACATTAAGAAGCATGACGCCGCTGTTGAATTGCCCGCTGTTTTCTTCGGGTACTGCCGCCAGATATTGTGGGAAAATATCTGTAAAAATAGGGTGTTGTAAAAAAATGATATCAATATCCGTTACAAGAACATATGCATCGTCGTGTTCGATGATGGGGATATCACAACACAACCAGCGGTTTATGAAGCGGTCATGTTGATCGGAAGAGAAATCCTCAAGTTGTTTTTGGAAGATCGGTTTGTGAGTAATGACCACGACACCGCGTTTTTCCAGCCAAGCCGTTGCGGCATTTTTTCCACCGCTGTAGATGCAATGGGGCTTGAGATTTGTATTCTTGAAACACGACATCACCGCGGATTGGATGAGCGGGAAATCCGATATAATTTTATGTTCATTGGTGTAGAAATACCATTTGCGTACTTCACGTCCAAGTGAGGTTGGTTTTTCGTTTTTGGCAAGTTTGTCGGAGAGATTTTTGACCTTACGCGTCGTATGAATCACATCATTCTTGTATTTAAGCGCAAGCTCGCAAATAGAACGGTTTGTTTGCAGAATCGCGACAAGATGATCCACGAGAGGATGGGCAAGCAGGTTGCGGTGAATGTAGAGTGAATCTTTCCACAGCGGGAGACGGAATAAACCCGCGCTATTGAGGCGTTGATCGATTTTTTCGAGTATCCCCGGCGGAGTGCTGTGGGAGGCGAGATAGACCATTTTGAGCAAGCAACCGGACTCGAGAATTCCTTCAAGGATATCGTCTTCATCTCCCGGATGTTGGATACATACAAAAAGGCCATTTTCCGGTTCCCCGGTCGAAGACGAGGCATTCGGTAATAGGAATTCTTTTGTTTCGATACGGTGAAAGGGTTCCGGACGGACCGTTATTTCAGAAATATTTTCAATGCAGAAAATATGTTTCCACGTTGATGAAATACGTAACAATTTGGCGAACTGGAAAACGAAAACCGAGGCTGGCTGACGAGCTGAGCCGAAAGGTAACCCTTGGATACAACGCAATGCGTTGCCATTCCCGACCATATTGGCGAGGGCGGTAAATTTCTCCTGAGCGTATGCGAGTTCGTCAGGATCGCATGAGAGGATATTCCCTGGAAGTTTGTGTGTCGTGACCAGGGCTGTGGTGACGTTGGCGATTTCTGGATAACTTGGACCTATAACAACAAATGCATCTGAAGAGTCGATTGTTGTTTCGATCAAGCTGAACAGGGCATGACGTTCTACAGTTTGGGGATGCACGGAACTCACATTACCGTCTCTATAGCGATCTCGGCCAGTTTGCCGGAAGTCCGGAGTATAGAGATTTTCTTGCTTATGGCAAGGAAGGCCTTGTGTGTATTCCGTGCATTTTTCTCAAAGGCTCTACAAAGAAGTCAGTGCCTTTTTGATGGCCTCCTCATCATCACCAACGACTACGATTTGGTTAATGATGATCGTTGGGAAGGTGAGTTGCGGATTGTGCTTACGTACTTCGTTCATGCGCTTGTTTCGATCATCTCCGGCAAGTCGATCGACATAAATGACGTCGAATGGATGATTCATGGACTCAATAATTGCTTTGGCGTTCGCACAATGCGTACATGTGGACAACCCATACATGAGAATGGATTTCGTGGACACGGCTCAACCCCCTCGTCTGTGTTGCAGAGTTATTGCGGTGATGGGGGAGGGGTTCAACAGCGATGCTGAATTTTTTTAGAGATGCAAAGTGTACCATGCATAGCCCAATGTATGGTGGGTACACACTGTCGGCAGAAATATTAAGTGACTAACAGCATTTTTTCTTCACGCTGTCAAATAGATTCATGATGATTCTGAGGAAAGAGTCTATACATATATGGAGGTAAATTTCGATGAATTTACCTCCATATCTCTAAGAATATTTCACGTGGTATGAGATGTGCAATTCGCCATTATGAGGATACGTAATGGCATCCGATATTTTGCTTATTTCGCGCGGCAGATACAGCCACGAGATAGGCTGAGTAGGAGCCGTGAAACAGCTCAATCAGGGGTTTTGACATCGGTGTACGCTTGTAGAATTCGACGAGGTGAGCATTGAGGCTTTTCAAATCGCTCACAGCGCGCTGAAGTCGTTGGTCGGTTCGTGTGATGCCGGCGTAGTTCCACATGGTACTCCGAATGGTTGCCCAGTCTTGAGCGATGAGAGCCGGATCTTCGTTTCTATCGTGTCCTGGCGAACTCCAATCCGGGATGGACTGAACGAGTCGCTTATCGGCTTGTTTGCGGCGTTTGAGAAGGCCGAGAATGCTTTCCCCAGCGGATTTTCCCCAGAGAACGCCTTCAAGCAATGAAGTACTGGCCAGCCGGTTCGCTCCATGGACACCGGTGCAGGAACACTCCCCGACTGCATAGAGACGACTGACCGTTGTCTTACCGGATACGTCGCAAAGGACACCGCCACAATGATAATGGGCCGCCGGAACAACGGGTATAGGTTCGCGTGTGATGTCGATACCGATTTTTTTGCACCCATTGTAGACGGTTGGAAACCGCGTCGGGAGATCATGCGGCACGGTTGAACAGTCGAGAAAGACACAATCTTCACCGCTGCTGTGCAGTTCATCCACGATACCACGGGATACGATATCACGCGGAGCGAGTTCTCCTCGTCGATCGTAGCGGTGCATGAATTGCTCGCCACGACTATTGATAAGTCGAGCGCCTTCGCCGCGCATGGCTTCGGTGATAAGAAAGCGGCGTTTGGCTTTGTAATAAAGCGACGTGGGGTGGAATTGGACATATTCCATGTTCATGATGCGCGCTCCGGCGCGATGAGCCATGGTCAGGGCAGAGCCGACACAACATTCCGCGTTGGTCGTGTGCTGGTATATCCGTCCGAGGCCACCAGTTGCCAGCACGGTGTAGTTGGCCAAAATGGTTTCAACTTGACCGGAATAGCTATTATAAACGTATGCACCGAGGCATTGATTATCGATATTGTATTGAAATTGGAGGTTGGAGGTATGGTGTTGGCTCGTGATGAGGTCGACGGCCATGCGACCAGTCAAAACCCGTATATTGGGTGAGTTCGCAACAGCCCGTACAAACCCATCCATGATGGATCGACCGGTATGGTCGGCGCAGTGGGCAACGCGGTAAATGCTGTGGCCGCCTTCTCGGGTCAGGTCGTAGTGTCCATCTTTTTGAGCAAAACCAATTCTTAAGCGCTCAATGAGTAATTCATCCACCGCTTTAGGGCCGAATCGGGAAAGGTGACTGACAGCGCGATTGGAGTTGTGGTTCCATCCCGCTTTCGTAACGTCTTTTTGAAGAAGCTTGGGCGAATCGTCGGGACCGGTGTAGACAATACCACCTTGAGCGTACGCTGTATTCCCGTCGTCGATTCCATTACCGGCACAGAGCAAAATGACGTCAAAACCATTGTCGGCAAGTGTAAGTGCGCAACTTGAACCAGCAATTCCCGAACCAATGACAAGAGCCTGACAAAGTAGGCGTGAGTCTCCCATGGTCAAAATCCACCTGTTGCGTCATGTTGCTCGAATGGATCACTACCTCTCAAGGCAGATGGTCCTGGTCCACATCGCTTCGCCGGTGAACTGCTTTTCGGCGTGACGATGACCAAAGCCGTTTGCTCTCCTGAGAGTAAAGAATCACCGACAAAGGACGCTCTTTCTTACAGGAGATAATACGGAGATTTTGAATACGTTCTCAACCACCTCCGATAGGTGGAAAAAGGCCGATGCTGTCTCCGTCGGCTAAGTGATCTTCGGGTTTGGCATGGAGTCCATTGCGAAAAATGAGTTTGACTTCTTTGGCGTCGACACCGGTCGCCGTCATAAGTTCATCAATGGTTGTTCCATCAGGCATATCCACCGGAGCAGCCGGTGTCAGGTCCAACAACGTTGCGTAGCATTTTAGCGTGATTTTCATGAAAAAACAGGCTCCGAAAAAATACCACAAGCGATTTTTCCACTACAGGCTGCAGGGCCACCAATACAAACACGATTGTCGTCAATACGCGTTACACTTGCCACGTGTGCATTCATAAGCAAATCCAACGCATTACTTAACTCTACATCGAATGATTTTGCTGTAGACCCGCACAAAGTTTGGATCAAGTCGACTGGGCTGGAAAAGCCACCCCGAAACACCGCAAGGACTCCGTGGAGCCAGTTCGCAAGGCCATTTCGGTCTAAAAGCAAACGGTCTTTGGGATCAAGGGATTGGCCGAGACGTTTGCCAAGAGCGGCACATACATCCTCGTTGGGTTCGACAAGACATGATTGCTTGCGTTCATCAATAAGCAAGCGGTCGATAAGGCGAGTCATATAGTGATATCGTTTTCCAGCAATATCGATACGGCCAGCGGAAAGACGGGTCAAGCTGTTTTGTACGCGATTGCGGCCAGCTTTATCGTTGCGTCGTTTCAAGCTGTGCAATAGTGCTCCCATATCAATTTGGACATGACCACGTCGGCTTCTGATCATTTGTCGGGCAATGTAGAGCAGCACATCAAGATCGAATTGATCAAAACTGTATCCGGAAAAATAAAGGCGTTTTTTGGACGAAAGGCAGGCAAGTGGTTTGTCAGTAACAAATTCCCGCTTGCCATCATAGGCGGCACGAAAAAGGTCGGCGACGAGATAAAGAGCTGGCTTTTGATGTCTGAACCCTGGGCGATGGTCCATATCAAAATAGAACATATTCAGGTTTGCCAGTGGCGTTTGCGCTGCAGGGGGAGCAGTCGCATCCGAGGGGCTATCAAACAGAAACATAATGCAATCCCCTTGTCATAGAAGTGTTGTCTTTTTGCCGTAAAAGCCTAGCAAATCATGGGCGATCTTTGGATTCCTTCTGAGTTATTTTGGGGTACTTCCAGATCAAAACATGATTGCCAGATCGACAATAGTTTCAGTGATCAAACCCTTGTATTGCCCCTTCGTCAAGCCCCTTTTCAAAAATTATGCACTCTTTTGAAAATTATTGTTCAACAATGGTTAATTTCACACTTCCAGGAAAAGAATCCACCGTCTCAACGAGCTGTTCCCGTGTCGTGATCATCGTGTCTTTGCGAAATTTGGTTCGGTCAAAAAAAGAGTTGGATTGGCGATTGAGGAAGGTGATGAATTCGTCTGGTTGGATATAAATGCCGTAACGAAGGAATGTTCCAGCGAGTTCCCTTGCAAGGAAATTAAATAGCCGTACCCGTATTCGGCTTTGCTTGATCTCAATGGTGTGTTCGTCGCCATGATGGCTTATGGATTCTCGTAGAGAAGCATAATATCCACCGCGTCGCATGGTCGCACCAACGAGTCCGGGCATGGCAGCGGAAAAGGCGAGAGCATCCGTATCATTCAAGTACGTTGTATCGACATCGTCGACGGGCTGCCCATTGAGAAAAATTGTTTGAATGCGAATTTGGGCGTAATCGCCACAGACACCGACTTGCTCGCATAAAAATTCACGGAGAGTACATCCAGTCGTGAAGCTGACAAAGAAGCCGCGTTGAAAGATATCTTCGAAGTCTTGAGGGGTATTGGAGAGAATTTCAATATCAAGGCTGGGTGTATTTTGCATGGCTTCATAGATTTCAGCCGGTTTCGAAGTTGTTTCGAAACCGGCTGAAGAGGTGGAGGTTTTAGAAATTGTAGACCGAATCAAGTTCTTCGTCAGGAACGTCGAACGTGATGTTGTGAGGAGCCAGGGCCTCGCGTTTGAAGTACCGGGGCAGGCGGTCATGTTCTTTGCCCAAACCGGCTTTCTGGTTGAATTCGCGTTCTTTCTTGAGGATGGTCTTGCCGAGTTCGACAACATCATCGGCAGTCATGGACAGACCGTACATGCCGTTGATGGTTTCGATCATAGCGCTGAAGGTATCCTGCTGATCGAGAATGGCGAAGGCGACGAACAGGCAGAAGCCCGTGGCGTCGAGAGCCGCCGTGGCGATTTGCAGGTTGCGAGACAGTTCAGCCTGACCTTCGACAGCATGAGGATCGACATCGCCACCGACTTTGAGGATGTTCGTGGCAATGCAGTACCCGGCAGTGTGGTCAGCACCCATGGTGGTGGTGGCATAGGTGACACCGATGCCTTTAACACCGCGAGGATCGTAAGCAGGCATGGCCTGGCCTTTGACGACCGGAGCATGCTCGAGTCCGAAGCATTTCGCCGTAACAGCGGTACCAGCACCAAGAATGCGGCCCAAGGGAGTGCCTTTGCCGGCTTCATCGACAAGACGGATGGCGCCTTCGGTATCACCGAATTCAATAACACCGGCTTCCATGGCGACACCGATGGTGGCACCCATTTCAATGGTGTCAAATCCGTAGTTGTCATCCATGAAGTCCAGCTTGGCAACGACATCAAGATCATGAATGCCGCAGTTACCACCGTGAGACCAGGTGGTTTCGTATTCAGGCTGTTTGCTCAGGAAGTTGCCGTCTTTGTCGTAGTAGGTGCCTGAACACTGAATGGCGCAGCCTCTGTGGCAACCCAAGGTTGCAGAACCCGGTCCGCCGCGTTCGTTTTCCAGGTTGGCCTGAGCTTCACCGGACAGGTCGGCGTGATCTTTGTAGCGGCCTTCCTTGAAGTTGTAGGTCGGGTAGGCGCCAGCTTCGTTCAAGATGTTGGTCAGGACGTTGGTGCCGAACGTGGGCAGGCCTTGCCCGGTAACGGCGTGGCGTTTCAGGCCTTCGACGAATTCCTTGTTGGACGCCTTGAACTTTTCTTGATCGACGGGTTTGCGTATTTTGGTGCCAGCGGGATCGATAACCAAGGCTTTGATGCCTTTGGATCCCATAACGGCGCCAACACCACCGCGACCGGCATGGCGTGTGGGGCGAAATTCAACGTCGGTGACAGCGATGGTCGAGTTAGCCATCTTCATTTCACCGGCAGTACCGATGGAGATGATGGAAACCTTCTCTCCGTAAACCGGTTTCAGTTTGTCACACAGATCGTAGTTGGGCAGCATTCTCAGAGAATTGTCGACTTTGAATTCGATTTTGTCTTGCCCGATATAGACGAGGTAGAGATCATCGGTTTTGGCTTCGCCTTCGATGATAATAGCGGCGTAACCCAAACGTGCGAGGTATTGGCCAGCCTGACCACCGGCGTTAGCTTCTTTGATACCGCCGGTCAGAGGGCTTTTGCAGCCAAAGGACATACGTCCCGAGGTGCTGGCAGCCGATCCAGCCATAAGGCCAGGAGAAATAACGAGCTTGTTTTCAGGTCCGAGAGCGTGGCAATCCGCAGGAACTTCTGTGGCCACAACAATGCTTGTCATTGCACGACCGCCAAGTCCGGCATAATCGCCCAATTCTTCCGTCGTGGCTTTAGGTCCGCCCTCAGCGCCGACGTCAATTCGAAGAATTTTATCCATTACAGCCTCCTTAAGGTGGGATAATGTGGATGGGTGTTTGCATTTTGTAACAAAAAATAATCGAGTGCAAGATAAATGTGTTGTATTTTGCTGAGAATTGTTAAAATATACAGTTAATTATGCCTGTAAAGTACTATGTCACAAAAGACATAACAACGTAATACATCTTTATTGGTGATAAATAACAGAAAAAAACAATGCAATATGAATGAATTGCATTGTAATAAAAGACAAAAAATGTCGATATGATACGTGTATTTTGAAACTGGTAAGAAAAAAAGAGAAAGAATAAGTGGGTGGTAAGAGCAGATAAAAATGCCCGAACCGACCCCCCTCTAGCGGGCCGGACAATGTTCGTGCCTCCCCCTTGCGCAAACATTGACCATTTGGCCCGCTTCGGCGGGAGCCGGTTGGGGCATTCGTGACGCGACCGCCGACAAATCATCGCGCCACGAAATTTAGTATCAAATAACTTTTAGCTGGAACGTCGACCAAAACCCATGTCCGAATTTTGTCCGACGGCGCAAACCAGAGCATAAATCTCCGGTTTGTGCATATTTCCAGCAGCCCGGGAAGGGCAATCCCTTCCCGGTATGCTTGGAGGACCGCAGGTCTTACAGAGCGGCGGTGTAGATGGCGGTAACGTCCGCGTCTTTGGGGCAGCGCGGGTTGGTCAGACCACAAGCGTCTTTCTGAGCATTGCCGGTCATGGTCGGGATATCTTCGGCCTTGACGTCTTTGCCATAACGCTTGCCAAGTTCGACCAGGCCAGACGGGATACCAACGTCGGCGGACAGCGTTTTGATGGCGTCGAGGCACTTATCAGCGCCTTCGCGTTTGGACAGGCCGGTGAGGTCTTCGCCCATGATTTCAGCCATTTTGCAGAAACGATCAACCTTGGCGATCAAGTTGAATTTTTCAACGTGGGGCAACAGAATGGCGTTGCATTCACCGTGGGGCAGATCGTAGAAGCCGCCCAACTGGTGAGCCATGGCGTGGACGTGGCCCAGGCTGGCGTTGTTGAAGGCCATACCAGCGAGGTACTGAGCGAAGCACATGGCTTCACGGGCTTCGATGTCCTGGCCGTTGGCAACGGCGGGGCGGAGGTACTGGAAGATGAGTTCGATGGCTTTTTCAGCGCAAGCATCGGTCATCGGGTTAGCGATAGTGGAAACATAAGCTTCAACAGCGTGGGTCAGGGCGTCCATACCGGTAGCAGCGGTCAGCGCCGGGGGCATGCCAACCATGAGCAACGGATCGTCCAGGGCGATACCCGGGGTGACGCGCCAGTCAACGATAGCCATTTTAACTTTGCGGGACAGGTCGGTGATGATGCAGAAGCGGGTCATTTCCGAAGCCGTGCCGGCGGTGGTGTTAACGGCCACGTACGGGGGCATGGGTTTGGTGGATTTGTCAACGCCTTCGAAGTCGTGAATTTTGCCGCCGTTAGCAACAACAAGGCCGACGCCTTTGCAGCAGTCATGCGAAGAACCGCCACCGAGGGAAATCAGGCTGTCGCAGCCGTTTTTCTGGTAAGCTTCAACACCAGCGGCGACGTTGGCGTCAGTCGGGTTGGGAATGGTTTCATCGTAAACAACATAGTCCATCTTGGCTTCGTCAAGCAAGTCGGTGATTTGCTTGGCAATGCCGGCACCAACGATACCTTTGTCCGTAACGAGCAGGGGCTTGGAACCGCCCAGGGCGCGAATCTTGCCGGGGATTTCTTTGGAAGCGCCGATGCCGATAAGGGTAACACTCGGGATAAAGAAACCGTAAACCTGTTCACGTACAGCCATAGCACACACTCCGATGGTTTATGAGGTTGATCGAAATACTATCCCCACTCGATACTTAACATGTAGCAACCCAACCCAACGCAGGGTTGCCTTTCTATAGGCAAATGGCGTGCCAAAGTTGTTTTGTTATTTATATCAGTGCGTTAGTTCTTTTTGAGGAAATCGAGATGGGTCGAAAAAGAAAGGGGGCAAAACGACACACTGGGATGGTTCGTTTGGAACACACGAGTCTTTTGCGTTTTTTTTCTTTTTAATTTAGCTAGTTGCAGTTTTAAATCATTTTGACCCATGCGGGGGAGGTGATCGGGTCAAAATGACACTGCATTGATCGGTGAATCTAGTCGACAGAGATGCCGTACTTTTGAATTTTGCGATATAATGTTTTTCGACCAATCCCTAAAGCCTTTGCAGCCTGTGCACGGTTGCCGTCGTAGAAGGATAAAACTTTGCCAATGTGGTCCCGTTCCATGGCATCTATAGATAAAAACGAGTCATTCTCACTATCCATAAAGGCTTGTTCGACGAGTTCTTTGGGGAGAGCGCGATCGGTTATGATGCCGTTATCTGCTAAAATAATGCTCCGTTCTATGACATTGCGTAATTCTCGAACATTGCCCGGCCAGTTGTAATTGAGCAGGCATTGCATCGCTTTGTCCGTTATGGTGCAGCTCGGCAGTGTGCGGCATAATCGGCCGAGAAAGTGCTCGACGAGGAGGGGAACATCTTCCTTGCGTTGGTACAGCGAAGGTATTTCAATATTGAACACGTTAATACGGTGGAACAAGGCTTCATGAAAGCGGCCTTCCTCAACTTCACGACCAAGATTTCGGTTCGTTGCAAAAAGAAAGCGAATATCTGCCGTTCGTTCGTCTTTTTCACCAACACGCCGGTAAGACTTGCTTTCCAGAGCGCGAAGCAGCGATGCTTGTACTTCAAGCGGCAGTTCCCCTATTTCATCGAGAAACAAGGTTCCTTTATGAGCAAACGTCATCAGGCCTTCGCGGTTTTCCGTTGCACCGGTGAACGATCCCTTCGTGTGCCCAAAAAGCTCACTTCGTGCGAGTTCGCGTTGTAACGTTGCGCAGTTTTTGACAATAAGTGGTGCGTCGTTGCGATTGCTGGCTGCATGAATGGAGTTGGCCACCACATCTTTCCCGGCTCCTGAGTCGCCAGTAATCAACACGGGGACGTCGGTTGGGGCGACTTTATCTATGAGAAACCGTATATGTTTGATCGGAGCAGAGTTCCCGATAAGCTTTTGTGTGGGACGCGCGGTTTTTTGTGAGTGCTTGAGGCCACGGTTTTCGCGTTGTAACGCAACGCGTTGATACGCCCGGTCGATGACAAGTTCGAGACGATCGAGTTTAAAAGGTTTGGTTATATAGTCATACACGCCAAGGCGCATGGCTTCCACGGCATTATCGATAGCGCCGTGCCCTGTGATCAGGATAAATTCTGCATCAGCTAAACGCCCTTTAAATTCGACATAAAGATCAAGACCATCTCCGTCGGGAAGGCGGATATCGAGCACGATAATATCGTACTGTTGTTTTTTGACCATTTCACGAGCGGTTGCCGCATCAGGGGCCGTGTCGATGTTGCGCAGGTCGTTAGTGAGCTCCTTTTGGAGGAGTTTTAGAATGGGAAGTTCGTCATCAACGACAAGGACTTGATAGCGATTAACCATGGTTGCGCTCCGGTTTGAGCGGCAGGGTGACAATAAAGCGTGAGCCTCGACCTATTTCACTATCTACCGAGATATCGCCCTGGTGTTCTTTAACGATATTGTAGCAGGTGGAGAGACCGATGCCGATGCCCTTGCCGACAGGTTTGGTTGTAAAAAAGGGGTCGAAAAGCTTGTCTCGATTGGCTGATGGAATACCGCAGCCAGTATCTTCCACTTCAATAAGAACTTTGTCCAAACCAAGAGGACTCGTCCGAACCGAAATGACGCCTTTTTGCTTGTGTGCGTCCATGGCGTCGACAGCGTTCGTTAAAAGGTTGAGCAATACCTGCTTGAGTTGGGGCTCGTCGCCTTCGATGTGGGGAAGGCCATAGTAGAGTTGGGTATCGACAATGATTCCAGTTTTCCGCTTGAGGTGATAGTGCAGAATCTTCAGTGTTTCCCGCACCATATTATTAACATCCACAACGCAGAATTGGGATGAGACAGGGTGGCCGAAATGGAGCAGAGTGCGTACGATGTCACGACAACGCCGACATTCCTTGATGATGGTTTCGGTGTAGTCGCGGAAATCTTCGGCTAGAGACTCGGGAACATGGGTTTCAATTGTCGCAAGTCGTCGCTGAATGCCTTCGGCATAGCCGGAAATGGCCGCGAGAGGGTTGTTGACCTCATGTGCCACGCCAGTAGCCAACACTCCGATAGTCGCCATCTTTTCAGCCTGATAATATTTGGCCTGATATTCTTTTTCCATGGTGACATCGCGTTTGAAAATCAACACGCGGTGTTTGGGCCACTGTGGATTTTTCAGTGGTGAAGCCACCATTTCGAACTGCATATTTCGGCCAGCAATGCGGAATATGGCGGTTTCTTTACTGACAACGTTTTCTTTGAGTGAGCGAAACGCCGGGCATTCTTCGCATGGTTCATCGGACTGTCGAAAATATGAATAACAGTACTGTCCAATAGGGTTCCCTTTCCCGAACAAGTCATGGAAGACGTGATTAACAGAAATAATTTTGAGATCTTCATCTAAAACCATCATGACATCGGTAATACCGTCAAGAATGGCCCCGATTTCACGTCGACGATTTTCTGATTCGGTATTCGATCCCTTAAGTTCCTCAATTTTTTGACGTAATTCTTCGAAATATCCAAGTTTGGAATGTTCGATGCCAATGAGATCATAGAGGGTTGGGGAAGGAGTTGCTTCCATTACCAGACCTCCTCGCAAATCCCCATGAGATCGTCGCAATAAGCGGATCTGGGGTTTGTAAGTTGACACGCGTCACGCGTTGCCATGGAACAAATTTTTTCCAGGGGAGTGCGGTCGGGTAACAAATCACGCAACCGCAAGGGGGTATCCATTTCAGCAAACAGCTCTTCCAGACGATCAATACCGGCCAATGCTGCCCGTTCATCGGCACATACTCGTGGTCCGATGACAATACGGCCGATATCACCAAGTTTTTTGGGGTTGGCAGCCAGGTTATATCGCATCACAGCAGGCAACAATACTGGGTGAACCATGCCGTGGAGGACGTCGTACATTCCACCTAAAGAGTGAGCCAAAGCGTGGAGGGTTCCTAATCCTGCATTGGAAAAGGACATGCCGGCGGCAGCCGATGCGGTGCTGAGTTCTTCCAGAGCCGCTTGGTCGCGGTCGCGGACAGCCGGCAGAATGTTTTTAATGAAAAGTCGCATAGCTAAGAGCGCTTGAGATTCAGTGAACGGCGATGCCAGCGGAGAAAGGTAGGACTCGACGGCATGAGCAAACGCGTCAATCGCTGAAGCCGTGATGAGGCTGCGACTTTTTGTCAACAACAGGTCCGGATCGGTGATGGAAATATTCGGTACGAGTGAACGCGAAATAATAGACATTTTCACCTGGCGCTCGACATCGGTAATAATGCAATATTGAGAGATATCGGAACCTGAACCAGCTGTTGACGGAATAAAAATCATGGGCGGCAAAGGCCGCATGATGCGGTTGGCCCCTTCATAATCGCTAATTTTGCCTCCATTCCCTGCAATGGTGGCGATCCCTTTCGCAGCGTCCATAGGGCTGCCACCGCCAAGTGCAACGATGACGTCGAGCTTTTCTTGCAAATACAGTTTTGCTCCTTTGTGCACTTGATGGTCACGAGGGTTGGAGCTCACATCATTGAAATAAACACAGTCGAGTCTGTCATCTTCAAGAATTTGGCGCACTTGATCTACCCATCCTGAAGATTCCAAGCCGTTGTCACTGACGAGAAGAATACGTTGGGCTCCGAGCCGTCTTGCACACTGGGCGAGGTATTTGATGCTGCCGTGTCCGAAAATGATATCTGGAATAGCGAATTTAGTAATGAGCATGAAGGTCTCCTTATGGAACCGAATAGGTATTCTTCTCCAGGGCGCAAGATCGTATACAGCAACACCGGTACACACTGACCGAGCCGGCAACTCGACGAAGGCAATAGTATGCCAGTAAAAATTGGCTAGCCGTGTTCATCGAAAACACGTATGGGGGGAGGCCGCAGCGGCGAAAAAAGACCGTTTGCGGCGAGGTATCGGCGTGAGAAAGCGATTCGATGTATTCTGGCGAAACAGTTTGAACGAATGTTCCGAGGTGAAACGACGAGCTGCTCAAGGAGTTCTTGGAGCTGCGTTTTTTTCCACCGTCGGAGTCGGCGCATTCACGTTCGCTTTGTCCGCCAACGCCGAGTCAGCTGGATTTTCTCCTGCCTGGCTCGGTCTTGCTTTTTCCGGGTATTTTCTTGCCCGGCTCATCCTGGCGCCTTTGGCCGGCTATGCTGCCGACCGTATCGGTTCCATGCCACTTCTCTTGGCAGCAACGGGCGCAGGAGCCATTATCCCCATAATCTACTCCATTTTTCCGGCAAACGAAACCCTTGGTGTCATACAGATTTGCCTGGGGTTCTGTTCGGGTATTGTCAAACCCGTCAGCATGTCCCTTTTAGGGGAATGCGTCTCCAAAAAGCATCGCGGTCGTGTGTTCGGGGCGTATAATACCTGCTTGTACGCCGCATTTGTCGTTGGCCCACTTGCGGGGGGGCTGGCCACCAATATTCATGGTGGCATTGGACTCTTGACGCTGCTTTGGCCGAGTATGGGGATGGGCCTGACGTTCATTCTTTTCCTTCGTGCCCGAATCGTCTCTTCGGCATCTGTGACTCGAGCCGAAAAAGCAAAAAACGGACCACCTTGGCACGATTTAGCATTTCTGGCGTTGCTTTTTGCTGTGCTCGGGCGAACCATGGGGGCGTCCGTTGTGACCACGTTTTTGCCCCAATTGATAAACGATCGCTTCGGTTTAAGCGGTATTCTTGCCGGTGTTCTTTTCGTTTTGCCTAACATTGTTATTATTTTAGGCATGCCGGTAACGAGTCAATGGGCCGATATACGTGATAAAACTGGGCTAACCTTTCTCGGTATGGGCTTGTGTGCAGCCTGTTTATTCGGTTTTGGTCAATCCGTTCCCTTATGGGGCTTTATTGGCTTGTCGGTTACCATGGGCCTCGGGTCGGCATTGTCTCTTCCCGCTTCCATGTCGTTGGCTTCAAACATGGGGGCTGCCAAAGGGAGCATTATGGGCGTTTTCCTCGGGGCATCAAATCTTGGCTTTGTTTTAGGACCGAGCCTCGCCGGATTTGCAGCCGATTATGGAGGAATTGCCGACGCTTTTGAGTTGGCTGCATTATTTGGTGGCCTGTTTCTCTTGCCGACAATGCTTGTTATGGCCAAAAAATCTCAAGAGAGTTAACACCCATGAGATTTTTAAGAGTTTGAGTCAATTGGAGAGGAGTATACTCAATTGGGTCAGAATGATACAAGTGAGTTTTTAAAGTATTTTTTAATGTATACGTAGTGAAGGAGGGACTGTTGATTCTTTTACGTGAAAAGCTTGGAATATAAGTAGATTCGTAGGTATTGATCTTCGTAGAATTTTTGTTTCATGTTGTTTCGATATGAGAAAGTTTTCACTAACTCTTGACGTGTCAGTACTTTACAGGTACGTCAAAAAGACCCAACGCAAAATACCCCGTGCGTTCTTTCCCACTCGTCCGAATTACTCGAATTCGGAGCGCATGGTACAATGAGCTATTCCAGCCCAACCCGTCCAGGCCACGCTTTGGCACGAATGCCGAAGCGTGCTGTTTTCGTTGCACCCAAATCAAAGCCCGTTACGTCAATAACCCGTAGGGACAAGGTGTATTTTCCATGATAAAACTTAAGAAAGGACTCGACATTCCTATCTCGGGCGAGCCCGTTACGGATTTCTTCGAGGGAAATCCGCCACGGACCGTGGCCGTGCTCGGTGGCGACTATGTCGGTTTGAAACCGACGATGCTCGTTGCCGTTGGCGATACGGTTAAGCTCGGCCAACCGATCTTTGCTGATAAGAAGATCGAAGGTGTCGTTTTTACGGCTCCGGGAGCCGGCAAGGTCGTTGCTATCAATCGCGGTGATCGCCGGATTTTACAGTCCGTGGTCATCGAACTCGACGATTCAGTCGGAGCCATAGAGTTTCCGGCATATGAGTCGGACAAATTGCTTGGCCTCGATCGCCAGGATGTCGCCGATACCCTCGTAAAGTCGGGTATGTGGACCGCATTGCGTACGCGCCCCTTCAGCAAAACTCCTGCTCTGGGCTCGGTTCCACATTCCATCTTTGTCACGGCGATGGATACCAATCCATTGTCCGCCAATCCAGAAAACATTATCTGGCAGGACTCTGAAGCCTGGCAAGATGGTCTTCGGGTTCTTACCCGCCTGACCGATGGTGACGTCCATGTGTGCGCCGCCGACTGCTGCAACCTGCCGCTCATTCAAGAAGTTAAGATCCAGGTTTTCTCCGGCCCCCATCCGGCGGGTCTGGCTGGAACCCACATTCACTTCATCGATCCGGTTGGCCCCGGTAAGGCCGTCTGGCATCTGGGCTATCAAGATGTCATTGCGATCGGCAAGCTCTTCACAACGGGCACATTGTCGACCGATCGGTTTGTCTCTCTGGCTGGTCCTATGGTTGAGCGTCCCCGCATCATCAAGACTCGATTGGGTGCGAGTCTGACGGATGTACTGGCTGGAGAGCTCAAAAAAGGCGATGCCCGTGCGATTTCCGGTTCGGTTATTTGCGGTAGCAAGGCAGAAGGTCCGTTGGCTTTTCTTGGCCGTTTCCACAACCAGATTTCCGTTGTCGTCGAAGGCGGCAATCGTGACCTTCTGGGATGGATGATGCCAGGTAAAGACAAGTATTCGTCCAAGCCCGTGTTTTTGTCTGCCTGCCTCAAGGAAAAACGTTTTGCTATGAACACGCTTTTAGGTGGTAGCCACCGGGCAATTTTTCCGACAGGTGCGTTTGACGAGGTTATGCCGCTGGACATCCTGCCCACCTACCTGGTGCGTGCACTGGCCGTTATGGACACGGATGAAGCCCAGGCCCTCGGCTGCCTGGAACTCGATGAGGAAGATCTCGCCCTGTTGTCCTTCGTGGACTGCGGCAAGAATGATTTCGGCCCCATGTTGCGCGAAGTCCTCACCCTTATCGAGAAGGAAGGATAAGGCCTTATGAGAACCTTGCTTGATAAAATACACAGCGCCGTCACCGGAGACGGGAAGTACAAAAAGTACTATCCGCTCTACGAGATGGTGGACACCTTTCTGTACGCTCCTGGTGATACGAGTTCTGGAGCGACCCATGTCCGCGATGCCATCGACCTGAAACGCGTTATGATTACCGTGGTGTTTGCCCTTATTCCTTGTTTCTACATGGCTATGTGGAACACGGGATATCAGGCCAATGCCGCACTGGCCGCTATGGGACTCGATACGGGTACCGGCTGGCGCTGGGGCGTGATGCACATCTTTGGCCTTGCAGCCAATCCGGAAAACTTTGCGTCGAATATCATTTTGGGCGCATTGTACTTCTTCCCCATTTATATTGTCTGCAACATCGCAGGTGGTTTCTGGGAAGCGCTTTTCTCTGTCATCCGTAAACATGAAATCAACGAAGGCTTCCTCGTCACGGGGTCGCTTATTCCTCTTATCGTGCCACCACACATTCCGTTGTGGCAGATCGCCCTGGCCACCAGCTTTGGTGTGGTTATCGGGAAGGAAATCTTCGGGGGTACCGGGAAGAACATTCTTAACCCGGCCCTTTTGACTCGTGCCTTCCTGTTCTTCGCCTATCCCAGTGCGATTTCCGGAAACAGTGTCTGGGTCGCCGTTGATGGCTACTCCGGTGCAACGCCGTTGTCGCTTGCTGCTGAAGGCGGCATCAATGCCGTGACAGCGAAATACTCCTGGTGGGATTGTTTTATCGGTACCATTCCGGGGTCCCTCGGCGAAACGTCGACTTTGGCTTGCCTTATTGGTGCTGTTGTACTCATCGTAACTGGTATCGCTTCTTGGCGTATTATGGTTTCCATCCTTGCCGGCGCTTTTGCCATAGCCATTGTTTTGAATGGCGTGGGGAGCGCGACCAACCCCATGATGTCGGTGAGCCCGTTGTGGCACCTTGTCATGGGTGGTCTTGCTTTCGGCATGGTTTACATGGCGACCGACCCAGTATCTTCCTCAATGACGCCCAAAGGACAATACTATTATGGGGCGCTTATCGGGGTTATGATTATCCTGATACGCACGGTCAACCCGGCCTACCCCGAAGGCGTCATGCTGGCGATTCTCTTCGGCAACGTGTTCGCTCCGATCATCGACTACTTTGTCATGCAGGCGAATATCAAGCGTAGGATGGTGCGCAGTGTCTAACGATTCCACGAAAAAAGTATTCGTTGTGGCGTTTTCCCTGTGCCTTGTCTGCTCGCTGCTCGTGTCTGCTGCAGCCGTAGGCCTGAAACCGATCCAGGAAGAAAACAAAGTTCTGGAGCGCAAGGAAAACATTCTCAAAGCCGCAGGCATCTATAAAGAAGATGTGGCTATTGATGATCTCTACAAACAAATTGAACCGAAAGTTGTCGACCTGGCCACGGGTGAGTACGTGGACATGGATGCGGTCGCCTATGATCAGCGCAAAGCTGCAAAAGATCCGGCAATGAATGTCAAAATTGCTGGTGAAGACGATCAGGCTGGCATTGGACAGCGTGCCAAGTATGCCAGTGTCTATCTGCTCAAAGACGGCGATAAGATTAAACGTATTGTATTGCCCATCCATGGCAAGGGCTTGTGGTCCACGATGTACGGGTTCATCGCTCTTGCTCCGGATTTCACGACAATCAAAAACTTCGGTTTTTATGAACACGGTGAGACTCCGGGTCTGGGTGGCGAAGTTGATAATCCGAACTGGAAAGCTCTCTGGATAGACAAGAAGGCCTATAATGATAAGGGCGAGCCTGTCATTACAGTCATCAAGGGTACGGTGAGCCCCGACAGCCCCAAAGCCAGTTATGAGATTGATGGGTTGGCCGGTGCTACACTGACAGCCCGCGGTGTCACCAACCTGGTCCAATACTGGCTGGGTATGGGCGGTTTCGAACCCTACCTCAAGCGACTCGCGGCCGAGGGAGGTAAGCAAAATGGCTAAATTCAAGGAAGTCCTGCTTAAACCGCTTGTTGTGGATAACCCCATTGCTGTTCAGATCCTCGGGATTTGTTCTGCTTTGGCTGTTACCACCAAGCTCGAAACGGCGTTTGTGATGAGCTTGGCCGTTATCTTCGTAACAGCTGCGTCTAACGCCTCGGTCAGCGCCATCCGGAAGCATATCCCATCGAGTATTCGTATCATCGTCATGATGACCATCATCGCGACGTTGGTTATCATCGTTGACCAGTTCCTCAAGGCGTTTGCATACGGGATCAGCAAGCAGTTGTCCGTTTTTGTCGGTCTCATCATCACCAACTGCATCGTTATGGGTCGTGCGGAAGCCTTTGCCATGCAAAACGATCCTAAACTGAGCCTTGCCGATGGTATCGGTAACGGTTTGGGATACGGCCTTGTTCTTGTAACGGTCGCCTTTTTGCGTGAGTTTTTTGGCTCGGGCAAAGTGTTCGGCTTAAGCATTCTCAAGCTGACCTCCGAAGGTGGTTGGTATGAGCCCAACGGTCTCATGCTTTTACCGCCGAGCGCCTTCTTCATCATCGGGCTCCTTATTTGGTCCGTGAATATCTATGAAAAACGGAAGAGTAAGCGCTAAGCGAAGGAGTGAATCGTGGAACACTTAATCAATATATTCGTTAAATCGATTTTTATCGAAAACATGGCCCTGGCCTTCTTCCTGGGCATGTGCACCTACTTGGCAGTGTCCAAGAAGGTTGCCACTGCCCTGGGACTTGGCGTTGCCGTTGTCGTCGTTATGACGATTACGGTCCCGGTCAATAACCTGTTGTACAACTTCTTCCTGCGTGAAGGTGCCTTGGCCTGGGCCGGATTTCCCAATACCGACCTGACCTTTGTTGGCCTGATTTCATATATCGGCGTTATCGCGGCGCTCGTCCAGATTCTGGAAATGACCCTCGATAAATATGTGCCTTCGCTGTACAACGCGTTGGGCATCTTTCTGCCGCTGATTACTGTTAACTGCGCCATCTTGGGTGCCTCGCTCTTTATGGTTGAGCGAGACTACAACTTCGCCGAATCCGTGACCTTTGGTTTCGGTTCGGGTGTAGGTTGGGCACTGGCCATTGTTGTCTTGGCCGGTATTCGCGAAAAAATGAAGTACTCGGATGTTCCGCCTGAACTCGACGGACTTGGCATCACATTTATTGTGGTTGGCCTCATGTCGTTTGGGTTCCTGTCGTTTTCCGGCATCCAGATGTAGGTGCTTCGGACGTATGTTGCGTCCATATGTGTACGAACCGTCAAACTATGGGAAGTGAAGAACCATGGTTGAGATCATACTCGGCGTAGTGATGTTCACCGGCGTGGTCCTTGCGCTGTGCGTGTTCATCCTGCTCGCCCGGGCCAAACTTGTCCCGAGCGGAGAGGTGAGCATCGAAATCAACGGAGATCCGGAAAAAAACCTTTCGGTTAGACCCGGTGCAAAACTCCTTGGCGCATTGGCCGAAAAAGAAATATACATTCCTTCCGCTTGCGGTGGGGGTGGCTCCTGCGGGCAGTGCAAATGTAAAGTTCACGAAGGTGGCGGCGATATTCTGCCCACAGAAACCTCGCATGTCAGCAAGCGCGAAGCCCGCGAAGGCGTTCGTCTTGCCTGCCAGGTGAACGTTAAACAAGACATGAAGATTGAAGTTCCGGCAGAAATCTTCGATATCAGAAAATGGGAATGCACGGTTAAATCCAACATTCCGCGCGCGACCTTCATCAAAGAACTTACGCTGCAGCTGCCTGAAGGCGAAAATGTCGACTTCCGCGCTGGTGGTTACATCCAGATCGAAGCTCCGGCGCATACCGTCCACTACAAAGATTTCGAAGTGGGCGATCGGTTCAAAGACGACTGGGATAAGTTCAACTTGTGGCGCTACACTTCGGTGGTCAAGGAACCCATCATGCGGGCCTATTCCATGGCCAACTACCCCGAAGAAAAGGGCATCATCATGCTCAACGTGCGCGTTTGTCCGCCGCCTCCGTTTGCTCCGGATGCGCCTCCGGGACAAATGTCCTCGTTCATCTACAACCTTAAGCCCGGCGATAAAGTTACCATTTCCGGTCCGTACGGTGAATTCTTCGCCCGCGATACCGATGCAGAAATGATCTTTATCGGTGGTGGTGCTGGTATGGCTCCGATGCGCTCGCATATCTTTGACCAGCTCAAACGCCTCAGCTCCACGCGCAAAATCAGCTACTGGTACGGTGCTCGCAGCCTGCGCGAAATGTTCTATGTTGATGAGTTCGACAAACTCGCCGAAGAGTGCCCGAACTTCTCATGGCATGTCGCGCTGTCCGACCCGATGCCTGAAGACAACTGGACCGGATACACCGGCTTCATTCACCAGGTCCTGTACGAAAACTACATTAAGGACCATCCTGCTCCGGAAGATTGTGAATTCTATATGTGTGGGCCACCGATGATGGCTTCCGCTGTGGAAAACATGCTGATGTCTCAGGGCGTGGAAAAAGAAAACATCATGTATGACAACTTCGGTGGCTAAGTCTCAACCGAATTGAAAACGACATGACACTGCTTGCGTCGGGGAAGGATGGCTTCCCCGACCAGCAGACGCGTTCCGTGACGTATGACTGAATCGTTCGCAATGATTCGCAGTTATAAGGAAAAGGGTATGAAGCGGTTATCGGGTTCTTTGGTCTCTCTCGTCACGCTCATCGCTTTGGTGTGTGTTCTTGGCGGTTGCAGCGGTGAATCCGAGCCCGTGCGGCTGCAGGGACAAGCGATTGGCACGACATATTCCGTTGTCGTCTATGGCCTTCCCGACGGTATGTCGAACGATGCCTTGACGAAAGGCGTTGGACGTGTCGTTGCTGATGTCAATGCGGTAATGTCTCTGTTTAAACCCGATTCCGAATTGTCCCGTTTCAATGCCCGCCAAGGGCTTGATTGGTTTCCCGTCTCCAAGGAATTAGCCGAGGTCGTGCAAACGGCTCAAGCGGTAAATAGGATGACGGACGGAGCGTTCGATATCACAGTCGCTCCACTGGTCAATTTGTGGGGGTTTGGTCCTGATAAACGACCGGATGTCATCCCACCCGATGCCGAGATTGAAGAGGCGTTGCATAGTGTCGGATCGAATCTCGTTGAAGTGCGTCTCGATCCACCGGCACTCAAGAAGCTCAAGTCAGGCATTACCCTTGATTTGGCCGCTATTGCCAAAGGGTATTGCGTGGATGCGGTAAGCAATTGGCTCGATAGCCACGGTGTTACCGCGTTCATGGTGGAAATCGGTGGGGAAGTTCGGACCAAAGGTACAAAGCCGGGCAATATACCCTGGCGAATTGCCGTGGAAAAACCGGTGACTACGGAACGTGCCATTCAGGCCGTTATCACGCTTACCGGTAAGGCTATGGCGACATCGGGCGATTACCGGAATTACTTTGAAGTAGACGGTAAACGCTATTCCCACATGATCGATCCGACCACGGGACGTCCCATCACCCACACGCTTGTTTCGGTCAGCGTAACAGATGATACCTGTACTCGTGCCGATGCCTTGGCTACAGGCCTCATGGTACTTGGACCGGAAAAAGGTATTGCTGTTGCGAAAAAAGAAGGATTGTCCGCGTTTTTCATCAGCAAAACGGCGGATGGATTCGTTGAGACCGCAACGGGCGATTTCCCCCAACACGAAACACTGAAGTGAGAGATATACCATGGAAACACTCATGCTGACGGCCGCTATTTTCGCCATCGCCTTTACGGGCTTGGCTGTCGGAGTCATGTTTAAACGCAGCTGCATCCGTGGTTCCTGCCATGGTTCCATCCAGGCCGCGGATGGTTCGGGCTGCAAATGCGGCAAGTACGACTTTGAAAAAAAATGCACTGAAAAGAAGGCGCATTAACCGAAGCCACCGCGAGAGGTGACTGGGGGAACCGATATGACAAGCCAGACCGCCAGAGATGTCATTGATCAGACCAAAGCGTTTCACAAAAAGTTGGGTAATTTTTATCAAGAATTGTCCGACAAGGTTGAACGGGAGCGGGTCAAGATTTTGCTCGAATATATGAGCCGGCATCACGACAACTTGGCCGCCATCATGGACGAATATGAAGAGAGCGTGTCCGAAAGCATTTTGGACACGTGGTTCATGTACGTGCACAAAGAGTGCGATCTGACGCCGTTTTTCGATGCCAACCTTGGTTCGGATATGACGGCCCAGCAGGTTATCAAGGTTGCCATGGAGCTCGACCAGTGCCTCCTGGAAACCTATGAAGCTATGTTGCAGAACGAAATTCCTGACAATGTCAGCGAAGTCTTCCAGAACATGCTTGAAATGGAAAAACAAGAAAAGATAGCTCTGGCCAAAGATGCACTCATGATTGAAGATATGTAATGTGTCGGCCCCCTTGGGCCAATACATGGGATATGTGTATATACAACGCCCTTCTCCATATGGAGAGGGGCGTTGTTGTATTAGATAGGCAGGAAAACTGAGGGAAATCCCTTTTGTTGTTCTGTAAAGAAAGCTTTTCGTTCCTACAACGAATTTCCGTTAGTATTGCAACGGAAATTCGTTGTAAAGACGGAAGAAAGTTGTTTTATCATTCTGTTTGATTTTAATTAGCCAATAATATTGATATGTTACGATGGAGATATTTTGTTGGCACAAGGATTGCCTTAGCACAAGAAGTATAGAGGGTGCAGTGCAATACCTTATAACAGAATTGCGAATTGCACTATTCCAATATCCAGTTAACTACAGGAGTACTAATATGTGTGACAGCAATTCGCACGACAACGAATGTGGCCATCAGAGCGAACAAAATATCTCAATGAAAAATCAAAGCGTATCTCAAGCTGTCCGCTGTCTTTTTCGAGACACGGTGAAACGAAAAACTGAAAATTGCTCCGTTTGCTTAAAAATGAAAAAAACCGCAGGATTAAAGACAGATCAGGGTTCCGATTACTCTTCAAATGAACCATGCGATATGGACTTCGTTGCTGCTCAAAATCTGGTTCAGATCATCGCGACAGAACAGAAGACACAAGGTGATCGCACGGAAGAACTTTTATTGGCCTTGAAAAAAACAACGGAAAATGAAGCCAACCAAGCGAATTTAGTCAAGACAAGAGTCATGGATTATGTCGATCTGTTTCATCTTTCCAGTAAAAACAAAACAGTGGAGAAGCTTGCAGAAGAACTTGCTGAAATTCTTCTTGAAGATATAAACCGAGACGTTCCGGGTGAAAATAAAACCCTTGAAGCGCTTGCTCCACCTGAACGCAAGATGGTGTGGAATAATCTTGGAGTACTTCCGGCAGGACAGTACTATGAAATGATTCAAGCTTTGCACCAAGTAACAAACGATGACCAAAACGATTGGCGCAAAGTTATGGATGATTTTTTCCGTCTTGGAATCACGCTTTCTATAAACAGCGTTGGCGGAGGGACTATTGCCCAGGATTGTCTTTTCAATCTCCCTCGGCGTACCGATACCAATATTAATCTTGGTGCGCTCAAAACGGAGAGCGTGAATATTGTCATCCACAGTTGTACCTTCGAAATGGCGTCACAAATAATTGAGGCCACCCGATCGGAAATTTTCACAAAAATGGCCGAACAAATGGGAGCGAAAGGGATTCAGCTTTATGCTGTCGGCTCTTCCGATCCATCGTCTTTAAAATCGTTGGACAGTATCATTCCCTTGTCCGATGAAAGTCTTTCGCAAATTGTCATTGCTACAGGAGCAATAGATTTGTGGTTAGCAGATACTCAAAATATTTTTCCTGATACCATAGAAATTGCTCACTGCTATAACACAGCCGTTGTCACTACGGATAAATCAAACTCTTTACCCGGTGTTGAATGCATTGATTCCCAGTGTGATCAAGAAGAGATAGAAGCATGTCGAAAACGAGCAGACAAAATCATTACTCGGGCTCTCGAAAGCTACAAAAAGCGTTCTGAAGTCAAACGCGCCGACTTTCCTCATACTATAGAAGCGATGCTTGGATTCAACTTGGAATCATTGAAACAGCGTTTTGGGAGTATGTCACCAATTGCTTCGGCCCTGAACACTGGAAAGATAAAAGGCATCGTCAATTTCGTTGGGTGTTTGAACCTCAGCGAACATTTCGAGAAGAAACTCACTGATATTGTCGATATACTACTAGCAAACAATATTCTCGTATTTGCCAGCGGCTGCGCCTCCCTTCCTTTAATGGAAAAAGGATATTGCTCCACAAACGCACTAGATAAATGTGGTGAAGAACTACAAAAATACCTCAATGGCAAATTTCCACCTGTATGGCATTTTTCTCACTGTGTCGACGACGTACACCTCATGTTACTTTTTAGAGAAATTGCTAAATACGTCGGGCACCCGGTAAAAAAACTTCCTCTTGCAGAACTTACTCTGGAGTTTTCCAAAGAAAAAGAATTTTGTTCTGCACTTTTTTCGCGTATGATTGGAATCAATTCGTATCATTGCACATCAGTACCTGTATATGGGGCAAAAAAAGTTCAAGAATTACTGTGTGATGGTACAAAAGAGTTATTTGGGTCTAGTATGATTGTTGAAGCTGAACCAAAAAAACTCGCTGAAAAAATAGTTACAGACATCGATACAGCAAGATCAAATATCTGCTGGAGATAATTCTACGCAACGACACTGGCTCCCCTCCTTATGCGTCACTCAGACCTTTACCCCTAAAAGGTCTGAGTGGCGCATCTCCCAAGACTGAAAAAACGTGAAAGCAGATTTGCTGCAAATACAGTCTGTTTCTACGTTTTCTGTTTTGCTAATACAGCACATTGCTTATTTTTAAGTGTCTGTGCCATGGATTTCGATAGTTCTCTTTGAAACCAGCGATGAGAAGTCACCAAACCACTCTCAAGAACACAGAAAATGAGATTCTTTACCGAGCATCAATTCAAAAATACATTTTTCCTTTGCTCATAGACAGCATAGATCGACTTATTTTGAAAACCAAGGAATCTCGTAAGCTCCTACCAAGAAGCGCGTAAACTTTGTTTTTGAGCATAATTTCAAAAAACTACCTCCAGACCGAAATAACTAATAGAAAGTATTTATTGAATTTTTTTAAGAACAATTTGTATTGTAATGGCATAGTATTTTATTTAACCATTATAACATGTCTGCTCAACAAACATTCCATTTTAATATTATGGAAATACAGTCACTTATCTTAGAAATGGGAGAACAGAGATCGACGAGTACACTCTTCCCTCTCATTGTAAAACGACTTTTCCAATTTGAAGAAATTTCTCTTGTGAGGATATGGCTTATAGACAATGGAGATATTTGTTCATCGTGTCTTATGATTAATGAATGTGAACGCAATGACAAATGCCTACATCTAGTGGCCAGTGCGGGGTGCTCTTCTTGTGATCGTTCTGCAGACTGGTCCCGCTTGGACGGAAAATTTAAAAGGTTTCCTATGGGTGTTAGAAAAGTCGGACACATTGCTGCAACAGGAAAGCCCATTGTCGTGGAATCAATATCGGAAGATTCAAAATGGATAGCGGATCAGGATTGGGCAAAGAAGGAAGGGATCAATGGATTTGCTGGGCAACCAATGCAATTTCACGATAAGATTCTTGGTGTATTGGCTATTTTCACTAAAACTCGAATTACTCCGCCTGCTTTAGCTGTCTTAAATATTATTACAAATCATGCGGCTACAGCACTTGTGAATGCCCGTGCCTTTGAAAAAATAGAAGAACTAACAACGCAACTTGCAGCGGAAAACAATTATTTACGTGAGGAATTGCAAGGAGTTGCGTCCCATGGTGGATTTATAGGCCGCAGTGCAGCACTGGAAAGAATGATTCAACAGATTGACTTAGTGGCCCCGACTCAAGCCAACGTCCTTATTCAAGGCGAGTCTGGAACAGGAAAAGAGCTTGTTGCACGAGAACTGCACCAACGAAGTGAACGAAGAAATAAACCCCTCATTAAAGTCAATTGCGCATCAATTCCCAAAGAACTTTTTGCCAGTGAATTTTTTGGCCATGTAAAGGGAGCGTATACAGGAGCACACACCAATCGGGAGGGAAAGTTTGGGGCAGCTCATCACGGAACTCTTTTCCTTGATGAAATAGGTGAAATTCCGCTTGGACTGCAAGCTCAATTACTTCGAGTTCTTCAAGAAGGTGAGTACGAACGAGTCGGCGAAGAAAAAGTGCGCAAAGTGGACGCTCGAATTATTGCGGCAACGAATCGGGATTTGCAAAAAGAAGTAGAAGAAGGACGATTTCGTGAAGATCTATATTTTCGTCTCAATGTTTTTCCCATCATTGTGCCACCACTTCGAACGAGAAAAGAGGACATAGCTCCTTTGGCAAATCATTTTCTCAAGTATTTTTTAGCGACCATGAATCGGCCATCTCTTTTGTTTACACCGGAACAAATTTCTCAGCTCGTTGAGTACGACTGGCCTGGGAATATCCGAGAACTCCAAAATATTGTGGAACGCTTTGCCATTTCATCTGCAGTAGACTCAGCGCAGCTCGAACTTCTTCACGGGAAAGCCAAGCCCACTCAAATTCCTTCACATATTTGCTCATCTGACATGTTAGAACCTCTTTTGACTGAAGACGAAATGATCCGACTGCAGATTAACAACATCGGAAAAGATTTAGAACGATGTAACGGTAAAATATATGGAGAAGATGGTGCTGCAGCTTTATTAGGATTAAAGCCAACAACCCTTGCTACACGAATTAAAAAATTCAAGATACAAAGAACAAAAAGGATAGGATGAAATGAGTATGAGGAGTCTGATTGTTTTTTTAAAATTTATTGCAATAAATGAACTTCATGCTGATTTGAATACATTGAGAGTTCAGAAAATCGACAGACTAGGCAAAATGAACTGAAATCACGACTATAGAAACAAAATATGGGCACTCGAGTTATGATGCTGTTTTTTGTACGCATGTTGGATTAACATAAAGGTAATAATTCCCATCTTCCCCTTTCCAAAATTTGGCATGAGTTTGTATTGTCCCATAAGGTGTTCTTTTTTTATAGGCTACGCTAGTCGGACCTGAAATATTCCCAGTGTCTTGAATTTTCTTAACAATCCTCTCCGTACAATGTCGTATTCTCGACCAGTAAATGCAGAAACCACGCAGAAAACCGGTCGAAACGATGCAGCATTTGGCGGGAGAATCATGAGGGCGAAACCCAAGAAACAGCCGCAGGGGACATTTCTCTACCCGGACCTTTTAGACCAGCTCAACCCGAAAGATCCGCTTCTTCAACTGGCCAATAGAATCCCTTGGGAGCGGTTCGAAAGGGAGTTCGCCGGGCTCTACAGTGACCAGGGCCGACCGGCCAAGCCTACTCGACTGATGGTGGGGCTGATGCTTCTCAAGCAGATGGAAAACTTGAGCGACGAACGAGTCGTGGAAGCATGGATCCGAAATCCGTATTTCCAGGCGTTTTGCGGGATGAGCGAGTTTGCCCTGTGATCCGACGGACCTGATCTATTTCCGCAAGCAAGTGGGTGAGGATGGAGTACGTCTGATCTTCGAAGTCTCTGTGGCGATGCATGGAGACGACGCCAAGGAACGCGAGATCACGGTGGACACCACTGTCCAGGAAAAGAATGTCACCTTCCCCACCGACCTGAAGCTTCTGAGCAAAATCATTGAGGGCTGCCGCAAGATCGCCGCGCGTGAGGGAATCCGGTTGCGGAGGAGTTATCGGCGTGTCCTGCCCAAGCTGCGGATGAACCGGATGAAGATGGGCAAGAAGGCGAAGAAGATGCGGAGAATGGCAGGCGCCCTGATTCGTGAGCTTCATCGAAAATTGCCCAAGAAGGCATTGGAACGCCATCAGAATCAGCTTGATCTGTATGAACGGGTCAAAGGGCAAAAACGGACTGACAAAAACAAAATCTACAGCCTGCATGAGCTCGATATCTTTTGCCTTTGCAAGGGAAAGACAAGCAGTACGAGTTCGGACGCAAGGCGTCCATTGCGGTCACGAAAAGCACGGGCATCATCGTCGGCGCGTTGAGCTTCAATGAAAACATCTGCGACGGGCACACCTTGCCGGACGTGCCCGAACAGTGTTGGACAATCACAGAGATATGTCCGTCCGTTGCGATCTGCGACCGTGGGTACCGGGGCCTGAAACAAGTTGGAGATGCACAAAATCCTCATCCCGAAGCCGCCGAACAAGGAGGACTCGCGACACCAGCGCCAGAAGGCCCGGCAACGCTTCCGCCGCCGAGCAGCCATCGAGCCAGTGATCGGCCATCTCAAGCACGACCACCGCATGGCGCGGAGCTACCTCAAGGGCGCGGTCGGGGACACCATCAATCTGTTCATGGCATGTGCGGCGTTCAATCTCAGAAAGCTGATGCGGAAGCTGGGAAGTCTTTTTGCGCTCCTGGCGTTTCTGCTCCTCGGAGGAGACTCAAACCAAAGACCGGCGGCAAGCATCGCATAGGCGTTAAAACGGTTTTTTCAGGCTCGACTGATTAGGATCAAAGAGCAATTGCCTGAAGTGAAGAACCGGTTTCCCTTTGCAAAGGCGAATCAAAAATTCTCAATTTAGTGATGAACATTTTGATATTATTGAAATATTTTAAAGGTGAGGAGGGGAGGTGTCAATAAACACGAAGGGTACTCTGGCGATATTGGGGAGTTCAAGAGCTCTGAGTGGAACAGGTTACGCTTCGAGAAGAACTTTTGAGAGAAAGCAAAGTCTTCCTCCTTTATCCCGATATCAAGCATCTCGATCAGCTATTGGTCGAGATGTCATTTTGAGACGACAGGATACGAGATAAACATCATTTATGAGAGATTTTTACGTCATTTTTGGGAGCAACATACTGAATTATTTATTTTATATTATGATAGAGTTGTGTATTTGAAAGAAATTGAAAATTGTGTCGTTCTGACAATTTGTGTTCATTGCATGTGTCAAAATAGACCATGACTGGAATTTTGAATAACGATAGATAATTGTATGGAAAAATACTCTCTACGCCCCATGTTTATTACTCTGCTATGTTGAAGAATAAACATGATGAATCAAATTGACCCAGCTATTGATTGACTGATCAATGCAAAGACCCGTCTCGGGTGGGTGCACAATTTTGTCATACATTTTGCATAATAACTCGCAACAGATGGGGGGATATTGTAGGATTTCAACATGATGTGAGGGAAATGGTATGACGACGGCTTTACTCGTAGTAATTGCGGTAATGTGGATTCCTGTTGCGCTTTTAAACATTGGAAAAGGGGAAGCAAAAGGAACAGGGGCTGTATCCGGCCTCGTCGGTCTCGTTGTCATCATTGGGGCGACTATTCAAGCCGCGGTCTTCAATGATGCATTCACATCGGCTTTGTTATATGCACACGGTATTCTGTATTGTTGCGTTGCATATGCACTCTTGGTTGGATTGGAAGATTTACGATCGGTAGGGAATGTCAGTTTAGCTGTTGCTATTATTTCTTTCATTTACATGGCTCTTTTCTACACAGGTGGGCCTGTGATGGAAGATGGCAAACAGTTGGTTGCGCCGAGCAACTATCTTGCCATGGCTTGTTTGGGATATTTCATTTTGACATTTGAGGTGTGGTTGGCATTTCACGGCAAGTTGAAACCGCATGTCGTGGCCTGGTCATTGTTATTGTGGGTGCCTATTGGTCTGTGGATTCCCGCGTTTTGGCTCATGGCTTCCGGGACGCTTCCATTCTAACAGACAAAGAGGATGGTTCATTGTGTTGCGTTGATGAAGCACAGTGGGTCGATATGTAACACCCCATGATCGGGGTTGGCCAACTCCCCCTCCCCCCTCCCGATAAGCCGGTTGTAAAGGTGTGGCAGCCGGCTGCATTGCAAGCTTCTCTTTTTCGAAACAGAGCGTTCTATGCTCTCCGAAACGCATTTTTGGTGTGTTGGCTTTGTCTGGCGGCGTTCTTTGCTTCAGGTTCATTTTCATCTTATATGGCCCACTTTTGCGAGAAATCGGAACGAAATCCATCGATTTCTTCGATGCCTCATCATGCGCCTGTCTCCGTTATTTCAACTGATTTCTGCCTTCATTCATCAAAACTTTGTTTTGGTGGATGGTATCATTTGCGTATCCAGCATTGAGTTGTCGAACACATATCACGATGGGGATGTAGGCAAGGAGTGTCAGTGGTATGGAGAGGTGGGGAATATGGGTTGCAAATACTGCGAGAGGCGTTAACCAGAAGATATTTATGGCGCTGATTGCTGTGGTTGCAAACCCATGGGACGTGCGTTGAGCGAGGTGTTGATAGGCGTGACTACGATGTGGTTGTGTCCAGCGAGCCTTGTTTTTGATACGCACGACAAGGGTAATGGTGCTGTCGGTGATGAATACTGCGAGCAATATAAGCACGGATGCTGTTGAAACGCCGTTCGGCGGATTGAAAAGAAAGAGTGCATAGATTGCTCCAAGAAAAACGCTGCCGACATCTCCCATGAAAATTCGGGCGGGCGGAAGATTGAAAATAAGGAAACCAGCGGATGCCGCTATAGTGATAACGGCCAGACACGGCACGGTAGAGCCATGCACAACGGCTATAAGAATGATGCCCAGACAAACTGTTATGGCTTCACATGTGGCCAACCCATCGATTCCGTCCATGAAATTCGAGAGATTGAAGAGCCAGACCGCGCAGAACAGACACGGAATGAACATGAGAATAGAAGAGAATGGAGGAAGGGAGAGCGCAACAAGAATACTGGCCGCACTGCATTGAACAATGAGCCGGCTTATAACAGAGAGCTGGCGATGATCGTCAATAAATCCAACGCACGCCAAAGCTGTTCCTCCAATGAGCACTGGAAACGCGGTGGATGCATTTAATTGCCCAGCAATATACATACTTAAGGTACTGATAAGCGTTGCGACAACAATGCCAAGTCCACCCCCGCGCGGCGTCGGAATAGTATGCGAGCTGCGCAATACGGGGATGTCTATAAGGCGTTTTCGCGCATAATCTAGGGTGAACAATGTGACGGTGCATGAAATACAAAACGTAATAAAAAAAAGTGTAGTCATAGTTATCGATCGTTAGTCCAATTTGTGGTTATTGGACGTCTGAAGGCGTTGACATATATGCAGGAGTTTTTTAGCTGCAGCATTCCACGTATATAATTCTTCCGTGCGTTGCCTGGCAGTCTTGCCCATTCGTAGCCGCATCTGACGGTTTTCAATGCACCGCGCTAAGGCGTGACTGAGTTCTGGAATATCATCTTTCTCGACAAGCAATCCACTTCGTTCTGAATCAATGAGTTCTTCGTTGCCAGCAATACGCGTTGCAATGACCGGCAACCCCGACGCCATCGCTTCCAAAACTGCATTGGACATTCCCTCGTCGCGTGAAGAAAAGACAAAGAGATCAGCTTGACGATAGATATCGGGGAGTTCGTTCCGAGATGCCCAGCCATAAAAGGTAATATTTTCGGCAATACCGAGTTGAATGGCGAGTGCTTCGAGCTCGGCACGTTTGGGGCCGTCGCCGACAATGGTAAAACGCCATGGCGTAGAAAGGGTCTTGGCACATTCGGCCAGAGCGCGCAGTGCGATATCCATCCCCTTTTGGTGCGTTAATCGGCCGACACTGAGCACATTGACCGGGCTATAGTTTTCAGGTTTCGTATCCTCATTGTGCGAGATGACAGGAGAGAAGAGCTGTCCATCCACCCCATTTTCCACAATATCGATAGATACATCAGGAGCAGAGGAGAGTGCCAAATCTCGCAGCCCCGTACTATTGGCTATGACGGCATTGGCTTGGTGCCAGAGAAATCGGATACAGGGGCCGGTAAGACGATGAAACAACGCCAATTCCCGAGGTTGAAAGCCAGGAACATCACCTCCGCGTAAGAGGACGGCGTAGGGGACATGGAAACGCCACTTGAGAGCAAGACCAACCGGGCCGCACGGGATGCCAAAAAAGCTCAAACAGACATCGGGACGGAATGTCGTTGTTATGGTCTTTACTCGCCACAACGCTGAAGTTGTAAATGCAAGCATTTCAACAGGAGTGCAGCGATCAGCGTGTTTTCTCCATGTGGGAATGCGTATGACCTCAAATCCATCAGTCTGCTCTTGTGAAGGAAGATCGCCGAATGCGCTGGTGAGAACACAGACCTGGCAACCGAGTTGAACAAGCTCTTTGCTGAAAAATCGGGTGGCATTTCCGGCTCCGCCTCCAAGCGGAGGGTATTCATAATTGACGAGCAGAAGACGCATAAGATGCCTACGGTGTTGAAGTGCGCACAAAAAACGGAATTCTACGAGCTTTTCATCATGAAGATTGATAAGCTCGTTTTAAGTACATGCCATCGTTGATTCACGGTGTTTGATACAGTAACAGATTAATAAAAAGCAACAAGGAGACTCCATCATGCGTATTGTCGGCATCTTCATGCTTTTTTGTGTCTGCGTGTGGCCTCATTCCGTGGTTTTGGCGCAAGACTCTGTTAAGCTGGGGGTGATCGCCGCCAAAACGGGAGATGCATCCTCATCGAACGCTGACTTGTTTTTAGCTGCCCGGTATGCTGCCGACCAAATCAACGCGACCGGAGGATTACTCGGAAAACTCGTCAAAGTCTTGGAGTTCGATAACCAAAGCACCGCCATCGGATCAGTAAAAGCCGCGAAACAAGCCGTTGACGCCGGGGTTGATGTTGTCATTGGAGCTTCGTGGAGTTCCCATTCCATGGCGATGGCTCCTGTGTTGCAACAGGCTGGTATTCCGATGATCAGCCCTATTTCCACCAACCCCGATGTCACTCTGCTGGGAAATTATATTTTTCGTGTATGCTATACCGATCCGTTTCAGGGAAGTGTTATGGCCAAATTTGCCCGTGAAACATTGCATGCGAAAACCGCAGTAATTTTAGTCAATGTAAGTCGGAAGTATAGTCTGGGGCTGGCTGATTTTTTTGAGAAGGACTTTGTTGAACTTGGTGGTGTCGTGTTGTGGCGTGGAGAATTTCTTCTTGATGTCACGAATTATGCCGAACTCCTGAACAAAACGAAGGAATTGGACCCAGATGTTCTGTATATTCCAGGTGATTACCGTGACTCTGCCTATATCATAAAACAAGCACGACACATGACATTACGCGCAGTGATCATGGGAGGAGACGCTTTTGGGCTGCGTCTTTATTCGTTGGCTGGTCCAGCCGCCGAAGGTGTGTATTATACGACGCATTGGCATAAAGATAGCTCGAATCCCGTTTCTCAACGCTTTGTTAAACAGTTCGAAGCAACGCATGGGCCTATACTACAAACAACGATACCGCTGACCTATGATGCTGTCATGGTATACGCCCATGCAGTCAAGCAGGCGGGGACAACGGAGAGGGCCGCCGTACGTCAGGCTTTAGCTGAAACAACAGGATTTCATGGTGTTACTGGCGATATTACTTTTAATGCTGATGGAGACCCCGTCAAATCGGCTGTCATCGCCACACTTCAAAATGGAAAGGTTGAATTTATTAAAAATGTTCTTCCATGAGGAATAATATTCGGAAAAAAATGCAGAGGTCATGATGCTGCCTTTAATGTGTATTCGTCGTCTTTGCTTTTACATTCGTTTTCAGTTAGCGGTAATAAAAATGTATAAATCGATCATAATACCGATCTTAACCAGGATGGGAGTGGGGGGATGTAGTAGACCCCCCTGTATTTCACAATAGACCTTTACGGATACAGTCAATGGCGAAAACGCTTCGATGGAAGATAAACGGTGCAATACTTGTCACCTTCGCTATGTTGGCTGTAATTTTTTCGGCTGTCCTCCTTCCTTTTCAACAAAGTCGTTTAAACGCTGCCCGTGAAAAAGCCCAAACACTCTTAGCGGCTGTTGTCTCCGGGAGTAGAGATCGTTTAGCCAATGCGGTCTTTGAGGATCGGAGAGCTGCCATACGTATGCTGATGGACCAAATGGCACACGTTCCTGGAGTCATGCAGGTCTGTCTTTTCAATATGCACGACGAGCTGTTGTCCACAAGCGGTAATGGGGATCTTTGCCAACAATGGGTTCAAGAAATGAAGATCGACCCCTTACCGAATCTTTTTGAATATGACGACAGATGCAGTGGGCAGCATTGTTTGGTGTATGCAGTTCCGGTCATGGCCATTGGTGATGTCTTGGGGCATCTTGTGATTTCGTTTTCACTGGCCGATGTTGAATTGGCCCGAAGCCAGTATTTCACTCTTTTTGTCGGCCTCCTCGCGGCGATGTTTGTCTGCCTGATTGTCTTCCTCAATTTTGTTCTTTTTAAAACGATTATTCGTCCTTTGGCCGATATGGGGAGGACGATGGAAAGTATTACGAAAGAGGACAGTGGGCAACGAGTTATCATTGTTGAAGAAAATGAAATCGGGAGCCTGGCCCGGAGTTTTAATCGTCTGCTTGATCGGCTTCAGAACAAGCAGGATACTCTTGTCCGCGCTGAAAAACGATATCGCGATATCTTTGAAAATGCCGCCGAGGGAATTTTTCAAGCCGGCCCGACCATGGACATCGAACGAATCAACCCGGCCATGGAGAGTCTTGTCGGGCCAGGTCCGCATCAACTCAGGGATCTTTTGCCCGAGCCAGGTGGTTTTTTTGAACTACTTGCGAAGAATGGTGTTGTTTCTGCTGCCGTGATGCCAGTAATCGGGGCAGAGGACAGGCGGTTTTACGCGGCTGTATCCATGCGTGTGGCCTATGATGCTTTGGGAAATATTGCGCGGTATGATGGCTCATTTCTTGATGTGACGGCCCAAGTGGAACGCGAAGAAAGCGAGCGGCAACGCCGGGCGGCGGAAATGTCGACGAAAGCAAAGAGTGAGTTTCTGGCCAATATGAGTCATGAAATCCGAACTCCGATGAATGCAATCATCGGGTTAAGTCAAGTCGCACTGGATGCAGGACCACCACCACGGCAGCAGCACTATTTCGATTCCATCAATAAAGCAGGAAAGTCTCTTCTCAATATCGTCAATGATATCCTCGATTATTCCAAAATCGAAGCTGGGAAATTGTCTCTGCACCCCGTTGAAGTCGAGCTTGATGATGTTTTGACAAACCTTATTGATGTGCTGAGCATTCCGGCAGCCCAAAAAGGCCTGGATCTCGTTATCCATACAAGAGACGGCGTACCGAGATTTATGGAAACCGACCCTGTGCGTCTTGGCCAGATTCTGATCAATCTTGCAGGTAATGCGGTCAAATTTACGCCATCCGGTGCAATTATTGTCGAAATTGCTCTTGAGGACGAACGTCAAGATGACGTTGAATTGCGGTTTTCCGTCCATGATACGGGTATTGGCATTGCTCCAGAGTTGCAAGAGAAGCTTTTTGCTCCATTCACACAGGCAGATTCCAATACAACCCGACTTTATGGGGGAAGTGGACTCGGGTTGTCTATTTGCAAGAGCATCATTGAAATTATGGGTGGGAAATTATGGCTTGAAAGCAAGCCTGGAGTTGGCAGCCATTTTCACTTTCAGGTGCGTTTTCAAAAAGTGAACAATGCGGAGCCGTTCCCACAATGTGACCCGGCGTTGATTGCTGCTCCGGTTCTTTTGGCTATTCCGTCTGCAGCAATACGTTCAGCCATAGGTGAAGTTCTCGAAGGCATGGGCATTGGAACCGTTGAAGCTGAGGATATGCAATCGGTTCAAAGAATTCTTGAGGATCGAAACTTTTCTCTGGTAATATTTGATTGCGGGAGCTTCGGAAGTGAAGGACTTGTTGCGTTCGTGCAGGCACACGATTCTTTGCCGGTCCTTCCTTTGATGCCGGTTGATGATCGTGAAACAATACTTTTTAAAGCATGTGAGTTAGATTTGCGTACTGTCGTGAATACACCTTTTACCCGAACCAGCTTGATACAGGCACTCAATGAGCAGTTTGATGCACAGCAAGGCACCATTTTGCGAGCGGTGTGCTCGGCGAATGCTCCCAAAAAACCGAAGTCCGTTTTTCCACACGCACGGGTTCTTGTTGCCGAAGATAACGCCTTCAACCGGATGCTTATCAAGGAAATTTTACAACAACGCGGTATTGCACCGGTCATGGTTCAAAATGGCCGTCAAGCCGTGGATGCAGTACTGTCTGAAGCGTTCGATCTCGTGTTTATGGATGTTCAGATGCCGGATATGGACGGTCTTGAAGCAACAATAACTATTCGTGCACACGAAGAATTCGCGAACTTGCCCATTGTGGCTCTTACGGCAAATGCGATGGAAGAGCACATTCATGCGAGTTTTGCAGCGGGCATGAACGCACACTTGACCAAACCGTTTGAACCGCAACGAATAGAAGAGATTCTGCTACAGTATCTGAAACTTGACATTGATGACGATGCCCCTGTGGTGAAAAATAAGGCTGCAGGAAGTATGACGGTTTGCCAACGTCCCGATCTTGATCTTGATTATGCAAAAGGACTGATCGGCGTGGATGATTCAGCGTTATCGAAACTGCTCGTCGTTTTCCGTACGGAAATCAGTTCCGATATCGAAAAACTCAACACCACGTTGAAGGATCAGGACTGGGACCAGGCTCTCAAAATTTGTCACGCTATTAAAGGCGCCTGCCTCAATCTGGGAGCACTCAATCTGTCCGAAGCGGCCCGGAATCTTGAATGCCATCTCCAAGCAGGGGATTACGCTCATGTTTCGGTTGCCTTTGGCGAATTTCTCAATATTTTCAATATACTTCTTCAGCACCTTGATGAATTCTAACCGTGGTGCTCATCAAAAATATGGGGACAGGCGAATTAAGTTAAAATTGAATGAAGATGATAATGGACATACCCCAGAAAGGCTTTGACTCCTTTTTCATGTCCAAGTGATGAGTGGTTTACGTTGTATGCAGCGGCGGAAACGCGCTTTCGGTGCACGAGCGTGTCGGTTTTCGATAAGACGAGATATGTTGAATCAAACCGAATAGGTGGAAATGGTTGCGGGAGTCCTTGTGCTAAAGACTCTCAGCCAATCGTTTGAGGGAATACATATCAAGACCGGAGATATTCTTCGGTGATCGCGTTTTTGCTCCTGGGAGACGAAGCTTTTTGGCGATACTGCGGATAAAGGATTTAGAACCGATGATACCAGAGTCTGTAAACCACCGACTCCGCAAAAGAAATCTATCGGCCCTGGTATATTCATAATCGGACTGACGAGCACGTTCAGCAAGATCAGCTTGAAGCGATCTGCCTTTGGGAGATTCCAGTATTCCCGTTTCATACAGGAATTCTCGATACAAGCGTCGACGTTCAACGATATCGTCAATATCCCAGTCTGTTAACCCAAAGTCGAGACTGAGAAAATCATCATAGTTGTCGGTTTGAAGATGATAACCGATGGAACACCACCGATAATCCTCCGGGCGTCGAACAAGACCAGCCCTGACTGGGTTGAGATCAATGTAAGCCAAACAATTGACGAGTGTTTGGCCATTTTCAACAAGAACGCTTTTGAAACGTTCTCCCCATAAAGTGCCACGCCGAGTATGACGGACATTGTAAAATCGCGAGAATGTTTGTTTCACTTCACGCATGAATTCGGACAGGCTTGTCCATTTGCGTCGCAACATATTGAGTTGTTGTTCATTGGGATGCGCATCCAGCCCGTAACACATTCGAAAGCGGTCTTGTATCGCGTGGTCCGATACGCTTTCAGCGGGCATGAAACGTACGAGAAGATGGAAATGATTTCCCATCAGAGCAAATCCGAGAATATCGCAAAAATAGATTGTAGCGAATCGTTTGATAACGTTGAGTAACGCGTCTTTTTCCACGTCGCCGAAAGGAAAGCCGTCAAGCGCGGTTCGGGACATGACATGATAAACAGCGGGGCGATCATCAAGCAACAGTCGGGCAGATCTGGGCATAGGGGCCTCATGACATCAACGGGTTGAACGTCTCACTCATCTTTCATCAGATAATACAGCTTTCGTCAACATAATTCGCCTGTCCCCTTCTTTGGCGTCTTGATTCCATGCGCGGTTCCATGTATCGACAGAACTTCCGCGGTGCGGCCGGTTGGCCGCTTTTTTTCATCCCTCAAGCGACTTCGCGGAAAATTTCTCGGAAAAGGACGTTTCATGGTAGATATTAATATGGAAGAAAAGGCTGAATTGCGCACTCTCGATGCGTTGGGTGATTGGCGAAGAACACATACGTGCTGTCAGTTAACCGCAGCCGATATTGATACGGAAGTCTGCCTCATGGGCTGGGTGCAGTTTCGCCGTGACCATGGTGGGCTCATTTTTATCGACCTGCGTGATCGCGAAGGTCTCACTCAAGTCGTCTTCTCCCCTGATGAAAATGTTTCGGCGCACGAGCGTGCTCACGTTTTGCGTGTGGAATACGTTATTGCCATCAAGGGGGTTGTCCGCTCTCGTCCTGAAGGCATGCTGAACCCCAGTATGAAGACCGGGGAAATCGAAGTCGAAGTCAGCGACTGGAAGTTGCTCAATACCTCCTCCACTCCTCCGTTTACCGTGGAAGACCGTGTCGAAGCTTCCGAGGCCTTGCGGTTGAAGCATCGCTATCTCGATTTGCGCCGGCCCAAGCTTGCTGCCAACTTCATCCTGCGTAACCGTGTGGCGCAGTCGGTGCGTCGTTATCTTGATGGCCTCAATTTTCTTGAAATTGAGACGCCTGTTCTGACCAAGAGCACGCCCGAAGGTGCTCGTGACTTTTTGGTGCCGAGCCGTCTCAATCAGGGTGAGTTTTATGCCCTGCCCCAGTCGCCGCAGCTCTTCAAGCAGATGCTGATGGTCTCCGGCATGGAACGCTACTATCAAATCTGCAAATGTTTTCGCGATGAAGACTTGCGTGCCGATCGTCAGCCTGAATTTACGCAGATTGATATCGAAATGTCGTTTGTCGACGAAGAACAAGTCATGGGCATGGCGGAAGGCATGGTACGGACTCTTTTCCGTGAAACATTGGGCAAAGAACTGCCCGATCCGTTTCCGCGTATAACCTTTGACGATGCCATGCGCGATTATGGCCTCGACAAGCCCGATATTCGTTTCGATCTCAAGCTTGTCGAAATTACCGACATCATGCGTGGCTCCGACTTCAAGGTCTTTGCCAAGGCGGAAATGGTCAAAGGGATGCGTGTTCCCGGCGGCGGTGTTCTCTCCCGCAAGGAAATCGACGACCTGACGGAATTCGTTTCCATCTATGGTGCCAAAGGACTTGCCTGGATCAAGATCAAAGAAGACGATTGGCAGTCGCCCATTGTCAAATTTTTCAGCCAGGCCGAACGTGATGGTATTCGCGACCGCATGGGGCTTGTTCCCGGTGATATCGTCTTTTTTCAAGCCGGTGCCCCGGAAATGGTCAATGCGGCCTTGGGGAACTTGCGTATCAAAATGGGCGAACGATTCGAGCTTATCGATGAATCGTCCTTCGCACCGGTTTGGATCACGGACTTTCCGTTGTTCGAATACGATCCCGAAGAAAAACGCCATGTTGCCCGTCACCATCCGTTTACCCAGGTGGCCGAAGGTCATGCCGATATTATGATGTCCGCTCCGGACAACGCCAAAGCGCGAGCTTACGATATCGTTCTCAACGGCTACGAAATCGGTGGTGGTTCCATTCGTAACCACAATATCGAGATGCAGAGAAAGATGTTCAGCGCGCTCGGCATCAGCGATGAAGAGGCTGAATCTAAATTCGGCTTTCTCTTGTCCGCCCTGGAATTCGGTGCACCCCCACATGGTGGGATTGCCTTTGGATTGGATCGCCTTATTATGATTCTGTGCGGGGCGAAATCGATTCGCGACGTCATCGCCTTCCCCAAAACACAGAAAGCAACCTGCCTTATGACCGAAGCGCCGGGCGAAGTCTCGTCTCGTCAACTTCGCGAATTGGGCATTAAATTGCGCGAGAAGCCCAAAAAAGACGATTAGTTCAACATGCCAAGATCGCTTGTAAAGTATCCAGATCCTCGATTGGCCGAGAAATGCTCGGCCATTGAGGAAGTCACCCCCGAGCTTCGTGCTCTGGCTGAGGAAATGGCCGAAATCATGTATACCAACGAAGGGATCGGCCTTGCCGCTCCCCAAGTTGGTGAATCGTGCCGGCTTGTCGTTATCGATCTCAGCGGACCGGAAAAACGCGAGGACCTGCATGTTCTCGTCAATCCGGTTATTGTTGAGAAAGAAGGCGAAACCGAATTTGAAGAAGGCTGCCTGAGTGTCACCAATTATCGCAGTGTGGTGCAGCGTGCCGAGAAGGTCAAAGTGCGCGCCACGGATTTGGATGGCAACCTCATGGAAATTGACGCCGATGGTCTCTTGGCGATTTGCCTTCAACATGAACTTGATCATCTCGACGGTGTTCTTTTTATTGATCATATAAGCCGTCTCAAACGTTCGCTCTACGACAAGAAAGTGAAAAAATGGGCCAAGAAGAAAGAACAGAACACGACGTCCAGCAACGATTAAATGCCGTATTTATGGGAACTCCAGGGATTGCCGCCGCAATTTTGCAACGGCTCCTGGATGATGATGTCGTCAATATAACAGCCGTCTATACGCAGCCCGACCGTCCGTGCGGACGCGGGCAGAAATGTCAGCCTTCAGAGGTCAAGAAGCTGGCATTGGAGCATGGTCTTCCCTGTTATCAGCCTGTAAATTTCAAGTCTCAAGAAGCGATCGACGAACTGGCCGCACTTGCTCCGGATGTGCTTCTTGTGGCCGCGTATGGTCTTATTCTTCCTCAGGCTGTGCTCGACATCCCCCGACTGATGCCGATCAATGTCCATACATCGCTTCTGCCCAAATATCGTGGAGCTGCCCCTATCCAACGCGTTATTCTTGATGGTGAAACCGTTACGGGGGTCACGATTATGCGTATGGAAGCTTCAATGGACACCGGACCGATTTTACTCCAACGTGCCATGGGGATCGGCCGTGATGAAACTGCCGGTCAGCTTCATGATGACTTGGCAGATCTCGGTGGCCGCCTCCTGGTCGATGCTCTCAATCGGCTTTCGCTTGGAACACTCAAAGAGTTGCCTCAAGATCATGGTTTGGCCACCCATGCAGCCAAAATTGAAAAATCCGAAGCCGAGATCGACTGGTCCGACACGGCGCAGAATATTCATAATCGGATTCGCGCCATGTCACCAAAACCGGGGCCTTTTTTCTTCATGAATATTCCTGGTCAGTCTAAACCGGTGCGTCTTATTGCTGATGTCGGCGTGCCCGGCGAGCCCTTGGCGGAAGATGTCCCGCCTGGCCAAGTCTTGGGAATGGTGGACAATGCGCTTGCCATTGCCTGCGCTGATAGAAGCTACCTGCTGCCCGGAGTGCGACCTGCCGGGAAGAAGCATCAAGATGCCAAGGCATTCTTTTGTGGATATCTTGCCAAATGTGACGGTCAAGCCGCATGTGGGCCGGAAGCCTTGTCTGACAATGAGGGTTCTCACGCTTGAGGCGGCATGCATTTGAGCTGCCTATGTCTCCGGCGACGAAGGAGAGTCATGCTTTCCAGGCGCCTCAACAGAGTCACATAAATTGAGCGTAGCACAACCATGCTTCGATCCATGAAACTCTGTGGCATGTGGGATGTCGGCTCTATGCAATATCGAATTGATGCCTATATGTTTGAATCTGGAGTAACAAAAGCGAGATGGAATCGGCATGATCTGATTCCAACACCCGTGTAAAGATATCCAACTGGTCACACTCCGGCCGTCTTCTCCTCTCCCCGTTGAAAAAGTTTGTGGAGAAGGGGAACAGAGGAGAGGAGAAGAGGGATGAACCCACTCCTCAAAAAGGGTTTCTTCTCTCTTCTCCTCTCTCTCTCTGGCCACCGGAGGCCAAAAATGGAGGCGATGTTGGAGCATTCTGAGGATTCCCGCAAACGGCTTTTTATCGGACTGATTACGGGAACGTCCGTCATTGTCTGTATCTGTCTGTTTTTACTGTGGTATGTGCCAGTCATCGGATTGGCTAATCTGCATCCGGCGGCTCCATGGGGCCTTGGTGTTCTTGTCGGTGCACTGATTCTTCTTGTCTTATGGAGTGGCATCGGTCTGTCGTTGAGTGTCGCTTTGGGCAAGAGTTTGCCTTTTACCAAGCGATTGCGTGGACTGACTATCAAACTGTTTCTTCCTGTGATGATCCTGCTCGGCCGACTCGTCGGGATTAACAAGGAAAAAATCCGCAATTCCTTTATTAAGGTCAATAATGAGCTTGTCGCTACAGAAGGTATTAAAGCACCGGCAAAAAAAATTCTCATGCTCTTGCCGCATTGCCTGCAAAGCAGCACATGTGGCGTTCGTTTGACCTATGATATCAACAAGTGCAAACGGTGTGGAAAGTGTCCCATTGATGGTTTGATCGACTTGGCTGAACGGCGAGGTGTGGAAATTGCTATTGCCACAGGCGGAACCATTGCGCGACGTATTGTTGTGCAAAAACGGCCAAGAATTATTCTGGCCGTTGCATGTGAACGCGATTTATCCAGCGGTATCCAGGATACGTACCCCATTCCGGTGTTTGGAGTATTGAATGACCGACCGCATGGACCGTGCCTTGACACGCTCGTTTCCATCATGAATTTGGAACACGCCATTGATCTCTTCGTGAAAGACGAAGATACGTCGGGCACACACGCATCGTAGCAGATGCGGGTCCGGTACGCTCCGCTCCGGATTCGAAAACCAGTATACCGTTTCTGAAGCGTAAAGGACCGTCATGTCGCACGATTTTTTCCCTCGTCAACCTGTTCCTCCGGCTCGCCGCGCCGCTCGCGACATACTCGTTCTTGTTTTTCCATGGATAACAGGAGCACAACGGCCTGCACAGGATATTCAGGCTGCTGTCGATCAGGTATTGTCCTCAGCGAATATGAACCCCGCCGATGCCGGATTGGCTACACAGGTTGCATACGGGTATTGTCGGCATAAAGGGCGCATTGAGTTCGTGTTGCGCACGTTTTTGCGCTCTCCCGATCGTATTGAACCGGAAGTCATGATGCTCATGGGGATGGCGGTGTATGAAATTCTACTGCTCGACCGTATCCCCGAGTATGCTTCAGTGGACTGGGCTGTCAGTTGGATCAAAGCAAAGTGGGGTGGCTCGCAAGGTGGGGTGGCCAACGCCGTATTACGTCGTGTATGCCGTGAACGTACCAGCCTGTTGGATCCAGACTTCTATCGAGTGAAGGCATCGCTCAAAACATTTCTCAGCCGATTGTATTCCTGGCCTGATTGGCTTGTTAAGGTGATGCTCGATGCATACGGCCCGAAAATCGAAGCCTTTCTTGCCGCTCAAACGAATGAAGCACCCCTTGGATTGCGTATTAACGGAAATGCTTCCGGTGCGAGGTCATATTACAAACTCCTCGCAAGCCAACCGGAATGTGTCTACGCCCATTTTCCAACCATTGCGATGGCGCCAGGAGCTGCGGACATTACGCAACTTGGCCCCGGTTTTGAGAGTGCATTGGCGCGTGGCTTGGTGAGCCGTCAATCCGCGGCATCGCAGGCTGCTCTGGCCGCCCTGTTCCCGGATCATTGGCAGGGACCGGTATTGGATGCATGTGCAGGGAGCGGGGGAAAAAGTTTCTATCTCATGGAAACAACCGATCTTGAACTCTGGTGTGCCGATGTCCATACGACCCGGCTCGGGCGGATTGTAAACGAAGCAAAACGTCTTGGCCTCCCTCAACCTCCTCGGTTCGTCGCACGAGCCGATGCGCCGTATCCCCTGAAGCGTGATGTGAAAACCATTCTTTTGGATGTTCCCTGTTCCGGACTCGGTGTGGTGGCGCGCCGGCCTGACGGGAAATGGAAACGTTCACGCGCAGACCTGAAAAAGGTTATCAAAACTCAGGCTGCTATCCTCGACAATGCCTTTGCTGCTCTTCCCAAAGGAGGCCGTCTGGCCTACCTGACCTGCACCATTTTGCCCGTTGAAAACCAAGACCAGGTGGCGTCGTTTATTGAACGAACCCCTGGGGCAAAACTCCTCCTTCAAAAACTCCCCGATCCTGAATCCCAATTGAACGAGTTTTTTTACGCTGCGTTGATTGAGAAAATGTAAACAATTCGAACACACCCGTTGTATTTGTTCTTATATCTGACATGTATTCATTGTGATATGTATGAAAACGCCATGATTTGTACGCAAGAGGTATAAAAATATAAAATTGGTTGTTTTTGGTATTGCTTTGCGCTCATTTGAAAATACCTGTCTAATGCGTGAGAAGTTGGAGATATTCTGAGGATCTTCCACGGACTTTCACATTTTTCTCTTTGGAGAGAGCCGATTATGGGATTGATTCTTTGAGTGGAGTCATTCTCATGTTTTTATTATGGAAGAATAGTGATTAGATATATATTGTAATCAATGGTTATGGTATATGTGCGGCAGCAGGATATTTTAGGTATGAATTTTCCTTCGTGTTACTGTGTGTGCGTACATGCCGACAGGAGCGCTTCAAGGTTGTCGTATATGAGGAACAAATCAATAATCATTGAAGGTTGCATCCTTTTAGGTATTGCTTTTCTTTCCCTTGTTTTGTTGGGAACATCGAATTTTTTCGAGCAGTTTCATGTCTTCAGCCGACAGCATGAATCGTGGAACCTCGATGATATTTTACTCAGTTTTCCTGTCTTCCTCTTGTGTTTCATTATTTTTATCACTCGACGCCTTCGCGATCTTCGGCGTGAGATAATCAAGCGTGAGCAAGCTGAGAAGGCGGCGTTAGCCGCGGAAGAAAGAGCACAGGACGCCTTGAAGATGAAGGAACAGTTCATGTCCGTTGTTTGTCATGAATTGCGTACACCACTGAATGGCGTGCTCGGTATTTTAACGATTCTCAAAGATGAAGAAGGGGGGACAGATGATACGAAACAGCTTGTTGATCTTGCTTTGCAACGGGGAAGAGATTTAGACCAACTCATTGATGATGTATTGTTTTTCGTGCGTATGGGAAAAACTCGTGTATTCGATGCGTTTTCTGAATTTGATCCTCAAGCGGTGATTTCAACCGTCCATTCTATGGTTTTGCCACAGGCGGAAGCAAAAGGCTTGTCTATGCCACCTCCGGTTATGGAGACACCGGACATGCTTGTCGGGCTAGAAAGTGGAATTCGTCATATTGTGCTTAATCTTGGAGAGAATGCCGTTAAGTTTACCGATAATGGCCATGTGTTTATTCGTCTTTCGTATCAGCCTGAATCCGAGAAAGACGGGCAATTGATCCTTGAAGTTGAAGATACTGGTCCAGGCATTTCTGCAGCGGATCAGGCGCAAATTTTTGAACCATTCAGGCAACTCGATGGTTCTTCGACCCGTAAAAATGAAGGAATAGGGTTAGGGCTAAGCCTTGTGAAAGAGCTTGTGAATGTTCTTCACGGGGAACTCATTCTGACGAGTACAGTCGGGAAGGGCTCAACGTTTCGCGTAACACTGCCTGTTTCGAAGCCGTAAGAACAAAAGGAAAACGCAATGTGTGCGTTTTTCTATCATGTTTTCCGCGTGTACCTCCTTACCCAAAAACTCCGCGTTTTCTTTCATCCTCCTGTATTGACTTGGTAAAACGAGAGCTTTTCAATTCTTGAAATCGAGAAATGCCTCTGCATAAGAGAGAGCGTATAGCGAAGACGGTTGCAGATAGCCGGTAAGGGGCAGTTTCAGTTCAATTTATGGCAAGTAAGCACGAATTTCTTCTGGTTCGACTGAAAAGAAATTGCTCTCGACCTTGGGTGAGATGAAACGGAGATTAAATATTTCAGATAAGGACCTGGAGGCGTTATTTTCTTTGGCGGTGGGAGTTGCAAACATCACGGCTGTCGCACCAGGCCGCATCCAAAACAGGTGAGCAAACTCAGCGCCTCTTGCACCGATAACGCTGGATGCATTGTGAAAGGCTATAATTTGTTCCCAAAGCGGAAGCTTCCCCATGTCAACTTCTTTGACAGAATATCCAGATTTGGCAAGATGATTCGCAATGTCTAAGGTGTTGAGGAGTGCACGCCGCCCTCTGCCATACTTCGGAAACTTTACTTTTCCTCCGGGAGCATAATAGGGATGATCTGGCGATCTTCTGAGCACGAGTATATCTATTTGCTGCCATTGTTCGAGGGTTCCTTGTTTCTTGCATACTTCTTGGGCACGATCCAGCATGAACTGAAGTATGTATGCCGTCTTTGAGCGGAACATGCTTATTTCACTCGGTGTCTGATTTGCCCCATCAAAGCGAATGAGTTGTACATCCCAACGCGGGATGATGCACTGAGTGGAAGAATCTTGCTCTTGCGTAGCAACGTGCATCAAGGGACTACAGTCAAGGGAGGCGAGCTGGCAGGCTTCGGCAAGTTTGGGATTCATGAGGGGCCCACAGTCTTCAAAACTGACATGTCGACATTGTACCTCATGGCACCAATGCAAGGCAGGAATTACATAACCGTGCAGAAAGTGAAAGAAATGTTCTTTTGCACCAAAGGGCGGGCTTGTATCGTATAAGAAGTTCAATTTCTGAACATTTTTCGAGCAAAGATTTGTCGCGTAAGAAGGTGTCTTCATATCTATAAAATTAAGTTTATAATGCTGTAAAGTCAATGTTTTCAGTTATAGGCTGAGCATTGGTGATTTATAATTACAATGTTGTTGTGTATCTTGGCCCAATTGATATCGAAATGTGTTGTTTTATATGGGTATGGTCCGTTTGATTTATTATAATATAGTGCTATTTTGAATAGAAGTTGAATTTCATTAGACTATTAACATTGTTTTTGTGTTGTTTCGTTTTAAGATTGCGCTTTGTCCTAATAATTTGAGTGGAAAGAGCATGCTCGTATTTGATACTCCACGGTATGTAAACACACTTGGTTGGCTTGGTCTACCAAAGGATACGGAGGCAGGGGCATTTTTGTTGCGTCGCTTCGAGCTTGACTATTGGGATGCTTGGGGAAGTTGGCCTTATCAAGCGCTTCCTTCCTTGGAGCAGCTTCAGGCCATACGAGATATGGGAAGTTTCTCCCCACTCACATTTACTGCGGTTATCCGGCCCGATATCGATGAGAGGAAGATTGATACCGCTATGTCCTCGATACGCAAGCGATTCAACGCTGAGTTTCGTGTATTGAAGACGCATTTGGGGCACTGTCCCAAGCAGCAATCTAGCCGCGAATTCTACTCACGAAGAACTCGTCGTCGTTTGACACATGCAGATCGGATATTCGTTGTTCAGCGCGAAACGCTTCTTCCAGAACATTTTGTCATGTTCAGCTGGCAATCTCGGTTGAAAAAACTTCGTTCTATTCATGAGTTCTCATCTCCCGACGAGCATCATTTTGCGCGATTGATAACAACTTTTGGTGATCATCCTGAAAGTACTGCTTGTTTCGCTTTGCGACGACGCGATACAGGAACGCTTGCTGGTGTTTTCCTGTTCTTCTCAGACATTGGCGGTCAAAGCTGGCACGCGCATAGTTTTTTAGTGGATGAGCACGTTATGAAGGATTTCGGAACATATTTATTATTCGACCAAGCGATTCATTTTTTCGGAGACAAAGAGGTGTGGTTTGGAGGTGCTCCTTCTGGAGCAAACGGCGATGGTGTTTTTACCTTTAAAAAGAAATTTGCCAATTCATCACGTCACGCACACATTTTGTGCGTTGATTTGCATGAAGCCGAACTCACAAAGATACGCCAAACGTGTATGACGTCTTCTTGGTTACCAAATTATCGAAATGCAATGTAAAATATAACATAACGATAAAATCGAAAGTGCTGTGTAGCTCTCCGATGCTTTGTACCTGTTGCCTCTGTTGAGAAAGAAGGGGAAGTCTTGTCTTGTCGGTTGTTCATGTCTTCCCCAGACAATCTCCACCGTTGATTCTTCTCGATGAAGGATCAAATTGACAGCCTTCACCGCGTCCGTTAGAGGGACGCAATACATTGGTATATATTTGCCTGTTGGGAAACGGAAGACGGTGAAAATCCGTCGCAGACGCGCTGCCGTAACTGGATAAGGGTGCTTGGCAAAACCACTGGATACATTCCGGGAAGGATTTGCCTCCAGAGCTGAGACGAAATATTTCGTCTCCCCCCAGAAGCCGGAAGACGCCCCGACAAGGCATGCATTCGGGCCTCGCGAATAAGGCCGGAATCGGAGTACCTCGCGTTACACTGTTGTGACGTGGTGTGTATCCTTTTTCGGCCCGTTTCCTTTTATCTGGAAACGGGTTTTTTGTTTGCGTGATGCGCCCGAGTGAAACACTCAACCTTGCATTTGAAGGAGTGTCACGCATGCTGACGCATACGCTCGGCTTCCCGCGAATTGGACGCCATCGTGAACTGAAGAAGGCTGTGGAGTCGTTTTGGAGAGGTGAGAGAACTGCTGCAGATCTCACAGCGACATGTAAAGAACTTCGCATAACGCACTGGAAAGAACAGCGTGATGCGGGGATTGACATCATCACCGTCGGTGACTTTTCTCTGTATGACAGTATGCTGGATACCGCCGCCATGGTCGGGTGCATTCCTGAACGGTATGGTTGGAATGGTGAATCGGTGGAGTTGGATACGTATTTTGCCATGGCTCGAGGAGAGAGTGAACGTGGCATGACCGCGATGGAAATGACCAAGTGGTTTGATACGAATTATCACTATATTGTCCCGGAATTTACTCAAAATCAGATTTTCTCACTCTCTTGCGAAAAGCTTTTCCACGAAATTGAAGAAGCGCGGGTTGAGCACAAGCGCGTCAAAGCGGTTCTTCCTGGACCGTTTACCTTTCTTCGACTCGGCAAAGCCGTAGGCAGTCCTTTTGACACTATGTCGCTGCTTCCCGGGCTGCTCGACGTCTATTCCGAGATCATTCATCGTTTGAGTTCTGTCTGCGAGTGGATACAGCTCGATGAACCGGTGCTTGCCCTGAACCTTCCCCAGGAATTGGTTCCACAATTTCGTCAAGCCTACATGAACATCCTGCAGCAGGCACGTCCAGCCAAGGTGATGTTGTCCACCTATTTTGGTGCTATTTCCCATAATCGATCGTTTGTTTCGCAACTTGAAATTGATGCACTCCATCTGGATTGCGTACGAGCGCCTGAACAATTGGAATTCATGCTTCCCGAACTTGCCCCTCAAACGTGCCTTTCGCTTGGCGTTGTCGATGGGCGCAATATTTGGCGGGTTGATGCACAGAAAGCGATAACGCTTTGTGAGACTGCCGTGTCTGTTGTTGGACTGGATCGGGTTATGATTGCGCCATCGTGCTCTTTGCTTCACACGCCGGTGGATCTGGATGAAGAAACGGCCTTACCTGCTGAAGTAAAAAATTGGATGGCTTTTGCACTGCAAAAATGCCGGGAAGTACGGATGATTGCCGATGCAGTACGCGGCCATGGCGATCCCGTGTTACTGAAGGAGAATGCCGACGCTTGGGAAGCTCGGAGAAATTCGACTTCCATTCGAAACGATATTGTTCGTCAACGAGTGGAAAATATGACGCCTGATATGTTGTGTCGCCATACCCCTTACGACCAACGCCGGACCGTGCAGCGTGCACTCCATGGTTTGCCCTTGCTCCCGACGACAACCATCGGGTCTTTTCCGCAAACGACAGAGATTCGGGCGACGCGGAGCCAATGGAAGAAAGGAGCGCTTTCGGTTGAGGAATACACGGAGACAATGCGCGGCTTCATTAAAGATGTCGTTGAGAAGCAGGAAGAAATCGGCCTGGACGTGTTGGTTCACGGAGAGCCGGAGCGCAACGATATGGTCGAGTATTTCGGTGAGCAATTGGATGGATTTTGTTTTACCAAGAACGGCTGGGTGCAGAGTTACGGAAGTCGATGTGTGAAACCACCTGTTATCTTTGGTGATGTGAGCCGTCCTGCTCCCATGACCGTAGAATGGACACGATATGCTCGATCCCTGACACAAAAGCCCATGAAAGGGATGCTCACGGGGCCGGTGACGATACTTTGCTGGAGTTTTGTACGCGACGATCAGCCCAGAAGCATGACATGTACTCAGATTGCCTTTGCTATTCGGGATGAAGTGCATGATTTAGAACGTTCGGGAGTTGATATCATTCAGATTGATGAGCCGGCTCTTCGTGAGGGGTTACCGCTTCGCGATGAGGACAAGGCGGAGTATCTGCGGTGGGCCGTGGATTGCTTCCGCCTTGCAGCCAATGGTGTGGACGATGGAACGCAGATCCACACCCACATGTGCTACGCAGAATTCAATGAAATTCTCGGTGCAATTGTTGAGATGGATGCTGATGTTATCAGTATTGAAGCGAGCCGAAGTGGTATGGAGTTGCTCGAAGCGTTTCGCGAATTTCAATACCCCAATGAGATTGGTCCTGGAGTCTATGATATTCATAGTCCTCGTGTCCCTGGCGTTGCAGAAATGGAAGGCTTATTGCGACGCGCAATCGCTGTTATTCCTGTACAACGGCTTTGGGTAAATCCGGATTGCGGTTTGAAAACTCGAGGTTGGAGCGAGGCGCATGCTGCACTTAAGAATATGGTTGAGGCGGCACGAATTGTACGTGGCTCCATGATTTAAGAGGAAGCATAGTGCCGTGAGCAACACAAGTTTTTGGCGTGTAACTTCGTTGTTATACGGTGTGTTGCTCACGGTTTTTCTGCATGACCAAGAATTCACATCGTGCTTTGACGAATAGTATAAAATGTATTGTCGTCTTGTATCTCCCTTCATGATGAGCTGGTAAATTCATATTCATTTCCCCTTCCAAGTATATTTTCATTGCAAAATGGATTTTTTTGAAAAATTCATGGTTTTCCTGATAGAAATTTCCTGCCATTTATCGGTATGACGTATTGAAAAAAATATTTCATTCAGAGGTTGTATGAGTAAGCGCGTGATGTCTTTAGAGCTTGTGAAGCTTTTGGCTGCTCTGAGTGTCGTCGCAACACATGTCGGTCATTTCAGCGAGCTTCCTCCTGAATGGAGTGTGAATATTCGTTTGTTATTCCGCTGGGCTGTGCCGTTTTTTTTTATTGTTTCCGGATATTTTTTGCAAAGGAATGGAAGTGTTGTTGAGAGAGCACCAAAGTTCCTTGTGAGAATTCTTATACTGTTTGTTCTTGCTTCGTGTCTCTATGCACCGCTTGTTGTGTGGGACAGAGGTTGGGATGGGCTCTCGCGAATACTTTCTATGAAAGTTTTGTATATTGGAACGTGGTTCCACCTGTGGTATCTTTCATCATTGATTATCGGTGTCGCCGTTATTTATAGTGTGAAGCGCCTTGGATGGGACGATCTCTTTCTTCCTCTTTCCTGTATTATCCTCGTTGCATGTGTTTCTACTGATTTTTGTATGGTATGCCGTATTGATACACCAATAACGTTTAATATGACGAAGTATCTTTTGTCGATTCCATTTCTCTATATCGGGATGGTTTTATCTCGATACGATGTGTATAGCATGAAATTATACTATACTGTCCTCTTTGTTCTTGTTGGAATTGGATTTCAGTATGCCGAGGCATACTATGCTCTTCAACACTATTCTTCCGACGCGATACGGCATCAATTTCTTGTTGTGACAATACCATTTGCTGTAGGCATGTTTCTATTTGGATTGAATGGATTCATACAGAAAGTATTGTTCTTTTCGATATCTCCACAATATTCTTTGCATATATATATTCTGCATCCGCTTTTTTTGTACTTCCTTGAAAAATATGTCCATTCAAGCATGTTTCTGTTCTTGGTAGCATTGCTTTTGCTCTTCCCAACAATTGCAGTTTATCGAGCGTGTACGGTGTTCATGCACCACATACTTATTCGTCAAGCTTCCCAAATGACGACGTCATCAAGTGCGCTTCCCCCGGTATAAAATCGTTTGTATGTACTGCTGTCTGCATATTGCGGTCTTTCGAGCCCAAGGGAGTTCTCTTGAGCTCGAAAGGCACGTTGATTCTTTTCCGTGTTGTTGACTGATAGTTCGCTTACCAGCCTCCACCACCGCCACCGCCTCCACCACCGCCGGAGAAGCCACCACCGCCGAATCCGGAGGACGAACCCGGAGCGACGGACGATGCCATGACCGAGGACGTCAGGCCAGTGCTTAACGATGAGGAGAAGCCACCGATATCGGTTCCATGATGCCAGTATGGACCAACGTACCAGATTGGAACGTAACTGGTCGGTTCAACACCAGCTTCGATCATGGCATTGTTGAATTTCTCACCCCAGGCTTGCTCAACGCCCAGCGCCAGCGCATAGGGGAGGAACTGCTCGAAAAGTTCAGGCGTAATTTTGGGTGGATAGAGGGTGGCAAGGCGTTCTTTTTCGCCAATGTCGAGGAACATCTTGAATCCTTCCAGTTGATCCATGAACGTTCTCCCGAGCCCCGTCGGTGCTTTCAGGAGATGAAAGAAGGTAAGGTTGAGGAGAACAAGAGACGCCATGGACGCCGGTTCAAGCCACAAGATTCCCGTTGCCATTTCCATCATGAGTGCAATCACTGGGACGGCAAAACCGATGAGCATGAGTGGGAGTATGATAACAGTTAGCATTTTCTGGATAATTTTTAATCCGGCAAAGCGTCGCAGCATGCTGACGGCAACTGTGCCGAAAACACACAGAAAAAACGCCATGATGAGAGTTGGCATAAGGCGTTCCATATCACCAAAAATAAGTGCCAGGATGACAATCGCGAGGCTGAGACCGATCCCGACCGCAAACTGTGTGATATTGGTGACGAAGAACGCGTTTTCGAACTCTTTGACCAGACTGCGTTGAAGATTTTTTCGGGCTTTTCGGATGGATTGATGATTGTCTTGCTTGAGTTCAATCGTATCAGAAAGAGAAAACAGCGCACGCATGACCGCGGTTTCGCCCGGAGATAAAGTTGATTCGTTCGTATTCGTCCGGACCAAGCTGTAGGTCTTTTTGTCTTCTTGCACTATGCGTAGACATCCTTTCACGGCGGCATCAATGATGGCCGCACTATAACAGGTGTCATCGAATCCCATGCGCATGACGAAGCGCGCTGCTGCCGGAGAAATTCCCTTTGGTGGTGCAAAGAGTGGAACAATCGTACCAGCCCGAGGGTCGCGACCAACTCGCCACCAGATGAAGATGTAGTAGAGAAAGACAAGCAATACACCGCCAGCCAGAATATACAGGTCGGCGTTATCCCAAAACATCATGCGTGCTTCTTCGGCGGCATCAGGTTGGTGTACAACGCCTTTTTGCCAGGCGGCCACAATCGTCATGCCTTCACCCGGAGCGAGCGGTTCCGTCGTGGTGAAAACCGCTGTATGGGGCGACGTGGTATGATCTGTTAAATTCGACTCCCGCGAGCCTTGAGGACCGGTATATCCGGTGACATCAGAGATGTTGGCAGCTGGCGGGAGGGTGAGGGTGGCTTGTGCCTGTTTGATGGGAAAGCCCCAACCATTGCCGGTGACATTCCAATACAGTTCGTCATGATCGGCGAAGTAGCCGATTTGTCTGCCGGTCGTATACGTAATGACGTAGGTGTATGTGCCGGGCGAGAGGATGACGTCTTTCTGCCCGATGCGAATACGTTTACCGTTGGACAGGTCCTGCACAACATACGGTTCCGGCTTGCCGTTGCAAGTAACGGATTCAACATGGAACGGCACCACGATACTTTGCCCTGAAGCGTTTGTGTATCGGGTGGGGAAGTCACGATAAATTCCCCGTTTAATTTTATTGCCCTCGGCAATAACCGTAATGGATTCGCGTACTTTGAGGCTGGCATCGGTGTAGACCTGAATGTCGCTGTCAAAGCGGGTGATGACCTCGGCCGCCTGGGCCGTAGCGATCCAGGCGGAAAGAGCAAGAAACACGAGGAGGGCGAGGGGACGGAGTAGGCGTGGCATGGGTGTCTCCTTGCGTTGAATAATCAGGAGAAGTTGACCGTCGGGGTTTGACGATCGCCTTTGTCTTCAAGTTCAAAGAATTCACGAGGAGCAAATCCGAGCGAACCGGCCACAAGCATGGCGGGAAATGATTGAATGGCGGTGTTGTAGTCGCGGACAGCGCCGTTGTAGAATCGTCGCGCCAACTGGATTTCGTTTTCAATAGCCGTGAGATCGGTTTGTAACTGCTGGAAGTTCTGGTTGGCTTTGAGGTCGGGATAGTTTTCGGCCACGGCAAACAAATTGCCGATTGACCGGGTGAGCGCCGCTTCCAGCCCGGCTTTTTCTTTCATGCCAGTGGCTTGCATGCTTTGTGCACGTAGCATGGTGACATCCGTAAGAACGGATTTTTCATGCCCGGCATAGCCTTTCACCGTTTCCACAAGGTTCGGAATGAGATCGTGGCGTCGTTTGAGTTGGACATCGATGCCGCTTTCCGCTTCCGACGCGATATTTCGTTTGCGAACAAGTCCGTTGTAGAGCGACACGGCATAAATGACGCCAAGTACCACGAGTACAAGAACAATATAGAGGGCCGTCATGGGAGTCTCCTTTGATGATTAGGTTCATAAAGAGAACATGACAAAATCATGAATGTCGAAAGGGCGCAAGCTGCCAAAAGAAAAAACGGTTGCTCTGCAGCGGCGTTATTTATAATACGCTGATTTTGAGGTCTTTTTTACATAGTGCGGAAAACACATGGAGCCCGGCCATGCATGAGCAAATTCCTCTTGTGACGATGTTGTCTCAGGACACCGATTATGTGGATTGGAAATCTGTTTGTGGTCGCATGCCATTAGATCGTTTCGTGGTCAGTTTGTTGCAATATCGACCGGTCTGGTTGCAATCAATGTATGCGTTTCGAGCAATTGTTGCAGGAATTCTTGGCATTCGGCTTCCGACGATGACCGGAACCTTTTCTCGGAGCCATGCTCCGATGACACCTGGCGAACAGTTGGGACCATTTAGGGTCGTGGAGGCTGCGTACGATAGCTATTGGATCGGGAAAACCGAAGACAAGAATTTGATAGCGCACATCGTGGTTGTTGCATCACAACAACAAACAGATACCCGCTTCGATGTGGGGACGTTTGTAACATTCTTGAGACCCACCGGCCGACTCTATTTCCAGATCGTGCGACCATTTCACCATCTTGTTCTCACCACGGCCATGGCCGCAGCCGTGCGAGTCGGCCGGTAGAAAATCTTATTTCATATCCATGACGGTCAAGTTGGGCATCGCTGTCAGTACGGCAGGCATGGGCGTATGCGATGTCATCCCGAAACCCTGTTCATAGATATCGGGAACAGCGGTTCCCACTGCTGTATAGCGGTTCAACGCAAAGGGCAGGCCTTCACAGGCAAGCGCATCGCATGCGTCGCAAAGATGAAAATGGAGATGCGGGGCATCCGAATTTCCTGAATTTCCCAAGCGCGCAAGGACATCGCCCACATCGACAGCTTGTCCGGTTTTGACGGTGATACTTCCCGGGATGAGGTGCCCGTACAGTGCGTATCGACCCTCGCCGAGATCAAGGATGACGTGGTTTCCGGGAACGGAATCACGCGTTAACGCGTCATGAGGTGGAAATTCACCCGGCGTATTGTCGGGAACACCGTCGTAGATATGGCAGACTGTGGCTTTGGCAACGGAAAGCACAGGCGCGCCATAATATGGATAGCTTTCATTCTTTGATCGATTTCCTGTAAAAAGCCGGCCTTTGTTGTCATACTGGACGAAATCCACGGCAAAGCGTTGCGCGAGATAGTTTTTCCCATCAATGAGAATCAGAGAACGACGGTGATAGGTATCGTTGGCAAAGGCGGCGGTGGCGACCCAATTCGGTCCGGTGAGGGGAGACGGGAGCGCTGCCGGTGCGGAAGCGGATAATTCGATGTTGGGGACGGAAATTGTTGCTTGGGTTCCGTCCTTGTCGGCAAAAACGAGTTGGTGGCCGAGTGCGGTGGGAACAGGTTCGTCCGATGAAAAAGAAAGCCAGAGAAAGATGACCGGACGCAGCAGAATGCCGCTGAATTGCTTGGCCCGTTCCGTGACTTTGCGGTCATCGGGAAGTTTGACCATCTCGTTTAACGTGGAACCATCATACGAAGCGACGGTTTTTCCGTCTTGGTTCGTCACCGTGCAAGCCACAAGTTCAAGTCCGAGAGGCCGGGGATCGTTGAAGGCGACTTCATACGCCAAAACCGTTTTGCCGGACAACGGAAAGGGGACAGGAGCTTGTCGAACGATGGGTTGGATGTCGGTGAGAGAGGCAGCAAAAAGCTGGAATGGCATTGTCATCAGTATGGTGACGACACACAGGATGGAAACACGCAGACGGCTCATGTTCTCCTCGCAGGGTTGCTGTTGTACAGATTCTTCCACGACAACATGGAATGTCGGGACAGGGCAGTTTTATCAGAATAAAGTATTGCAGAAATTTCGTCTACGTCCATGTATTTTTTCTTTGTGCAGGTTGTCTTTTCAAGAAAATGCAAGTTGGTGATTGTCGCAGAGCAGGAAATGCCGTAAGAAACAGAGCTATCGCTTGAAGAAATAACGTGATGTTTATTTGAACAAGGAGAAAACCATGAAACGATCCTTCTGCCTAGCGTTGTGTGCCTTGATGCTCATGATGGCTTTTGGTGCGGGAACCGTGTTGGCGGCAACCGATGAAGCCAAGTCCGAAACAAAGTCTGAAATCAAAGCTATGCTTGATGCCCATGATAAGGCGATGGCTGAGAAAGACATCAATGCCGTTCTGAAATCGTTCTCCGATACCGATCCTGTGCTCATGGGAACCGGCCCCGGTGAACTGTGGGTAGGGAAAGAAGAAATTAAAGATGCCTATAGCCACTTTTTTAAGGATTTTGACAAGGGCAAAACAAAACGCGAATGCCCATTTGTCATGGGGGGCACGAAAGAAGATATCGCTTGGGTTACGGCGGTATGCTCGTATACCGAACAACGGGGAAAGGACGAAACCGGCTTCATGCTCAATGTATCGGCTGTACTCGTGAAAGAGAAAACCGGCTGGAAGTTTCAGACATTTCATTTTTCCAATGTGGTCGGAGCAGACCAGATGACTGAAACGGCTCAGAAGGAGTAGTCCATGCACAAGAAAGATGAAGAACATCTGGTGCAGGACATTGCTGCATCAGACGACATGGATACGATTTCTCCGGATTCTCCCGACCAGATATCCCGACGCTGCTTTTTGAAGCGTTTGGGACGTTGGTCTCAGGCGGCGGTGGCCGTTGCCGTTTTCGGCTCTGTTTTGGCTTTACCGGAGAAAAAGGCTGAAGCCGGTTGGATCAATCGACGCGGTCCCATGATGCCTGGTGGAGGCTGGGCAAACGTGGGTGGACACTGGGTGAACCTCGGTGGTCCCGGTTGGGTGAATGGCGGCGGTTGGGTGAACCGTGGCGGCGGTGGATGGGTAAATCGTCGTGGCGGCTGGGGTGGCGGTTCCTGGGTGAACAACCGAGGATACGGTCGCGGCGGATCTTGGGTCAACCGACGCAGGTAACATGCAATGGGCATCTCTTCTTTACCTCTATGAGATGCCCGTTGCGCTCTCTCACGAGGATGAGGGAGCCAAGTATTCGGTCACAACATAGAGTGAATTATGCAAGAAGACATGTCCTTAGCGCGGCCATGGTATAATGTGCCGGTTCGGTTGATTTCGTCCTATGCAGAGCAATCGTGCGTATTACGGGGACATACCGTTACCGAACTTATCGAAGGAATGCCCCATATCAATAGCCAGAAACTCATCGGCCTTGAACTTGCCGGGTTCGACCATGATCTGGCTGACTTTGTTCCGATTCCAGATGGGGTTCCTGTCGAAATCGTTGCCGGTCTCCAGGACGAACCGGCAAAACTCTATGATTTGGCACAACTCACCGCTTCCCGGCCGGTCCGTGTACGTCTCAATTGTATTCCTGGGTTTGTATCAGGTCTTAGCATTGCGGCATCGCTTGATATGGCCGTTGCTTTGGAGATTCCTTTGTCGGGCACGGCTGGGGCTGAAGAACTCGTCGCAGGATTGGAACTTGCGTTATACCGACGGAGTTTGACACAGCCCATCGATTTCTACCATGGTCTCCTGCATACCTGCTATCATCAAACGCCTGTGGATTTGTTTGATATTCAGGAAGAGAACCCGGCAACGAGTCGATATATCACGGATACAGGACTGGAAACGGTGTCGTCCCGCTTGGCTTGGATTCTGACGGAACGACAGGTGAAACCCCAGGATCTTTTTGCCTACCGTGATGAGCAGATCGAAAAATATGCACCGGCATGCTTTGAGTGCGAGCACGGTCCTGTGTGTCGCGGGTATTTCAAATGGCATGATCCCACGGCCGACTGTTCAGCATTTCATAGTCTGTTCGATGTTATTCTTGATGCAGCCGAGCAACTTGCCGAAGATGTGCGTCACGCACAGGACGACGTTGATTCTGCTTCGCACTAACCGACCCAATTTTTTATATGGCCAGATCCTTCTCCATTATTCTCATGCCCACATTGCGCTGCAACGCAGCCTGTGACTACTGCTTCGAAAACAAATTGGCCGTGGATATGCGACATGACGATTTGGCAACAATCATGGAGACTATCTGTGATTACGCCAACGCCATTGCTGCGGAATATGTCGAAGTCAACTGGCAGGGTGGTGACATTCTGTGTTTGCCCCCAGCCTGGTTTGAGCGCGCCGACACCCTCATAGAACAAGTAGCCCGCAATGCAGGCGTGCGGGTGCATCATGCCGGACAAACGAATTTACTCGGCTATGATACGTCCTATCGTGACATCGTTTTTCATTTTTTTGGTGGAGTGCTGGGGACATCGCTCGACTACCCCAACCTGCACCGCCGGGCGGTTGGTCAGCCGGCTGAAGAGTATGAAGCGGCCTGGCGAGATCGCGCTGATGTTGCGCGTGCCGACGGCATTGAACTTGGTGTCATCAGTTTGCCCAATCGGCAAACCCTGGAGTTGGGGCCAGCGGCATTCCTTGACCACATGGTCAATACGCTCGGCATTACGAGTTTTCAACTCAACACACCGTTTCCGGGAGGACCGGGGAAAGACGCTGGACAAACCCTTGACGCACTGGATTTGGCCGACTTTCTGATCGGACTCGATATTCTTCGCCGCAATCAGGCTCCACACGTTCGTATAGGACCGTTCGACGTGCTTGAAGCAGCCTTTCACCATGCGGAAAAATGCCTGCCGTGTCTCTGGCGGCCGAATTGCCTGAAAGAGTTCGTTGCCATCGATCCTATGGGCAATGTCGCGCAATGCGATTGCTGGGTGACAAGCTATCCCGAATCCCGCTTCGGCAACCTGCTCGATACGCCAGACCTCGCCAAACTCTTCATCAGTCCTTTTGCCGCACGCCTCGCCAAACGTCCGGCATCGATTCTGGCAAAAGAAGACTGCCTCACCTGCAAACACCTCGCCCTCTGCCATGGCGGCTGTCCGGTGCGGACCTACACCGCCATGGGAACCTTGGAACGCAAAGATCCATATTGCGAATTGTATTACAAACTGTTCGACTATGCCGAACAGGCTGAGCCGGGTGTGGGGGCGTAAGGCTGTATATACGGTTTATGGGATGTGTTTCGCATCCAGAATGACTTTTTTAATGTTGAGACTTCCTGGGTCAAGGTATCCCCTTTGAGGGTCGAAATAGAGTTTTTGCGTTTCAGGAAGAAAGAATTTTTTATTGGCGATTGCATCCCCGGCATGTTTGAATTGACACGTTACCTTTAAGCATCGCTTTATTTCATCCCATTCTACCTCAACGGTGTGACAACGATGATCGTAATCGAGCGTCACATTTTCTAGCCTTGAATTGACAATAAAACACGCATCGGGTCGACAGAAGTCTTGCAGGAGATCGTTCCCTCTGTTCGTCATAAATTTTTTATAAAAAACAATCACTGTATACGAATAAATCACGACTCCTGTCTGAAATTGCCTCACCTTTTTGTTTACTGTGTCTCAAAATGACACAATAAAAAGTCATTCATATTAGTGTGTTATGTTTAGTGTTGAGTTTTGTGCTTTTTTGATGGTTTTTTATGACCCATTTTTGATGTATTTTTTATAACGTATTCTATACAATGATGATGTAGTCGCTTCATATTGTTGCGTTTTGCCTGAATGGCAATGATTTTGCTGGATTAATTCTTTATTTGTTTAGTGTCAGACTGCAAGTCAATAAAAGGAAATTCACTATGTTTCGTAGAATGCCATTCGAATTAAGAATTATACTTATGACTCTTGGTCTCTTGGCGGCAACGATTGTGTCCCTTGCCGTGATCAATGTGTGGGAAGCTCGTCAGTCTTTGATTGAGCTTGCTCGGAAAAATATCAAAGCATTTACTGAAACGATATACAATGACATGCAGTCACAAAGTGAAGCGACACAACAGAGCGTTGAATCCGACCTTGCGTTGTTTGCGGAAAAGATCAAAGCGTTGGGGCCGATTTCGCTCGATACGAATGAGACGAAATACTGGACCGTGATCAATCAAGCGACGGAGCAATCTCAAACGATAGCACTGCCGACATTGAAAGCTGGATCGACTGTCTTGGCCAATGCCACCGCCATTGATGGTTGGCAACTGCGAGACGGCGCTACAGCCACGATTTTTCAGTTGGACAAGGGAAAAATGATTCGCATAGGGACAAATGTCAGAACCAAAAATGGCAAGCGCGCCATTGGGACATTTATTTCTGAAGAGAGTCCGGTATACAAGGCCATTACGAACAAGCGCCCGTATCATGGCCGCGCTTTTGTTGTCGATCAGTGGTATATCTCGGCCTATAAACCGATTGAAGATACGCAGGGGAGAGTGGTGGGTGCTCTCTATGTCGGAGAGCCCATCTTGACTGACGCGGTACGGCGCAGTGTGCTTGGAACAAATGTCGGGGGTGAAGGCTTTGCCTATGCGTTCAATGGGGACGGTGTCGTCATGGTCCACCCTGATCATGCCAAAGAAGGCAAATTGTTGGCTGATCTTGGTTTGGACCAAGCAGTTCTTTTGGGTGTGAAAAATGGTTTTCTGTCCTATACGGATGGAAAACCCCAGACGGTCTATATTCAATATTTTCCTGCATGGGATTGGTACTTTGTGGTCGGTATGGCTGATGACCACATGTTGCGAGGAGCCGACACGAAAATGTTGTGGTCAACGGCTCTTGTAGGCGTTGTATTGCTTCTCCTGGCCGCTGTAGTCACGTTTTTTCTTACGAATATTTTTACCAAACCGCTCAGCAAGCTCAGCAAATATACAGCCGACGTTGCCGGCGGAAATTATGACGCCGATATCCAGTATACCGCCAATGATGTCATTGCGCGAACGATTGATGCTGTGCACACCATGGTGGGGCAAATGAAGGAACGTCTCGGTTTTTCTCAGGGGGTGCTCGACGGCATTTCGGCATCGTCGCCATGTGTCATTATTACTCCGGAACACGCTATTTCATATGCCAATCAACATGTGGTTGATTTATTTGAACACGGAAGCGCTCCCGAATCGCTCTATGGAAAATCCATAGAAGAAACACTTTTTCGTGGGCAGTCTCAACAAGCCACTACGATGTTCACTTCGCAAGGTAACCAATTCCGTGAAATCAACATTGTCACCCAAAATGGGAATGAACGAGTTGTAAGCGTGGGTACCACGCCGATTTATGATTTGGATGCGATGCCCTTGGGAACCTTCGTGTTGTTTTTCGATCTGACACATATCCGCGAGCAGGAGCAGGAATTACGGGAAAAGAATCGACAAATTGAAGATATGGCGGGCCATGCCGACGATATCGCAGAACATATCTCGGAGTCGGCAAGCGAACTGCAAGATCAGGTCGATCAGGCTAACAAAGGTGCTACGGATCAATTGTTTTATGCCCAGGAGACCAGCGCTATTATGGAAGAGATGAATTCCATTTCTTTGGAAATAACGCAGAGTGCGGCAGATGCAGCAAAGAGTGCGGAAAAAGCCAAGGACAAGGCGATCGAAGGGGAAGGTGTTGTTCGCCAAATGATTGAAGCGATTCGTGATGTGAAGCGACACGCTGAAACTTTGAAAGGCGATATGGATTCACTTGGGACGCGAGCGCAGTCCATTGGACAGATTATTACAGTGATCGAAGACATTGCCGATCAAACCAATCTCCTGGCACTTAATGCCGCTATTGAAGCCGCACGAGCTGGTGAAGCCGGACGTGGATTTGCCGTGGTCGCCGATGAAGTCCGTAAACTCGCCGAAAAAACGATGCACGCGACCAAAGAAGTGGGGCAGGCCATTAATGAGATTCAGACAGAGACACAAAAGTCTCTGCAAGGAACCGAAGCCGCAGCACAGGCCGTGGAAAAAACCACCGGACTTGCCGAACAATCCGGTATGTCACTCGCCGAGATCGTAAGTATCGCCGAAGGCACCGCCGGACAAGTCTCCGCCATTGCCGCGTCCTCAGAAGAACAATCCGCCGCCTTCGAAGAAATCAGCCGTTCCGTGGAAGAAATCAACTCTATTTCCGGCAGAACAAGCGAACAAATGAACCAAGCCAACGACAGCATTTTGGAGCTGACCAATCTTTCAAACAATCTCAAAGAGTTGATCAAAACCATTGGTGAGGAAGATGGAGCTGTTGCGTTGCCGATGTAGTGGGGATTGGGCTATGAATCGTGGGCAGATAAGGAGGCTACCTTGAGATTATGGACTCTCGGTGAATCCACTTTGTATGTTTTGCTGACAGGGGTATTTACTGCTTTTCATGCGGTGTGAGACACACGATTTTCGTGAAGACACAACCTCAACGAATACAATACCCATGAAAGCTCTAGTTTTTACTCAATACAAGTCTCTTGAGCATCTTGAACTTCTGGATGTTCCTGACCCTCAGCCCAAAGAAGACGAATTGCTTGTGCGTGTTCATGCGTCTTCCGTCAATTCGTGGGATTGGGAATATTTCAGTGGTGTGCCTTTTGCCAATCGCGCTATGTTCGGGTTGTTTAGGCCAAAATTGGGTAAGCAGCGACTCGGTGCTGATATCGCCGGAGTGGTGGAATCAATCGGCCCGAGCGTTACACGGTTCAAACCCGGAGATGAGGTCTTCGGAGATCTGTGGGATTGCTGGGGCGGATTTGCCGAATTGGCCTGCATCCGCGAGACGTTCGTCGAACGCAAGCCTGCAAACCTCTCCTTTGTGCAGGCAGCGGCTGTACCTCAAGCTGGTGTTCTTGCGCTGGGAGGATATCGTAAAAAAAAAGTTGTGCGGTCAGATCATAAAGTATTGATAAACGGAGCAGGAGGCGGAGTGGGATCGTTTGCCATCCAGCTTGCCAAACTGGATGGCGCAGAAGTGACGGGGGTGGACGCGCCACACAAGCTGGACGCTATTAAAACCATTGGGGCAGACCACACGCTTGATTACACCCAAGAAGACTGGGCCGAGCGCGGCTTCCTGTATGATTTGATCATTGATTGCAACCTCTCGCGTCCTTTGTCCAGGTGCAAACGGGCCTTGGCCCCGGGCGGCATATATGCCGTGATCGGTGGTGAAACATTCCGGATTCTTCGTATTATGCTCGGCAAGTATTACGCGGCGTTGAGGCACACCAGCATGCCATTTCAAGTGGTGATGGACGGCCCAAGCAAAGGTCTCGATTCGCTTGGTGAGCTTCTGGAGACAAATCAACTTGTTCCTGTCCTCGACAAAACGTTTTCCTTGGACAAGGTGCCTGAAGCCCTCCGGTACTTTAACGAAGGGCGCCATATCGGTAAAATCGTCATCACTGTGCGTTGAGTCGCATTGTGATCCTCTGCAACCTGTAGACACGAAGTGAAATTATCATCCTTACAAGCAACCAGGAGGTAATGCGGTTGTTTGGATCATGTTTCTTTCCCCATCCTTCCTCCCCAAACCCCAAAGACGTCAGAAGATATTTAACAATATGGACGTCGTCGGTTTGTTCTTGGCACGTGCGCTAGACGTTTTGACTCTTGGGGAGTTATTATTCCAAAAGATACTTGTTTTGGCGTCGTGTATTGTTCAACTTGGACGTTGGAGGCCAAACATGAATGACTTTCCTGAATTTATGAAAAACGCCTTGAATCGCATCGATAGCAGTCAACAAAATACCGATGATATTGAAGGCTATTACTTTGAAGGAAAAAACGGTTCCCAAATGGCTTTTTGGACATGCCATACGGAACGAACGTCCAAAATACACGCCCATGATTTTGACGAATACATGGTATGTGTTTTTGGAAGATATACGGTCTATATGAATGGTACATCATATGTACTTAATCCAGGAGATGAGCTGTTTATTCCGAAAGGGACGCAACAATGGGGCAAATGCATAGCTGGAACCCGTACGATCCATGCCTTCGGCGGACAGCGAATTCGCAGGAATTGTTAAAATGAATAGAATCGAGATATGATATGGTTGTTTATCCATTATCCAGATTTGTTTTTAATTGTGTAGGGGGGAGGAAATGCCATTCAATGGAATGTTAACATTTCGCCAATTTAATGAAAACGATATTTCAGCGCTTTCAGTGATAATGAAACGCTCCTTTGATGAGGATACCAGAATCCATTTAAACAAGGAGGAAGGTGGCCCCCCTGGCTATGACGACGGCAAGTTTTTAAGGAGATGGGCATTGCATGATGATAGCACCGCAGCCATAGTTTTACTCGATTCAGCGCCTATCGGAATGTATATTGTTTGGATTTTTCAAAACAATGAAAACACGTTGGGAACAATATTCATCGACTCTAAATATCAAAATCAAGGTATTGGGCTTAAAATATGGGAGAATATTGAAAAGAAATATCCGGATACTAAAATTTGGAGAACTGAAACGCCTGGATTTTCCAAACGAAATCACCATTTTTACATTAATAAATGTGGATTCAGCATTGTAAGAATCATAAACGCTGGCGATATGCTTGAGGAGAGTTACATACTGGAAAAGCGCTACTAACGCACGTACGCATGCAGTATTGAGGATATATGGTAAAGGACTTTCGGATGTATGAGTCTGATGGGGAAGCAGTAAAAGTGAGTTTTTTTTGTAACCGTATATGATCAATGCTTGACGCGACTTTTGCGTTTCAGGCATAAAATTTCTTATGTTTAAAGAACTATAAGGTATTACGAGAAATTTCAGATGATAAAGAATTGCCCTCGATGTGAACGACTTCCAGAGGCTCCGCCTGAAACAGGTGTGCTCTATCTTGCTCCGCCTATCAACGAAACAATGGAGGCCTTGGAGTCGTACTTATCCAAGGCGGAGATGATCTTTTCCCACGATACTCCTGGAGTGTTTGCAATACAATATGGTCAGGGTGATCTTGAACGTTTTTGTAAAGAATTTTTGTGTAATGTCAGTCATTTGGAGATGCAAGATACCAAGACAATGATTCTCGCCCAAGGATATGAGCCAACGGTGAAAGATTTTATTGGGATGCAACAGCTTTCTTCCCTGGTTGCCCGTCTCCAAGGTTCATGGCTTATAAATCTGCTGCAGGAAGAGCGGCTGACCGCTTTTTTTCAACCCATTGTCCAGGTAGCACAGCCTGATGTCGCGTACGGCTATGAATGCCTGTCCCGAGGGATCGATTCGGCAGGCGCATATATTGCTCCAAACAAATTATTTGGTGTGGCGAAGTCCGCCGACTTGCTTTTCAACCTTGACAGGGCTTGTCGTTTAGCAGTGATACGAGAGGCCAGCTTTCACGGCATAGATAAAAAACTCTTTATCAACTTCAATCCAACGTCCATTTATAAACCTGAATATTGTCTTAAAACAACACTTGCCGCCATCAAGAAGGCTGGAATACCTTCCGAGCAGGTCGTTTTCGAGGTTGTTGAGAGTGAAGATGTCGGTGATACCGAACATTTGACTCGTATTTTGGATTATTATCGAAATCGTGGATTCAAAGTTGCTTTAGATGACATGGGGGCAGGCTATAGCTCTTTGAATTTACTCTCGAAATTGAAGCCAGATTATATGAAACTGGACATTGAACTGATCCGCCACGTGGACAAGGATCTTTACAAGGCGAAGATTACTGAAAATCTTCTTCAATTAGCTCGCGATCTCAACGTATTGAGTATAGCAGAAGGCGTTGAAACCATTGATGAATGGAATTGGATCAAGTCACATAGGGCCGATTTTGTTCAAGGTTATTTGTTCGCAAAGCCTGCTCCAATTCCTCCTGCTCCTCGGATTTTGTAGAGACGTGGACCGGCTATTCTGCGCTGTAGCGCATTGCAAGAAAAGCAGTCTTCTCCCAAAATATATTTCTTTCCTCACTCCTCTGATTCCACAGCCACCTGAAGAAATTTAACAATATCAACGTCGTCGATTTGTTCGGATTTGAGGTGTTTTTCTGCGAAAACGCGGTAGATGCCGCTTTCGAGGAAGAGGTTGAACAAGTCGGGGTCGATGTGGCCGTCGTTGCGCATGAAGCTCATGATGCGTAAGGCTTCATTGAGTGTTTTGGCTTTCTTGTAGGGTCTGTCTGAAGCGGTGAGGGCTTCGAAGATATCGGCTATGGCCAGGATACGGGCTTGGACGGGCAGAGCTGTTTGATCGAGTCCACGAGGATAGCCCGTGCCGATCATGGTCTCATGGTGACAGGCGGCAAATTGAGGGACGCGTGCGAGTTGTCTGGGAAAGGGGAGCTGTTCCAGCATGATGAGCGTATGTATGGCGTGTTCTTTAATCTTGAAAAATTCTTCTGGCGTCAGCGTGCCCCGTGCGATGCGTAAATTGTAGAGTTCTCCCAAGTTGTAGAGATGACGCGGACGCTCCATATTGATGCCGTACTCTTTAGGATCGTAACTGGCTTCTCCTTTGGAGCGGTGAATAATGTGCTCTTTCTTATCAGCAAGCAGATGCTCGGTCGCGGGGAGCGGCGCTTCCGGAACTTTTGCATAGCGGAGCAATTCCGCTTGTGACAAGCCTAGACGATCGTTGAAATGTCGGGTCCATGGTGTTTGAGCGATGGCTTCAAGACGATTGATTTTGTCCGGACTCATGAACTCGCCACCAACATTGCAGTCGGCAACAAATGCAAAATCATCGTGGAGTGCTTGTATTTTCGCGTCGAGTTCCGCTTTCAGGGCATCGGCGTCGGCATCGGGTTGCGCAAGAGCTTCAAGGTAGGCAATGGTTTCGTCACGGAGCAATATCTCGAAACGCATGCGGATTTCGTGAATACGGTTGTAGATGGTTTCGAGTTTGGTCGCTTTATCCACAACATATTCGGGCGTTGTTACCTTCCCACAGTCGTGTAGCCAACTTGCCAGATGAAATTCGCGCCACTCCGCGTCCGTCATGTCGAAATCGGCAAATGCGCCATCATTGGTCTCGCAAACCGCTTTGGCGAGCAGATTTCCAATGATTGGTACCCGTGCGCAGTGGCCGCCGGTATACGGCGATTTGGTATCAATGGCTCCGGCAAGAACTTGAATGATGGAGTCGAGCAAGCTGGTCTGTGCTTGCATGAGGTTTTTGTTGTCTTGAGCCACCGCCGCTTGCGAGGCGAGCGCCTCGATGAATCGTTCGGCATCCTCATTGAATGCAACGATGCGGCTGGTTCCGCTTACACGAGCATTGATGAGAACAAGCACACCGAGGATTTCACCTTTTCGCGGTTTAAGCGGAACAGCAAGGAACGACTGTGATCGGTAGTCGTGCGCTGTGTCGAATGCGAAGATGTCCTGAAAATCGAAATCTGTACTTTCGTAAATATTGGGCACGTTAATGGTGCGTTCGGTCAGAAAGGCATGGGCGATGGGATTGAAATAACGAGGCCTACCTGTCTCATCGCGCAGTGAAATGCATTCTTCGGGGGCATTTCGACCAGAAAGGCCGCCGAGGCGTAATTCAAGTGTGTCAAAGCGAAGAATTTCATAGGCGAGATGGTTTTCGTCACGCAAGGAAAACAGGATACCACCATCGGCGTTGGTCAGTTCCTTCTGGCCCTGTACAACCATTTCCATGAATCGGGCATGCTGGCGTTCCATGGAAAGCGCAATACCGAGTCGCACCAAGCCTTCGAGCTTTTCTTGCGCGGCCATAAGCTCCGTGGTGCGTTCTTTGACTTTTTCTTCGAGATTCTGGGCGTGTTCCGATAGCTTGTGATGCGCTTTTTCCAGTGCCTTTTGCTGGTGCTGGATTTGGACGTTGGCCTCTTTGAGGCGTTCTTCGCTCCGGTCGCTCATGCGCACCAAGCGGTTGGTCGTTTTGAGCAACTTGGAATAATTTTTGAGCAGTTGCTTGTATTCGGATGGGAAGTCGGCTGTTTCCGCCTGGCCCAGAACAGACTCGCCATGCTGGATGACTTTGAGCTCGGTCTGATACGTATCGAAACCCATGGGACTATTGCGCCTGCATGATGAAGGTGGCGTGCTCCAGATCTTCCCCGAACTCCTCTCCGAGCTCCTCCATGTTGTCATCGTCTTCTTCATAGACCCAGATGACGCTGACGGTATTCCCTCGTTCGGCGACTTCATCAAGCAACTCGAAGAGACCCATGAGAATTTTCGCCGTGCTACTATTGAAGTAGATGAATTCGAAGGTAAATCGAACATCGGCATCTTCCAAGTCGTTCAGGTAATCTTCCAACTTGGTGAGCGGTGGCCCGTAGAATTCCTTTACATCTTCGGGGTAGGATTCTCCTTTGATAATGAAATTGTTATTGTCGAAGTCAAAGAAGATTTCGGGAGAGCGTTCTGTAGTGTTTATTTGCAACGTATTCATGGGTGGAGTACCTTGGTGTCTTTAGATGAATGCCTTAATGGTGAAAAACGATCGAGATGCGTCTATTTCCGCGAAATCAAATTCAATTCCTCCTTCAGCACGTCGGGCGATGTCGATAAAACCCACTCCAGCCCCTTTACTCCCCTCAGGGGTTTCGCCTTTCAGTGTTTCCTTCCAGAGGGCTTTCAAGCCTTTTTTGTCAAGACTTTTGATTTTGTCCAATCCTTCCTTAAGACGGGGGACGTCGTTGGCTTCAATAACATTACCGCAGGTAACGAATACCTGACCATCGCTTTCTCCGACTGAAACAATACCATAGCTGAGTTCCGCCTTGTCGACTTGGGTTTCACGTTCGGCCGAATAGCGGATAACATTCTGCATTTGCTCAACAAAGATTGAAAAAACCGACTTGCTCTTTTTTTTATCAATTTCGGAATGTTCCAATTTTCTTTTGATTGTATTGCCGATGCCCAACAACAGATCTTCGGTCATAAATCCACAGTAACAAAAGGCAATGCCTTGTTCCTGCAGTTGGTTTCTGAAATTCATCATGGTTTCGGCCAGCATCGTTCCTCCGCTATGACAGAAGTATCGTTGTCAGTTGCTCAAAACTCCAATCCAAGCATGGAAATGTCGTCACGTCGGCTTTCGTCGCCCTGATAGTCTTCCAACATGGCGTAAAGCCGCTGACCATGTTGTGGAAAGGGAATATCGACGAGCGACAACAACGCGTGCTTAAAGCGTTTTTTTCCGAAACCTCGTCGTTTCTCTCCACCAATTTGGTCGAAAACACCATCACTAATCATATACAGGCGAAGTCCTGGTTCAAGGTGGATACGACGTTCTTCAAATTGCTGTTCTTGGGGGATGCCACGATAGCCAATACCTTTCTTATTGGGTTTAATTTCTTCGATATTTTTACCCTGAACGACAAAGAGAGGGAAGCGCGCTCCGGCATAGATCATCGTATTATTTCCAGGCTCCACATAACATAGCCCGAGTTCCATACCGTCATCGGATTCACCGTTTGCCGTATGTTGGTTGAGCCTGGATTGCACGATTTGGTGTGCACGCCCCAGTAATTTTCCAGGATATCCGGGTTCGACTTCGGTAAGGGCTCGTGACAAGGCGCCTGTCGTAATGAGTGTCATGAATGCGCCTGGAACGCCGTGACCGGTGCAGTCTCCCAAGGCGAAGAGGTGGCCTTGACCCCATTTTGCGCTCCAATAGATATCGCCGCCTACAATGTCACGAGGATACCAAATGATGAAGTGACGAGAAAAAACGTTGGTAAAGTCATCGTCAGGGGGCAATACGGCGCGTTGGATGCGACTTGCATAGCGAATACTACCGGAAATTATATCCAATGCGTCGTGCAGATTATCCTGGGCTTTTTTGCGTTCAGTGGCATCAAGGCCAATACAGAGAAGGCCTGTGGGGTCTCCCGTGTGTTCATCCAGGGTAATTTGATTCGTCCAGCTTACCCACACGCGCGAGCCGTCACGACACATGTTCTCGTTTTCATTTTTTTCGTATTGTTCGGGATGTTGGATGATGTTGCTGATCAATTGTTCTAAATCTCGGCCTCCGGCCTCCGAGGCAGGGACAATGGTACCGACAATCGGTCGTCCCACGATGTCTTCGGATCGCCACCCAAAGAATGTTTGCGCATATTCATTGAAAAAGGTGATATAGCCGTTCAGGTCAAGCTTGAGAATGATACTCTTCGCGGATTCAACGAGTTCTCGATACTTGCTTTCGCTTTGTTGGATACGTTCCTGGGCTTTGACGCGCTCGGTAACATCGCGAAAGTCTTCAATGATCCCAAGTCGCTCACCTTCCGATGAGGTGAAGGGAGTAACGCTGACATCGCAATAGATCGGGATTCCCTGGCTATTGGCCTTACGTGTCGTGAACTCAACACGGTGCTCTCCCGCTTGAATCCGGTGCAATGGGCACGCTGCTGTTTTGCAGGTCGGTCCACCGAACATTGTGAAGCATTTTTGCCCAATAATTCTTTCGCGATCGTAACCCGTTAATTCAACAAAAGCATTGTTGACCTTGAGAACAGTAAAGTCGTTGTCGATGACCCGCATACCGCCGCCAGCCGTATTGAAAATTTGTGTCATTTCAGCTTGAGCACTCCGAAGAGCCTCTTCGGCTTGTCGTCGTTCGGTCACTTCCTGTTCAAGCGCGTCATTTTTTTCTTTGAGTGCCTGCAAGAGTTCTTCACGAGACTGACGGGCGAGCATGTCGCGCAATTCTGCAAGATTGGCATCAGAAAGTTGGAGCTGTTCGCGGGGAAGACGCCGCAAGCAGAGCATGGCGTGAGGGCTGTCGAACTCAACGACATCAAAAAAACGGCGGATATGTCCAGGAAAAGATGAGAGAGATGAAAAACGGAAAGCAAGTGATGGCGCATCCGATGTGATGGAAAGGCGTATTGCGACGGATACGGGAGGGGATCCCGGTTCTGGACGCGTTATCTCCGAAAAGATTGAAGCCAGTCTGGAACCTTCGATCTCGTTAAAACCGAGCCTTTTGGCCAAGCGTAATATTTTACGTCGGCCTTCATTGAATGTCTCGATCGTTCGAATATCGAATGTTCCAAGCTGTATCATTTCAGATACCTCAAAACGAGACACGAGGCATCGTCGTTCTCTTTGGAGAACTGAGAAAGTATTTGTTGGGCAATATTTTGGGCATTTCCACGAAGGAGTTCTGGGCGTTCAAAAAGGTTGAGGTGAGAACGTACGCCATCGGACGTGAGAATGATGACGTCTCGAGGAGTTATCTGCACTCTTGTCAGGCGTGGTGTTGCCATGGAATATCCGACAATGCCGTCGCGAGATAGCAGCGTACGGTGATCACCCATAGTGAATATCTTGGCATTGATATTTCCAATGCCGGTGAAGGAAAACCAGCCTGAAGCAATTTCAAGTCGTCCCACAAAAAGAACACATCCACGAGATCTTTTGATGTGAGTGTGCAGTTCCTGCACGAGTACATCAAGGTTTTCCCGGTTGTGTGCACGGAGGTAATCCTGAACAACGGAAGCCAGTTCGGCGGCTTTGGGACCATGTCCAAGAACATCAATCAAGGCAATGAAGCATGTGTCTTCGTCGGCGATGATGACGCCGGCATCTCCCGATTCGTTTGGGTTTCCGCTCAAAGCCAGATTGGCACAATGAGAGTCAATATGAGGCATATGGTATGTCCAGCCATTTTCGGGCTCGGCATGTGGTACCGCACCCTGTTTGCGAACTTATGCTGAAGTCATCCATGATTCGTTTGACACTGGGGAGCCCAAGACCAAGGCTTTTACCGGTTGTGTAATGGTCTTGCATGGCCTGTTCAACATCGGCAATGCCTGGTCCGGAATCCACCGCGATGACTTCGATGCCTATCTTTTCGCCCTCTTGGATTCGTCGCAACGTAATATGCCCCGCGCCAGCATAACGAAAAATGTTCGTTGCCAGCTCGGAGACAACGGTCGCTATAAGAAATTCATCGGACTCGCCAAAACCTATTGTTCGTGCCATGTCTCGTGCGATGGTAATGGCGCGGGCATTATCGCATGTCTCGTTGATTTCAAGGCAGATTTCATACGGAAGTTCCGTCGTTGTCGTGGTCGATTTCATCGCTGTCATCTGGTTGCTCTTCTGTTACTTCATCGCCTTCATCGTTCTTGTCCTCATCGTCTTCCACTGTGGCACAACTCGACCGCATAGAGCGGTGCAAAGCAAGCCCATCTTCAAGCGTGGACGCGCAGAGAAGATCGTCGCAGGGAATGTCCATATCGATAAGTGCCGAGACAACACCGGGTTGAAATCCAACAAAGACGGTTATTGCTCCGAGGAGTTTGGTCATGCGAGCGCCTTCCGCCAACGTGGAAAAAATCACTCGATCAAAGAAGTGCATTCGGGAGACATCAATAATGACATGGCGGATATGTGCCGTGTGCACTGCGTGGAGAATGCCTCTTTTGAGCTGCGCGTAGTCCGTGTCGGTGGCGTTGGCCGGGGCAGGAACAATAAGGGTTTCCTCCACAATGTGCATGCCTTCGTTTTCATCAAGCCGCGTTCCACGGGACTGTGTCATGTATTCTCCATCTGCGGGAAGACAGGGCATGCCTTTGGTTGATTTGAACGGAGATTCCTCGTTTATTTGCCTTTGCGCACGTCAAAATTCAGCATGGTGAATGCGTCGCTAAGGGCATCTTTCAGGCTTGAGTTGGTGGCAATATCGCCAAGGTCGATGCCGAGTTGGACAATGGCTTCAGCAACGGCTGGAGAAATCCCTGAGATGATACAGCGACAGCCCATCAACTTGGTTGCTTTCGTGATTTTGATCAGATGGTTGGCAACGGCAGTGTCAACGGCAGCCACCCCCTGAATGTCCAAGATGATGATTTTGGCAGAGGTTTCCTTAATCTTGGAAAGCATGGCGTTCATCATTTGCTTGGCGCGCATGGAATCGACCACACCGACAACAGGAAGAACAACAATGCCTTCCCATAAGCTAATGGCTGGAGTGGAAATTTCTTGAATGGTGCGACTTTGTTCTTTGAGTTTTTTTTCCGCGCGGACACGTTCGGTGATGTCAATGATGTATTCCAGGCCACCGACTAAATGACCGTCAGCATCTTTGAGAGGCGTTGCCGAGTATTCGATGGGGATGCGACGTCCATTCACATTCAATTCGTTTCTGGCCATGAATGACTTGCCTTCATCCATTGCGCGACGCATGCAACATTCTGGTGTATTGCAATGCTCTGAGTTAAAGAGTTCATAACAATACCGCCCCTTGGTATCTTCCAAAGACATACCGAGCATGTTGAGACCAACCGTATTGATGAAAATAATTTCGAAACCATTATTAATGGCCATGATGGGAGTTGGAATTTGCTCCAGTACGCGTTTTGCTAAATCTGTTTCAAAATTGTTAATCACTTCATTGTCAGCTTTAGACATAAGGTATCTCCTCTATTGTCTCAGTGCTGTTGTGATGAATTTTTTATCACAGAATAATATTGATCTCATTACTCATGCGACAAATGTACGTGCTGCGTCAAGGTGAATTTACCATATTTGTTGTCGTAGTTGTGTTTGTCAAAAATGACATAACCTGAACTATTTTTTAAAAAAGAATGATTCTGGGAAGTAGCATTATGATGCCTGTCTGTGTTAATTATTATTAAAAAAATAGTGATGTTGATGATATGGCATTGATATGTTATGTGATTTTGTATTACATCTTGTGGTGAATGAAGATGTGGAACATAGCGTATGGTATGAATTGAAAACATATAGAATTTATGATGAAAGCACTGCGAAGAGACGATATGTGTCAACGGGACAGTGGGAACGGTGGTCGGTGTTGTAAAAGGAGGTGTATGATGTTGAGAACAGCGAAAGGCAGTCGAAGAGCGCATAACGGTATTCTCATCTCAATGAGAGGGAACTCACTCTAATGAACGTATTAGTCTCATAGCCATTGTACTGAAAATGATCGTGTATGATGCAGAGATATATCGCTTCTGTTGTGGAGAAGCAAGAACGAGAGAGGAGGAGGGAGACGCCTTGTTGAGGGCTGGATAAAATTAATGTGTGAATGAAGTTTTCTGGAAAGCGGTCGCCTTTGACTTTATATTTGAAAAACGGCTGAGAAGGGTTTCCTTCTCAGCCGTTCGATCTGTGTTTGTGTGTTGAGCGTTCCTTACGATCTGTGCAAATCTCCGTGTGAATGCAGCGAGCGGGACATGTTTCGGAGAAAACCTCGTTTGTGTTTGGCTTCGTTGTTGATGAGCGTGTAGGTACCGAGCTTGACGAGATCTTGCACGAGCATCCAGATAAAGTTGTAGAGCCAGACATACCCGATAAGATCCCAAGGAATCGCTGGAACAAGTCCAAAGCCATACCCGCAGAGAATGACTGCAAAAATCTGAGTAAGAACGATAGCCCAGAATAACTGCCAACTTGGGTAGGGTGGCAGAAAGAAGGCGCGTTTGGTCCGCGTGAGAAAGAGCATGAGGTGGCCGCCGGCAACAAGCTGGAGGAAGAGCATAGTCTGGATATGCTTGATTTGCAGTCCCCACATGGGCATGGCGTACTTTTCGGCGAGGTAAAGCAGGCCGAACGTTTCGACAACCGCTAGCCCTCCGAGGACGCTGGAGATACTCAGCACGCGGTGCATGTCCCATTTGACGGGTTTCTTTTCCAGAAACGCATTATCATACGCAATCGTCATGATGGGGATATCGTCGAGCAAGGCAAGCAAAATGATCATGACGGCCGTCAATGGGTAGATATCGTACACGAGCATGGCCAACACCACGAAAAACATAATGTCGATGGTCATGGCGATACGATAAATGGTGTAGCTCATCATGCGTTCGAAAATGCGGCGTGCCTCTTCGACGGCTTTGATGATGACGGACAGACCCGGAGCGGTCAGAACCAATGCCGCCGCGGCGCGGGCCGCATCCGTTGCACCGGAAACAGCAACCCCGGCATCGGCCTGTTTCAGGGCTGGTGCATCATTGACTCCGTCACCGGTCATTGCCACGAGGTGCCCGCGTTTTTGCAAGGCTTTGACGATGCCATACTTGTGTTCCGGAAAGACTTGACCAAATCCTTCGGCTTTTTCGATGCGGGCCGCCACGGATTCAGGGATATTGTCGATGTCCTGAACGTCTTTGAACACATCCGAAGCAGACTGAATATTCGTGCCCATACCGAGCTGGCGAGATATTTCGCGACCGATGGCCGTATCGTCGCCGGTGACCATTTTGACCTGAATACCATGTTCCATGGCTTGGCGGATGGTTTCGGCCGAGTCGTCGCGCGGTGGATCATAGAGTGGCAGAATGCCGAGATAGGTCCATGTTGTGCCATCCTCGCTTCGGGCAACGGCGATGGTCCGATAGCCTTTGGCGGCAAGCTCATCGACGGTCTGAACGGCTTTGGTCGAGTCGGCTTCACTCATATTGGATAGGGCCAGAATGACTTGCGGAGCGCCTTTGGCAATGGTGAAGGATTTCCCCGATGCATCCGTAATATTGGCCGATGTGCGTTTGCTCACGGGGTCAAACGGCGTAAATTTGGTCTGAGTGTAACCGGAAAGGGTGCTTTGATCCTTCACTCCGCCGAGAATGGCCAAATCGATGGCATCCTGGTTTTCCGCTTTGGAAGCCAGGGCCCCGGCCAGGATGAGTTCGTCGGCATTCTGCGCTCCAAACAAGATGGGGTCACCCAAAGTGAGCTGGTTCTTCGTCAGCGTGCCGGTTTTGTCGGAACAGAGGATATCGATGCCGGCCATTTCTTCGATGGACTGAAGTTTCGCCACAATGGCTTTCATCTTGGACAGCGAGAGCGCGCCAAGCGCCATGGTAACGGACAGCACGGCCGGCATAGCTACAGGAATGGAGGCAACAACGAGGATCAGGACGAACTGAACAAGATCGAGAATGTTCTTTCCGCGCCAGATTTCCGTACCAATGAGAATAATGGCCAGGCCAATGGCGACGAAGATGAGGAAGTCGCCCACCTTCATAACGGCCTTTTGGAAATGCGAGGTTGCGCCGGCCGATTCCACAAGTTTGGCCGTGCGTCCAAAAAATGTATTCCCACCGGTTCCTGTGACAACGGCGACCATTTCGCCTTGTTTAGCCACTGATCCGGAATAGGCCACATCGCCGGGCTGTTTGTTGACGGGCAGAGATTCACCGGTCAGCGCAGCTTGGTCGATGCTGATATAGTCGCCATCGAGCAGTTTGACGTCGGCCGGTATAACGTCGCCAAGACGCAACCGGACAATATCGCCGGGCACGAGGTCTTCGGCCGGTGTTTCCTGCCATTTTCCATCGCGCAACGCACGAGCCTGCAACGCAAGTTGGCTTTTGAGCGCATCCAATGCGTTTGCCGCTTTGAATTCTTCCCAAAACCCGATCAAGGCATTGAAAATGAGGAGCGCCATAATGATGGAGAAGTCGACCCAGTCGCGAACGACCACCGATAAGATGGCCGCAGCTTCAATCATCCAGGGAATCGGACCCCAGAAATAACCGAGAAATTGGAGAAGCGGATTGACCTTGGTGGTTTCCAAAGCATTTTTGCCGACCTGTTCCAGTCGACTGGCGGCTTCGTCCGAGGACAACCCTTGGGAGAGTGACGTCTTGAAGTACTGAAGAACTTCGTCTCCCGATTGTTTCTGCGCGGTATCGCTGTCAATTTGCCAGTCCATGTCACCTCCGTCGCGTTTATCAGGGAAATTCCAAAAAAAACACGGTTCGCCGTATCCTATTGCATAGATAAGAAGAAATGGAAATGGCGAACTGGTGAATATATGAGGTCTCGCCGGCGCAAAATGTGAAGAAAGGCGAATCCCATCCTTCGAATATTTTTTTTCAAAATTTTTTTAAAAAACCTTTGACAACTCCAGTACGTCAACGTAAAAAGTCCTCCTTCGCGTCGGGATGTAGCGCAGCCTGGGAGCGCACCTGAATGGGGTTCAGGGGGTCGGAGGTTCAAATCCTCTCATCCCGACCAGAAAAGAAAAGAATTCAGGCCGGTTAGTTGAAAAGCTAACCGGCCTTTTTTCGTTGCATTGACGAGTACCACCCTTTTTACCACCCACCCAGGATGGCAGGGGGAAGACTACGTCAAAGAAGGAATTGAATCTCATAAGGTTGTGGTTCTTCATCATTGACTGGCGTAAAGACATGTTATACCTGATGTGGAAGTGAAAAAAACAACTTCCACTAGGTGCATTATGTTTTTACCAGGAGATCTTGTGTGTTAATTAATCAGCCGACAGAATTATATGAGCGTAGATTTTTCGCTGTGAGAGGAGTTCAGGCTGGACGAGAATATTATCTTGTGAATTGCCCCTTTTACCTTTTACCCGAAATTTTTAACGATTTAGATAACACAGGGATTCCGCCTTCTCAAAGAGCTCAACGAGTAATTAATAAAACTCGTGTTAAAGCGATTGAGAAGTATTTGCTTTCAAATCTAAATGGTTATGTCTTTTCAGCTGCTACTGTATCGATCGATGGTGATATTAATTTTGAAAGTACTGACGGAACTTCAAATGTTGGATTGTTAATTGTAAAGGATAGAGCTCAATATATTATAAATGATGGGCAACATAGGATTTCTGCAATAATAGACTCTTTAAAAGAACATCGGGGCCATGAATATGAACTTTTACCGATAATTTTTTTTAACGATCCTGGTCTTGAAATGAGCCAGCAAATATTTACCGATTTAAATCGATATACGCTTAAACCAGCACAATCGTTAAATATACTATATGATACAAGAGATGATTTTGCTAAAATAGCACGAACTGTAGCTAGCGATGTTTCTTTTTTTCATGATGTTATTGAATTTGAAAAAACTACAATTTCAAATCGTTCAATAAAGTTATTTACTTTGAATGGAATTTATAATGCGACAAAAATTTTACTTGGAAAACGTAATGACTCTACTAAAAAAAATAGTAGTTACGCGTGTGACTTTTGGGAAAAATTGGGGAACGAACTTAATGAATGGCAGGAACACTTTAGAGGAAAATTAGCTTCAAGTATATTGAGACAAAATTACCTAAGTGGGCATAATATTTTTCTCAATTCTGCTGCTACAATAGCAAGTGCAGCTGGTGAAGCTGGAATTGGAACAGAAGAAATTATATCAATTGTAGCAAATGAAGATTGGCGACGGGATAATCCACTATGGGAAGGTCGTGCATTGCAAAATGGAAAAATTACAAAATCAAACATGAGTCTTATGCTTACCACTAATATACTCAAATTGAGATCAAATATTTCACTTAATGAAAGAGAGTCCAATGCTGAACAATTATATCAGCAAAAGCAAAGGCTGTTAAAATAGATGAATTCAATTTATGCTGGCCGTCACCTTGATGATATCTATAAAGAAATACAGGAACAATATCTCGCAGATAGTTGGCCATGGATTTTGGGCTATAGTGGTGGAAAAGATTCCACTGCTCTTGTTCAGTTAGTGTGGCATGCTTTGGCTTCTCTCGAAAAGAATAGACTCTTTAAACCAATATATATTTTATCATCAGATACACTTGTTGAAATTCCGAAAGTTATTAATCATATTGAGCTAAATTTAAAACGGATGCTTGAAGCTGCAAGATTACAGCAGATTCCAATAAGGCCGATTAAGGTTTTTCCCGATGTGAAGAATACCTTTTGGGTTAATCTTCTTGGAAAAGGTTATCCTGCACCGACGAATAATTTTAGATGGTGTACTGATCGATTAAAGATTGAGCCAACTTCAAATTTTATTCGCTCTCAGGCTTTTGAAGCTTCTGGAGCAATCTTGTTGCTTGGTTCACGTAAAAGCGAAAGTTCAGTTCGAAAAAAGCGAATAGAGTCGCATAAAGTTTTAGGGAAGAAGTATAATCCTCATCCTGACATACCGGCAGCTCATGTCTACACGCTGATAGAGGATTGGGAAACGGAAGAAGTTTGGGATTACCTATTGGAATACAGTTCTCCATGGGGAGCAGATAACAGAGAACTTGTATACATGTATAAAAATGCAAGTGATGGGGAATGTCCTTTAATCTTAGATATTAAATCTCCGAGCTGCGGAAAAAGCCGTTTTGGTTGTTGGTGTTGTACTGTCGTTAAAAATGAAAAGGCATTATCTTCACTTATCAAGCATGGTGAAAATTGGTTAGCACCTCTTCAAGAGCTAAGGGAAATTTTGCTTTTAACCCAAGAACCAGACAAAAAGAAACTCTATAGGGAGCATATAAAGCGAAACGGACAAATCCTTTTCATTCGGGGAAAGCTGGAAGAAGAAGGTGTCAAAGAGCTAGCTCGTGGCCCATATACTATGGAATTTAGAAAAAAATTTTTACGTTCTCTTTTGCAAACAGAAAGGAATTTAAATAACTGTAATCCATATCATGATTCAGATTATATCAATCTAATTCAGCAAGATGAGCTTCATGAAATCCAACGTCTTTGGAAGGAAGAGAAGAACGATTGGGAGAGCAGTGTTTATGCCATATATGAGGAGGTGTACGGCAAGAAAATAGATAATGGTATTGATGAAATTGGATTTCTTACATTTGAAGACAAAGAAGCTGTAATGAGTATTTGCAATGAAGAAGGGTTCCCTGCTGATCTTGCAATGGAATTACTCACAGCGGCCCAGTACCATCAAGGTCTACGATCCAAAGTGCAATTGAAGAACAAGGTGGCTAAGATATTTAGTAAAGAGTGGCGTTCTGAAGTTGAAATATACAGAGACATCAAATGATTATAGATTGTATCAAAATTAAAAATATTGCGTCTTTCAAAGGTGAGCATCAGCTTCACCTTCATCATAAGCCGGGAAATACAATTACTGTTATTTTAGGAGAAAATGGTGCCGGGAAAACGAGTATACTTCAAGCAATAAAAATAGGATTATATGGCCCTTTTTTATTTAATAATAATAAAAAAAATTACCATACATACCTAAATAGTTTTATTCGAAGTAGTGAAATTTCAGCCTCGGTTGAGTTAGATTTTCATCTTCGTACTTTAGCAGGGATTGAAAAATATACACTTAGTCGAGAATGGCAGCATTCTCACAATAAGATTCGAGAATCATTATCCATTTTAAAAGAAGGAATCCCATTTCAGGATGTCACTTCACAATTTTATCAAGAATTTGTTTTTAGTATAATTCCACTTGGGATGATGGGACTCTTTTTTTTCGACGGTGAAAAAATTAATCATTTAGGAGAATCTTTAAGTTCTGGTGAAATTAGTAATGCAGTGAAAAAGCTCATAGGGTTAAGTGCTGTGAATGATCTTGAGGCTGCGGTACAAAAATACAACACCGAATCGGTAGAAGGAAAAACAGAATATAAAGAATTGCTTTTAAAGTTAGAAAATATCAATGCGGAATTGCCTATACTGCATAAAAGAGGAGAAACCCTTCATCAACAATATGCCGAAATCAATGAGTCCATTAAAAAGTGTAAAAAGCAATTGGGAAGTAAGGAAGCAGCTTTTTTTGAGGCTGGCGGCAATCTCGCTTTATCCCATGAAATGTTAAGAGAAAGAAAAAAAAATTTAGAGCAGAAAGTTGAGAATATTCAAACAAAAATAAGAGAACTTTCTCAAAACTACCTTCCTCTTTGTGTTCTTTCAGGAGAGTTAAAAGAATTATCCGATCAATTGATTGTGGAACGAGAAACTTCTGTTAAATTAGTCATTAACAGCTATGTTGAAAAAAAAAGAAAAGAACTTGAATGCGTTTTAATTAAGGAAAAAGTGCCTGTAGATGCTATACAAGCAGCTCTTGATACTCTGGTTGTCTCATACTGTTCAACACAGCAACCAGTTCATGGCCTTTCTTCAAAACAAACCGATGATATTTTAGCTACGATACGAATGGTAAATGATGTCGTTCGACCTCAGGCTTCAGAGCTCTTTTCTGAAATGAATACAGTCTGTCATGAACTCTTAGCAATAGAATCTGCTTTAGAGAAAATTCCTGATGATTCTGAACTTGCTAAAGTACTTTCAGAAATAAAAAGCCTGAACGTTCAGATTATGAAACACGAAAAACATCAGGAAGAGCTGCTTGGGCAAAAAAAACGCATTGAAAACGATGTTACTATCGTTATGAATAAAAAGAAATCGATTTTGAAGCAAATTGAAAAGAGAGATACAGAAAGTAAATCGGAATATCTAGCAAATAGATTCCCTCATATCCTGGGCCGCATCAAAATAGATTTGTTTCAACGCAGATTGGAAACCCTTCAGCGTCTCATTTTACATAACATAAAAATTTTGTTCCGAAAAAAACAACTTATTACTGATGTTCAAATCACAAGCAATTTTTCAGTTCTTCTTTTGGGGCAGAATGGAGAATACATTGACTTGCGATCTCTTTCTGCAGGAGAGCAACAAATGTTTGCTACAGCTATCCAGTGGGCTTTAGCTGCACTCGCAAGCAGTAATATTCCCACAATTATTGATACTCCTTTGGCAAGATTGGATAGTTTTCATCGAAGAAGTCTTGTCGAGAATTACTATCCTTCGATTAACCAATTGATATTGCTCTCTACAGATGAAGAGATAAACAATGATTTACTGCAACAACTCAGCCCAGCCGTTTCAGATGTCTACTCACTTAAGTACAATAAATTAGAGCAATCTACAGACGTACTAAAAGTGAACATCAAAGGAACACGAGAAGCGGCATAAAGAAAACCAATGAAATTTACACGAATAAGACTTCCTAAACAAACAACCAACAGGCTCATTAGCCTGAAAGGAAAAACGAGCCTTAATCCCAATGTTCTCATTCGGTATGCAATTCTTTTATCTCTCAAAGATAAGTCTGACCCGATTTACGAAGAACAAATCTGTGATGGAATGGAGTTTCACAGATCTGTCTTGTTGGGGGAACTCGATCAAATTATAACTGCACTAATCATTCAGCGCTGTGCGAAAAGTCTTCAATACGTCGATACTTTTACATGTTTTAAGGCCCACCTCTATCGAGGTGTGGATATTTTATTTGCCCAATGTGCAAAGTTTAGTGATATTGAAACTCTCTTATCAGTTTAGTTTGTCTTGATTTCCTAAAAGGTCCTGGCCCCAAGCCGAGAGTTATGCTGGCCAAATTTTTGCATTAGATTAGCAAGAATAGAATCTTTAAGCAGGTATCGTGTTTTAAAATTTTCTCTGTCGAATTCACGATGGATGTTTTTTAAATCAAAACAAAAAACGAAATAGGCTCCTTCTTCTATCAGTACCGGTGGTATTTTGTGGAATCTATCTTTTTCAATTGCTCGAAAATATCTGAATGCTTTAGAGTAAGAGCTATATGGATGAATTTCTCCCCCCAGGAATAAGCTTGCGTCTGTATTTCCTTGAGCAATATCACAAGCAGGGGTAATGTTAATATATACTTTACAATTCTCTTTATTAGCTGAGCCGTTTTTTAAAGAAGAACTTTCTGTTAGGTTTTTATTTAAATACAGAAGTCCTGGTAAATTGTTTAGATCAGATACAACAGTATCAAAGAAAGATCGAAAGTTTAATTGTGCTATTATGTCGCACAAAGAAGTTTCAGTAGCGTTTGTAACGCATGATTTGACTATTTTTTCCAATTCTTTTTCGATTTCATCTGGAAGCTTCTTGTTACACTTTTTAAGTGATCTAGAAAAATTTTTATAGTTAGTTTTGACATGATTCTCTATATGTGACAATTTTTGCTCAATATTATTATCCAAATCATCAAATATTCCCGTTATTTTCTTTTGGCAAAAATGGCTTCTTAAGTAGTCATACAATAAACTTGACATATAACTAAAAGAGTATCGTGATAGAATATCACAAAAACCACCTTCTTGTCTTTTAGAAAAACCAAAATAAGAATATGTTGTGTGTTTGAGGATATTAAAAAATTCAGTTTCTAAAGGTGTGTTACTTTCTTTTGCAAGCATTTCTGCGTAGTGCTGCATGTCTTTATACGTTAATGCCGCAGAGTTTAAAACTTCCTCATTCCAGTGGGCAAAGAACTTTGCCATTTTGTCTGATTGTAATTGCTCATTAATTGTTTGGATCAGATTAGAGTAATCGCTATTTTCCCAAAACGTAGCTTTTTTAATGTCAACAATAAACAAAGGCTTCGTGTTCTCTCCTAGTGCTTCGCTATAAAACATTTTTTTCATATATTCTAGAGTTGAATAAGCTTGTCCGTCTGGGTCCTCATGCGGGGACGTTGATTCTTTTGACCAGACGACTATGCCATAAGGCACTGTTTTGGGGCTCAGTTTTTTTTTAAGCAGATTCAAAGCATAGCTGACTTGATTTTTTACATTTTCCGCAGCAAATTCAAATCCAAAATCAATATCTAAAAAAATAAGATTATAGTTACATGTGGTTCCATCTGTCAGTGATGCTATTCTTGTATATGATAGTACTTCGTTGTTAAGTTGTTCATGAAATTTATCTAAAATGTTAACAAGTGTATCCTTCATATCCTCTTCTAATTCATCTAAAAATTTAAGATTTAAACTCTCTTTTAAAGAATCGTTGTCTGGATTGGGATTATAGTAGCTTGTAGAAACTCCATTAGAATTCAGCATTTGTATTAGACTTTTTACTTCCCCCCATTTATCATCAATAATAAGAGCTGATCTAACCCAGTTTGAAATATTAATACTGTTCATTTTAATTAGCCTTCTTGAAATTAAGTGCGATAATTGCTCCTGATGCAAGTGTGTCATCAAGAAATTCAGATACATCATCAAAATCAGGAAAAGAAAGAGATCCTTGCATACCTTCCATTAGTTCATGTGCGATATAGAGCCCGAGACCTGATCCTATAGAATACGGCTTTGTCGATACAAAGGGCTTCATAAGATACTTTGGATTAGCAGGGAATCCAGGGCCATTGTCGGCTATCAAAATTGTTACATAACCGTCTGAATATTGATCAGTAATGTAGACCCTGATAAGCTTATTTTTTTTCCTTGTATTATTTATCCAATAAATAGAATTGTCGAATATGTTTAATAATACATTTGTTGCATGATTCATTGATGCGATGCATTTGGAGTTGGTATCGCTGTCCATAGTTAGTGTAATAGAATGATGAAGAACTCGGAGTTCAACAAATAGTAGGGCCTGTTCATATACAGACTCAATATTGTGTTTTTTTTTGTCTGTTTTTTTTATCAAGAAAGAAAATCTTTTTATCGTCGAATTCAAACGGCGAACAAGCATCTTTACCTTGTCCGAAGCAGGGGCACAACTAATCTGGTTGTTGAGTTCTTTAATCAATTTTTCAATTTCATGAACGACTGATGTGCTCAATAGACCCAATCCTGCACTGAGATAAAGTGTATCGACAATTTCTTTATATTCTTTCTCTATAGTATATATATGTTTCGTGAGGACTGCTTTGTGTTTTTTGTTTTCAATGTATTTTTCAATATAGTCTTGTGTCTCTTTAAGCAAAGCGATTACAGGTTCTGCCGTTTTTGAATAGTAAGAGGATAGTATGTCTTTGTCGATGTTTCTATAATTTAAAAAAGTGTGCTTTATAGCCCATTTCAAAGCATCAGTAAAAAGAAAATATTCATAATTTTCAATAAATCCTTCGCGATTCGTTTTTTCAATTAATTTACCACTGTTTTTTCTATCTAGAAATACATATCCAACGACATGTTCATTTCTTAACTGCTTTCCTATATTGCTCGTGCTGCTTAGTCCAAGCCAATCATTGCCTTTTTCTCCATAATCATAAACGCGCATTCCATTTCGATAGACACGAATACCAGCACTTTCCCTTAAATAGTCATCAACATCTCGACCAAGACCTGTCTCCCTTTTAATGGTAGCTGTTTTTTCAAAAGCATAAAGTTTGATATAGATATCCCCAATTTCTTTTTGAGGAAGCTCAATAACTTCAGATTTTTTAAATAGGCCCTCAGGAGTATTGCCTTCTTGTGGCTCATTCTCGCTAAATTGTTCTGCCTCTCGTTGTAGTAGGCGTTCATTGGCCTGAAGATCGATAATGGTTATAGATTTCTCGTCAAATTTTTCCTCAAGTTTACCAAGGGGGTGGAAGTAATACTGGAAGTCAAGGATTTGGTTGCCACTTAGGAACATATCACATTCGTAACAGGCTGATTCTTTTATTTCATTAAATGTTTTAAGGTTTTTAAAAACAGTACTATTTCCTTCGGACTTTATTTTCACTCGAAATTGGTCACTAGTATTACTTTTATTTGCAAATTGAATAAGCTTCTGAACTTTAGTATTCTCTTTGAGGTTGCAGTCGCTTTGTGAAAATTCTACGTTAAGTGCAGTAAGAGCTCGATAAATATTTCTTAACTTTGTTTTGGACCATTCTCCTTTTATATTTTCGATTCTATAGGTGAGGCCTTTGGGCCTTGAAAATGGAGCTTTATTCTCTTCTATGTTGACATTAAAGTCATCAAATGACTGAGAATGTTTCAATTTTGTCCAGTCAATATTGAAAGAGAGAGGGGCCGTGTGTTCTGTCTTTGTTTTAATGAATATTTTTTCACCTAATTTATGTACTCCAAATCGGCCTATTCCTTTTTCTCCAAGTGGTATTCGCTTCCCTAAGGTGGAGGCTACAACCTCATGCTTTTTATGATCAGTTCCAACGGTCAACCAATAGTTAACAATGTCTTCTCTCGTCATTCCATCGCCATCATCCCAAATTACTATTTTGAACGGTTTATAATTCGACTGATCCGATTCATCGAAGAAAAATTTAACAGTACAATTTTCAGCGTTTGCATCATAAGAGTTCTTCACAAGTTCCGTCAGAGCGATGATCTCATTCCGTATGAGACCATCACCAAAGTGAGCTAAAATTCTTGGCTTTATGGTGAAAGGACTTGTTGACATTGCTTACTCTAGGTCAAAGATGAACGTGTTTGGTGTATTTAATGTCCATATCACGAGTATTTTTAAAAGAGAATGATTAAATACTTAGGAGGGGCGGGTGTGTTGAAAGAAGTAGCTCTCAAAATCTGGACCAGCAGTTAAGGTAATGGCACTCGGTTGGAGAAGTGGCCTCTATTTGTTAGACAGTTCAGCGGCCTTGGCAAGGTGCATTCGTTCATGGATGTGCCGCTAAATCCTATTCCGGTACAGGCCAAATCAGCTACGGCCAGTAACGTCTTCTTTAGACAGCCTTCTTCAGACAAGAGTCATGTGTATCTCTTCCGGCGTACGGCCGTCCAGACTCGAATGCGGCCGATCACTGTTGTAGCTTTTGAACCAATCTCCAAGTACGGTGCGGGTCTGGCTGCCACTTTCCAGCTCGTGCAGATACACGCTCTCATACTTCACCGTCCGCCAAAGTCGTTCGATAAAAACATTATCCATCCATCGCCCCTTGCCGTCCATGGAGATGCTCACACCAGCGTCCTTGAGTGTTTGCGTGAAATCCAGGCTCGTAAACTGGCAGCCCTGGTCGGTGTTAAAGGTTTCGGGCGGCCAAACCTCGTCAAGGCATCCTCCAACGCGGCGATACAGAAGTCCGAGTCCAGCGTGTTGGAAAGCCGCCAGCTCAGCACGCGGCGGCAGAACCAGTCCATCACGGCCACAAGGTAGAGAAAGCCGTGTCGCATCGGGATATAGGTGATGTCCGTGCACCAGACTTGGTTCGGTCTGTCGATCAGCAGGTCTCTCAGTAAGTAAGGATAAATTCGATGAGCCTGGTTTGGAGTTGTGATTCGCGGTTTGGGATAAATCGCAACAAGGCCCATGAGACGCATTAGACGGCACACCTGCTTGCGACCAACACAGTAACCTTGGCGACGCAGCCAGCGCGCTATTTGGCGAGAGCCATAACTCGTCTTTTCAAAAATTGCTCGTCAATCAGACGCATGAGCCTGAGGTTGAAGGGCGACTCGCCTTTGCTTTCGTAATAATGTGTCGCTCGGGCGATAGGGAGCAGCTGGCATTGACGAGTGATGGAAAGCCGGTTGTCGGACTTGACCATATTTTTCCTCCGGGTGTGGCTCAGCGACCGAAGGCCTTGGCTAAAATATCGCGTTCCACGGTAAGTTGGCCCATCTTGGCGTGGAGATCCCGGATTTCGTCCTCGCGCTGTCTCGCCTTGCGGGCATGACCAGTGGCAAAAACTTCAACCGCTTCCTTGCGGATTTTGGCCGTCCACTGGGCAATCAGGTTGGCATGTACGCCGTGCTTGGCCGAGAGCTGGGACACATGGTGAGTTCACCGGTCAACGCTTCGAGACCGACTTTGGCTTTGAACTCCGCGGAGTATTTCTTTCTCTTCGTCATAATTGTGGTCCCCTTTGATAGAGGAATACACCTTAGCACACTGTCTGAATTTGGGGGACCACTTCTCACAGTTGTATTCTTTTATATGTGTGATCACAAAAGCTATCACCCGTACCGATTTGATGAGCCCTTTCGAAAATCCATTTATCTGAGTTGTCATGAGCAATGGCCCAATCTCCCTCGCAAATATATGCACTCAGATTTGGAAAACCGAAGCTATTCAAGGCTTCACAGAAGGGGCAGTTTGAAATAAAAAGTTTAAATACATTGCTGTTCTCTTCAGAAACTTCAATGTCGTAAAAAAGTCTCCATAATTTGAAGTTCCTTTTCATTTTTTGGGGAAATGCATCAAATTCATTCGGGACACAAATTGTCGGTACCCAATATTTCAAAGTTTGTTTTGCAATTACTGTTACTATTGGTCCTATTTTTTCAATGGCTTTTTGTTGACTCATGAAAATGGAGAGAGTTTTTATCGCTATGACAAACGGGAGAACAACTATGATGCCAATCAGTTTTCGAAATATATTTTTCATCGAAATCCCCCTAAGCGTGTTTCTCAATTACCGCAACCAGATGAGACATGAAGCGAGAGTGACCATTCCCAAGAAAGTAATCTCCAATTTCTCGTAACGAGTAACGATCCATCTGATTTTTTTGAGTTTGCAAAAAAAGCACACTACGAGATGTTGTTCTTTGTAAATGTAATTCAACCAGCATCACGGCATTGCGCTTAAATCCCGCATCATATTTTCTACGAGAGTTACTCATCCACATCTCTTGTTTGCTCGTCAGGATAGTGGCTTAACTTCGTGTTCACAATTCTGTAGCAGGATCGCGTTCAGCCCTCTACCAAATAGGAGAAACATTTTGGGTTCGTAGACTGGATGTGGTTGTAAACAAAAACGTAATGATATACCCTTGGTAACATTGTTTTAAGTGGGTGGATTGTTCAGGTTAGATAAGGCTATACGTCAAAGAGATTTGAAAAAGGGAACTCCATTTTGTTTGTTTTAAAGAATTATGGCGATATGCCTAAGTTACCCTTATTATTCAGTGTTTTCGGAAAAATAGCAGTCTGGGGATTTATTGCATTTGTTATCTTCTTGATTTCTTATATTACATATAAAAATTTGTATTTACCTCTTGATTATGATGAGGCGTATAATCTTCAGGTTGTCGATTCTTTCGCCCGTGGTGACGGCTACGCAAGTTATGGGGTCCTTCATGAAAATAGTCCCCAAGAATTTGATTCCAATGTTACGACTGGGCCGGTAATATTGGTACCACTTGCAGCTGTCTGGGCTCTTACTGATGGAAGTATTTTGGCGGTTAGAACTTTTATGGCCAGCTTTTTATGGATTTACGCAGCTGGTCTTTTTTTGCTTCTTCGTCGATTACAGGGAGGAATGCTCCTCTGGTCGCTTTCGATTGCTGCACTGTTATGTATTCATAGCCTCCCTGTAGGGAAAGTCGAGGGTGAACTCCCAGCGGCAGCTGCGCTCATTTTAGCAGCTGCATTACTATCGAGAAAAAAAATATTATTGGCAGCGCTCGCTGTTGGGATTGCGATTCAAATCAAAATTATCTTTGGATTAGCTGGTGTTATTCTATTGTCAACGGTTTTTGTTTATTATGTTTTTTTACAATATAATCTCAGTATTAAACATATTGTATTTGCGCTCGCTCTAATATTAACTCCAACTCTTGCATTTGAATTTTTTCGGTATTGTTCGCTTCATGATATAAGGTCGTATTTATTCTCGATTGATGAATTTCGGTCCTTTTTAAGGATGCAAAATGTGAACAATACTGGAACATGGCTAGACCCTCAAGTCCTTGGGGTTAAAATTTCAGGGCTATATCAGTGTATTCCTTCTTATACATGGGGTGCCGCTGGATTAGCTACGATTGCCATACTTGTTTCCTCTAGCATTCAAATTACTAGAGTTTCGACGGTTCACGTCGATACATTGAGGCAAGATGTAAACAAAAGCGATCCTTTTGTCCTTATTTTATCTGCTGTTTTGCTTATGGCTGGAGGCGCTATGCTATTAGGCTGGCTTACTCAATCTAAACAAGCAGCAGCACGTCAAGCATTTCCGTTTTTATTTTTATTCATGCCTGCTCTTTTTATACTCGGAGCCTCATTTTTCATTAAACTCCGCGAAGACGGTAACAAAAAACAATCTTTTGTTGGTACAATTTTTCTGCTTTCCATATTCATTTTATCTGTTGGTTCACTCGTTTCTGTATTGCAAGAGTCAATAAGCAGTGATTTTAAATTGAGAATAGATGAACAGCTTAAAGTTGTTTCTTCTCTAAAGAAAGCAGCACCGAAATCTCTTTTTGCTGATGGCTGGTGGCAGAATCCGGAATACCAATTGCTAACAGGAATTCCTACAATTCCATTCAAGACCGGCGATTCACAAGTGCTTGTCGTTCAAGACTACCAAGTCCGCTTGCTTCATTCGGATTGGGATTCCTATAAACGCATGTGTTCTAACATCATATATTCTTCCCCATGGAACTTAGTGTGTTGGCTTCCTGACCGGAATTATAACGATGTCGACTTTAAAGTTCTTGATTGGGGACCACAAAATACAGAAGTGGGGAGTGTCCCCAACGAACAAGTTGATGGTGGGGCTGGCATTTGGATCAAAATACAGAAGCTTGATCCTCTTGAAATAGGAAATGTCAAAGTGTACTTTGGGGATACACCTTCTCGATCAACATATCAATCAGCAGATGGCGAACTCATTACTGCTTCCATTCCCCCTCGCCTGTTTGATACTGTTGGTTCATACGAAATTACCGTGCAGCAAATGGCAACAAAACGCCATTACCATGTTGGCGTATTTACCGTAAAATAGGTTTTCATGTGCTATCCTCTCTCATCTTTTTAGGTTTATTAATATCGAAATGAAGTTCTTTAATTCGTCATTGACTGCCCAAAAAGGGCAGACAGTATTTAACCGTTGGTTACTGCAAACGGTGGCTAAGGCTATTAGATATGGGGTTATCGGAGCAAGCTGTGCACTCATTGATTTAGGGCTCTTTGCATTTTTCGTGTCGGTGACTTCATTTTCGCCTGTAATAATTAATGTTTTCACTTACTTCATTGGTACTCTTCTTTCTTTTTACACCAATGCTCGTTTCACATTTTGCTGTAATGACAAGATGTTCCGTCGTGCCAGCCTGTTTTTCTTCGCTGCTGTCGTTGGACTGAGCCTATCTTCTTTTTTATTACATGCAGCACCATGGCTAGGAATAGGCGTTATAACAATGAAAATTATATCCATGATATTTGTGTTCGGGGTGCAATTTTCTTTCAATAACTTTGTAACTTTTGGTTAGCATATGGAAAAACTTTATATTATTATCCCTGCTTACAATGAAGCAAGCAATATCGAAGAATTAGTTTCTGAGTGGATCAACGTAGTATCCAATGTATCTCCAGAAAGTCGATTGTTGATCGTCAACGATGGTTCTCGGGATAATACTTTAGAGATTCTTCATAGATTAAAACAAGAATATATCCAGCTTGAGATAGAAGATAAGCCAAATGGTGGGCATGGGTCCACTATCTATTATGGATATCAACGAGCGATTGAAGCAGGTGCCGACTATGTTTTCCAAACGGATTCCGATCGGCAAACTTTACCTGAAGAGTTCAGTCAGTTTTGGAAAGTTCGAAAAAACTTTGACGCATGTATTGGCGTTCGCTCTCATCGTCAGGATGGGAGCTCTCGTGTTATTGTAACATCTGTTTTGCGCTTGGCTTTGTTTCTTGTCTTTGGATTAAATATCAAAGATGCAAATACCCCTTTTCGACTAATGCGGCATGACGTTCTGCGTGATGCTCTTGCATTGGTACCTCCCAATCATAATCTCACCAATGTTATGCTCTCCATCGTTTTATCCGCTCAAAAACGCAATATCGCATGGTTACCCATAACATTTCGTCCAAGACAGGGTGGTGTGAATAGCATCAATTTGCGTCGCATTTCTCGAATTGGACTGAAAGCTGTCCAAGACTTCTGGGCGTTCCGAAAAACACTTCGGCAAAATGGATTATAATGCCGTGTCTCGTTAGTCGTGCTCTTATCGCTTCCGCAATACAAAAGTGAAGGAACTCCATAGTAGACTTGAAATGAACAAACGAGAGTCGGGAGAGTCCTTTCTTTCAGAGACAACCGGGTAAGAGCGACAGCCCCTAAACAATGTACCGCCTTCATTGAGATGAAGCTTTTTAGGTCTGTGACAGGAAGTCATTATAAACTGCAATAGAATGTTATGCCATTCCTCCAGGCGGGTGAATCGTTTAAGTTAAATATCATATGTCGCCCAGGTTCATAATAATGAAAAACAGGAAAGACAGTTAACATGGAACAGGGACTTGAGTATATCATTGTTGGTGCCGGTTTTTATGGGGCCGTACTCGCCGAGCAAATTGCTGAAAATCTTGGGAAGCATGTTCTTGTTATTGATAAAAGAAATCATATCGGTGGAAATTCATACACTGAAAATGACTTAGAGACAGGGATAGAAAAACATGTCTATGGATCACATATTTTTCATACGGATAAAGAGGCTGTATGGAATTACATAACTCAATTTACATCGTTCAACAATTATAGGCATAAAGTCTTATCGACATATAAAGATAGTATCTATCACATTCCTATAAACCTTCTTACTATCAATGCTTTTTTCAAAACACGTATGAATCCGAAAGAAGCAAAAGAATTTATTCAACAACGAGCTCAAGAGGCTTTAATAAAAGATCCAAATAATTTTGAGGAAAAAGCTATAAGCCTCATGGGGCGCGAGTTATACGAGGCTTTTATCAAAGGCTACACACTGAAGCAGTGGCAAACCGATCCACGGAATCTTCCTGCCTCTATCATCAACCGTATACCAGCGAAATTCAATTATGATATGGGTTACTTTACCGATCCATGGCAAGGAATTCCAGTCGATGGATATACAAAAGTTTTCCAACGAATTCTTGATCATCCTCGCATTGAGGTCCAATTAGGAGTTGATTTTGAAGATATTCAAAATCAACTCCCCGCAACAGCATTTGTTATTTACAGTGGACCAATCGATGCTTTTTTCCATTATAAACATGGGAAATTAAAATACCGTTCTTTGAGATTTGAAGATAAAGTCGTTGATGTTGAAGACTTTCAGGGAACGGCTGTTATGAATTATGCCGAGGCACAGGTTCCGTACACGCGGATTCATGAATATCGACATTACCATCCTGAGTTAAATTATGTAAAAGATAAAACATGTATTACATATGAGTATTCACTGGACACTGGCACTGAGAATGAACCGTATTACCCTGTGAACACTCCACAGGACAAAAAAATACTGTCTAAATACCAAGCTGAAGCGGCTACGCTAAAGAACGTTCTTTTGGGGGGACGTCTGGGCTCATATCAATATCTTGATATGGATGATGCAATTGAATTAGCATTAAATGATTTCAATACTGTCATATTATCCCGAGTGAAAAATATGTAATCCAATGAAAAGCCCACGGTTTTGTCGGTAGACCAATGAAGTTTGACTTTTGCGGGATGTGGTTATTGCCTTAGAGCGTTTTTCAGTGAAACGGAAGAATGCCTCCGGCGGATTAAGAAACTTTTTGGAAAAAGTTTCTTAATAATCTTCAAAAACTTTAAATGGTTACAGTATGACTTGAAATGAACGGTATATCTGTCGGAATTTCAAGTTGTTCAACATAAACGATAAACACTCTAGCTCCGCATGAGAGGAGGTCTCGCTATGCCCTATGCCAGACTCATCTTTCCCTCTTTCGGGGTGAAACTTTATGATGAAGGTGGAGGGTCGCTTCGTCTGTATTTTATAGTATTTATTGAAATAATAGAGATTGTTGGGGATTGATAGTTTTGTTGAGCATTTTGGAATAACTATTGAGTTCTTTTGTGTTTGTTTCATCTGAACCGGAAGCGCTGGATGCTGCGTTTTTGATTTGAACTCTTGACCTCTATCAAAAGAGTTATACCCAGAAGTGGTGTTTGAAGAGGTAAGAGGGGTGACGTACCCTGTCGGGTGAGAATCCACGATGGAAACCGACAAACTGGAAGTACGTCCCCCATGAGCAAGGATAGTCTTTCGATCTTCGAGGAGCAAGCTGCAAAGCGGGATATGTTGACAGACTTGGCTCGGCAAGGAGCAAGGCAGATTTTGGCGCAAGCTCTTGAAATCGAAGTTCAAGAACTATTGGAACGTGTTGCCCAGCCTCTCGCTGACGGTAAAAAGGGCGTTGTCCGAAACGGTTATCTTCCTGAACGTGATATTCTTACTGGAGCGGGTCCGGTCCCCGTGAAGGTGCCGAAGGTTCGCGACAGAACTGCCAACGGGATCAAATTCACCTCCAAACTTGTTCCGCCGTATCTGAAGCGTACGGAGAGCGTCGAAGATTTTTTACCTTTGCTGTACCTGCACGGCATTTCCACCGGCGATTTCAAAGAGGTTTTGACGGCATTGTTCGGAGATAAAGCGCAAGGGTTGTCTTCAAGCAGTATCGGCCGATTGAAGCAACAATGGCAGGATGAACATCAGGAATGGAACAAGCGTTCCTTGAAGGGGCACCATTACATCTCCATTTGGGCTGACGGCGTGTACTTCAATATTCGGGCTGCTGATGACCGCCAATGCATCCTTGTGGTCATTGGCGCTACGACGAATGGTCGCAAAGAGCTTCTTGCCGTGGAAGACAGTTTGATTGGGCGGTACGTGCCTCGTCAACGTTAAGACTGTTGGTGTAATAGCGGCAGCTTTGCTTTCTCGAATCGATTCAATGGGGCAGCAACTTCGCAACTCACTCCATTCCTTTCTTTCCTTATGCCAATCAGTATCAGCAGATTGCCAGCATCGCCATGTCGCTATACAATTATGCTCTTTTTTATAGCAGGGTTAGAGTGCACAAAGAGGAAAAAACTACACACCAGATTAGTCTTGACGAATGTTCTTATAGGAAAAATATGGTGGACGTGATATTTTATTTAAAAAACATCATTGACCAGATTCAAGAAGCGTGGCATTGAATATACGAATATTTTCTTTTATGGTTGTAATGGTATGGATTAATCTGTTATTCGTTTTGTGCATGGTAGCCATGAAGTAGTAGTATGCCTTTCTAAGTAGCAATCAAAACTATTTGCTCCCACTGTTCTGTCTCAACGGAATTCACTGTCCATCTTTTGATTCTCCCGGTTCTTTGCGATTTAACAAATACGCTATTTCGTTATGTTAAACGAAGAGGATCAATCTTCATAAGAAGGCGGAAACCGCCACATCCGAGCCGTCTGACTAAAAGCCTTTAGGTTATCTCCTTTGCGGTGATTCTACTGAGCAACCGATGTTGATTTCGATATTTGCCAGAAAGTAACACTTTTAATGAGGGAGGTTAGTCTCATGTGCCGACGCCCTGAACGCCAGTTTCTTGAACATATTCAGAAAAATTGTGGTGATTTCGTACCTGCTTGGCCCATAGGTCAACAGATTAAGCTTGGTGATATTGTCGAACTTGTTGATGAAAAACGGGTTAACTACTTGGGGTCCATTTTGGATCCACTATTTGGTATTGGGGTTGATGTCCAAGAAGGGGATTCCGTTGACTACATGAATTGGCAAAAGACCACGGAACTTACAGTAGGATTGGACATTTCGGTACCCTTAATTTCAAATGTGGGCGCAACACTCTCCATTGGTTTCGGAAGTAAGGGGAATTTTCTTTTTGTTCTTCGCGACGTCGTTTTTCAGCGAATTCAGAATTTGGTCTCCGTTCGTAGGGAGGCTCTCCGTAAAATCTCTCCTGAATATTTTCTTGGAAAATCTGTTTTTCTTGTCACGGAGGTCGCTAGGGCGGGCTCCTACGCATTGGCCATTTCCAATTCTAGCAATGCTCGCCTTGAGATTACTTCCGATGCGGATCTTCAACTTGGTATTGAGGATCTTGCCAGGGTCGATATCGGCTTGAAAGTGGTTAGCGAAACTGACATGGCCTACACAACCATCGCCAACACAGGCGGGGACATTCTTGGTAAGGTTGAGATGATTCAAGGTAAGCCAGAAGCGAGACGAGAGTTAACTTTGGCCAATCCTCTCTTCGCTCATCTTGGGCAACGAGATTTCATCTATGCAATTCCAAAGACTCTGGCGGATAAAAGCGAGACAGACAGCCTCTTTGAATTTGCTCCCATAGGCCTTGGCGAGATCATTGAGGTTGTGAAAACTCAAAAACAAATCGCGAGAAAAGGTGCTCAGTCAGTGGCGCTTCTGCGCAGACAACAAAATAAGATATATGAGAAACAAAGGCGACTGGCATTATTGGTAGGTATTAATAACTACAAAAGAGAGGAGGACAGGTTGTATGGTTGTGTTAACGATGTCGTGAATATTCGCAATGTGCTTAAAACATTCTATGGCTTTATGAATGATGACATTCGTGTACTCGTTGATGATCGTGCTTGTAACGACGACATTCTTCACCGTCTTGAATGGATGGTTGCCAATGCCAAACCGGGGGATACGTGCGTATTCCATTTTTCAGGCCATGGGTCTCAAATTCTCGAAAGAAACGATTTTGACGAGCTGGAAGACGGTCTTGACGAATTGATTTGTCCCTGGGACATAGATTGGCATAAAAACATCTACATCACTGACGATATGCTCGCTGCTATTCTCAGCGATTTACGCGAAGATGTACATTTTGAGGCCATTTTGGATTGCTGTCACTCCCAAAGTGGGCTTAAAGAAATGAGCTTGCAACCCGCATCGGAACTTATCCCGAATACGGGTTCCCGGAGTAGGTTTATTTCTCCTCCAGTCGATATTGTTTCTCGTTTTGAAGGCGCAGAATTGAATCTGCAGACGAGTCATTTCAAACAGATCCAGACATCGGAATCGAAACCTCTGTTGTGGGCTGCATGTCAGGATTGGCAAACAGCGGCGGATGCTACGATATCGGGTTCTCGTAATGGAGCCTTCACTTACTTCTTATGTCATCACATCAGGCAATCTCAAACGCAGATATCTCGAAACGACTTGATCAATCGAGTTCGCGATTCACTGTTACACAATCGATTTGCGCAAATCCCCGAGCTTGAATGCGACCAGCGCTATCGAGATAAACCGTTGTTCAGTCGGTAAAAGCCTGCTGCAGTTTTGCCTCCGCACATAAAGGCGGAGGCAAAACGCAGTTGAATATTATCTCGTCAGGTTTGACGGCGCTACTGCTCTTCAATCCGACAAAACAGAAGAGTCTCTATTCGTTAACGCCTTATACTAAAAGAAGAAAGGTGATGACATGCAGGTCGTAACCAAAGATGCTCTCCGGACTGGGGACATTTTCTTATATCACTCCGAGTCATTTCTTGGCGGTATGATCCGTTTATTTGATGGTAGCGAATATAACCATGCGGGCATATTCGACGGCGAAAATGTTATTGAATCTCTTGGGGGCGGCATTACGACAAATACAATTTCGGAAAGTACTTGTAAGAACAAGTTCGTTGATGTTTTCCGCTTCCGCAATGATGCTGGAAAGCAGCTTGGTGATGCTGGTATTCCCACTCAAAACGTGACAGATACTATACGTCGTTATGTGAATGATGGCGATCGCTACGCTTTCGAACAAATTCTGCTTTTGGCGGCTCTCGCCACTACAAGGCGTTTCCCTTTTGGGGGTTGGGTTCCCGGGCTCTCCAAGTTTGTGCGCCAAATTACCGATGCTGCGGCGAGCGTGTTGTCTAAATTAATGAGCATGAACAAAGAACCCCTTATCTGCTCGGAACTTGTATATCGATGCTACGTCGAATCGGGGGAAGAATTCTTTATCAACATCGTGGGAGCCGATATTTTAGCTCAACGTTCTATCGGGCATACTTCAACCACGCTAACGCATCAATTTGACATAAGTTCTCAGAAGGAAATGAGCTCCACCGTCATGCAGGATTTCGAGGAAGCACAGTTGGCGAGCTATGAATTTTTGGAGACTTGGCAACGTGTCTCGCGAACTGCTCCTCTCGCACGCAGTGTGCCGGACGTTCAACAAAACGAAGTAGGAGTAGTGCAAAGTCGAGCTATAGCGGATTTTGTGACCCCCAGAGATCTCAAACAATCACCGAACACATATATTGTTGGGCGCTTAGCTTTATAGCGGGCTGGAAATAGAACAAAAGAAAGGTTCTGTCTTTATCGTTATTGTTTTCGATTCAATAGTCTCATGCGGTGAGTCTTATTTCTCGAAACTCAAAACGAAAAGGAAAAAAGAATGGCACTTCTTTTTCCGAGTAAGGCTCTGGTCACAGAAGGAATTGCTTGAACAGCTCTTTTCGACTTACGAAAAACTCGATGAAGATTTGAAGGCAGAGCTTCCTTTGAAACGGATATGGACTGTTACTCCTCAAGATCAGTCATAATGCGTTTCCCGTCTCAACCAAAGGGAACGCGAAAGAAGGTCGGTTCGCTAAAAAGCTACACCACATATTGAACGAAGGCTCATCCGGGAATTATGAGTCTATCCTAAATGATTTCGATTCCCTCATAAGGGCTTTGAGATACGGTCTCACAGGCTCCGCAGGCCCAGCAGATGGGGCATGGTTTCAATCCAAGTGCAGTGCGGATGTCTTCGGGAAGGTCTTCATGGATACGGCAGGGTATACCGAACACCGTTTTGAACGCTTCCACGCAAACCCGCTGGAGTTCGTCTAAAGGAATGGTTTGTTCACATATTGACTTCATAGAAACCATGCGCACGCCATCAATGCCGCAAGGGTTGATCATATTGAAATGATTTAGATTCGTTGAGCAATTGAGCGCGATACCGTGATAGCAGACACCCCGAAGCACGGCGACGCCGAGGGAGGCGATTTTGTCCGAAGGGCTGGTCCACACACCGGGAAAGCCTTTTTTGATGAGCCCTGAGATACCATAATGGGCCAAGGCCTCAATGACCATGGACTCCAACAAATGGACGTATTCTTTGATACCCAGCTTACGGGTCCGCAGATTGAGAATAGGGTATATGACCAGCTGACCTGGTCCATGATACGTGGCAAGACCGCCACGCTCTACATCGTATATGGTAATTCCTTCTTGAGCCAACTGATCAGCGGAGGCAAGGATATCACTTCGTTGGGTGCGACGTCCTGTGGTGATGACGGGATGATGCTCCACGAAAAGGAGCGTCTCCGGGCCCTCCCCGGCAATGATCTGCTCCACAAGTTTTTTTTGCAGAGCATGACAGATCTGGTAATCGAGACTCCTCAGCCATAGAACACGAATATCATGCTGTTTTGTCATGGAGACACCCGAGCAGGAATTTTGAACTCTTTTATCTTCCGGTAGATCGTCGCTCGGCCAATCCCCAGGAGTTTTGCCGCCTGGGAGAGATTGCCGTCGGCCTGAGCAATGGCCTCTGTCACCACTTGTCCTGTCAGATTTTTTGTTCCTGTCGGAAGAATCGTCTGAGTTGCGGGCTGGACTGCCGTGGTCTCCGGAATATATCCCGTGGGTTCCTGTGGGCGCAATATACGGCTGGGCAGGTGTTCCAATAAAATAGCCCCGCCTTCGGCCAAAATGATAGCTCGCTCCAGGCTGTTTTCCAATTCACGGACATTGCCGGGCCAATTGTATTTCAAGAACGCATCCATAACCTTGAAGCTGACACGTGGCTTGACCAAGCCCATACGTTGCGCTTTTTTCGTCAAAATGTGATCGCAAAGCAGTTCAAGGTCTCCTCGACGCTCACGCAAAGGGGGAATGAAGAGATCAACCACGCTGAGGCGGTAATACAGGTCTTCACGAAAGTTATCCTGTTCCACCTCGTGGAGCAGGTCCGTGTTCGTTGCCGCAATGATATGGACGTCTATGGAAATGGTACGGGTTCCTCCCAAACGCATGATTTCGTTCTGTTGGAGCACTCGTAAAAGCTTGGCCTGCATGTCCAGAGGCATGCCGTTGATTTCATCAAGAAACAGAGTTCCCTTGTTGGCGAGTTCGAACTTGCCGATCATGCCTTCGCGTTTTGCTCCGGTGAACGCGCCGGGGACATATCCGAAGAGTTCCGATTCAATAAGATCGTGCGGAATGGCCGCGCACGAAATGGCGACAAACGGCTCATGAACTCGACGGCTGGCGTTATGTATGGCCTGCGCAAAGAGTTCCTTCCCCGTACCGGATTCGCCGGTAATGAGGACCCTGGAATTGATTTTTGCGGCAATGCGGGCCAATTCAATTTGTTTCGTCAGCGATGTCGATGAACCGATAATGTCCGTGAACTGGTATTTGGCATAGTTGCCACCCAGTTTCTTGGCCAATTGTTCGACTTCCTGCGTTTCGGAAAGGCGGATCAACGCACCGTTCACCCCGTGGTGGCTTTTCAGCGGGTCCACAGAACAAAGAAAGTTTTTCTCAATGGCAGCAAACAACACTTCTTTGCTGCGAAACGGTGTTTTACTATGAAGCGCCAAGGCCAACGGGGCGTTCGGCGCAACGAAATCCAGAATGGAGCGGCCTTCCAACTCTTGGTGTTCCAGGTCGAGCATGTAAGCAGACATGGAATTGCAATGCGTCACCCGCAAGGATTCGTCCAACGCAATGATGCCCTCGGACATCGAGTCGACGATCTGAGACAGCATCGTATTGAGACGAATCTTGTCATGATTGAGTCGCTTTTCCCGCAACTGTCCTTCAATCGATTGCGCCGCGGAAATGATCAACGGCAACGTGTGCGGTTGACTTTCGGACATGGGGCCGGACAATGTCAGTGCGCCCATGACATCGCCATTCACATCCAAAAGAGGGGCGGATGAGCAGGTCCAGCCGTGAATGCTGGTACGGAAATGCTCTGGTCCCACCAGTTGCACCGGTTCGCCGAGTTCCAAACACAGGCCGATGGAATTGGTTCCGGCATGGTCGCAGGAACGCAAACAACCGGGGAGATAGTGATTGGCCATGGCTTGTTTCAGAATGTCTCGACCACCGGTAGCGGCAAGTACATAGCCGCTTTTATCTGCCAAGGTGATAATGTACCCGGTGTCCCGTACCGAGACTTCAATAATCTTCAGTGTAGAAGCCGCGGCCTGTACCAATTCTGCATTGGCCTTCCACAGCTTTTTGAACTCGGCCCCCTTCAGGCTTTGCGGCCCGACTTTTGCGTAGGGGTCTAAACCAAGTTTTCGGCATCGTTTCCAAGATTGTTTCACTTCTTCGCGGACCGAGTCGGGCCTCGGTTCTCGCCCATAAACCACCACGGCTTCCCATGCTGCAGACAATTCCTTCAAACGTTCGGGAGCAATCCATGGGTGAGACACATCAGACATATCCACCTGCGCTTGCGACTCTGTAAACTGTTCGATGGAGCTCTGCACTAACATGATGTGCTCGCCTTGTGAAACAGTCTGTCAGCCTTATAGGAACTCCGTACAAAAGAGCCACAAGCAGCGTCGGTAAATCCAATTTTTATAGAAAGCTCTTTGAATGAATTGAATTCTTCTTCTGTAATGTATCGTTTGACAGGGATATGCTTCGCTGAAGGCTGTAGGTATTGCCCTAATGTCAACACATGGCATCCCGTATTCCGAATGTCGCGTATCGTTTTCACTGTCTCAGCTGTTGTCTCACCGAGGCCGACCATCATGCCTGATTTGACAATTTGTCCCGGTCGCGATGCGGCGCGATGTAATACTTCCAGGGAACGCTCGAACCGGGCTTGAGGACGCACTTGCTTATAGAGGCGAGGAACGGTCTCCACATTGTGGTTGAACACTTCTGGTTTCGCGTTCAACACTCGCTCCAAGGCCGGCCAGTTTCCATTGAGATCCGAAAGGAGCACCTCTACAACAGTGCCGGGGCACATCTCTCGCACCGCTTCTATGGTGTCAATAACATGCGATGCTCCGCCATCATCTAAGTCGTCTCTAGTCACCATCGTCAATACGCAATACTTGAGATCCATCCGTTGCACGATCTCCGACACTCGTTGCGGCTCTGTTAAATCAACCGGGGCAGGCAATTGCTTGCCAACAGCGCAAAAACCACAGGTTCGGGTGCATCTTGGACCGAGCAAAAGAAATGTGGCTGTTCCTGCGCTGTAGCATTCGTATTGATTCGGACAACAGGCCTCGGCACAAACTGTATATTGTTCTCCCAATAACTGCGTAACACAACTTCCATCTCGACTTCCCACAGTTTTGATTCGTAACCAGTCTGGTCGTTTCATATCCATCATAACTCCAGCTCAAATGAAAATGCAGAAGGAAGGGTGCCCGATACGCCCGTTAAATGGGGGCTAAAGCAACAATCATACCATGTGTGAAGTGACAAAGGCGAAGAAATGACATCCAAGAAAAACAGATCTTACCAGCTGTTTCCCAGTTTTCTCTTTTGAGACACGTGAGGCAAAACTTGTCTCAAGGTGTCTCATCACTGTCTCTTGAGACATGTGGTGAGACATTGAGTTCTCAGAGAGAATACTGTGCTACCTCGATGTAAAATATCATTTTATCAAAAATCACAGTATATTATATGACTTGATCGATCTATCAATCAATTTGGCATCCATTTTGCCTTTAGCCTCACTGTACATTGCGAAATGAGAATCAACTCTTCGGAGGAATACATGCCAATAGAACGAGAAATCTTACTGCAGATGTACCAATCCATGGTCACCATCCGCCAGTTTGAGGAGCGGATTGCGGATCTCTATGCCAGAGGGTTGGTTCCCGGTTTGGCTCACTTGTATACCGGCCAAGAAGCCGTAGCCGTAGGGATTTGCTCAGCCCTGCGTGACGACGACTACATTACCAGTACGCACCGGGGACACGGTCATGTCATTGCCAAAGGCTCCAAGCTCAATGAGATGATGGCCGAACTCTTCGGTAAAAAGAGCGGATACTGTAAAGGCAAGGGCGGCTCCATGCACATCGCAGACATGGATATCGGCATCCTGGGTGCCAACGGCATTGCGGGCGGCGGTTTACCTATTGCCACAGGCGCGGGCTGGTCTGCCAAGTGGCGAAAGACCGATCAAGTATCAGTTTGTTTTTTTGGTGACAACTCTTCCAACAATGGAACGTTTCACGAAAGTCTCAACCTGGCAGCTCAATTTAAACTGCCTGTAATTTATGTTTGTGAAAACAATCTTTATGGCATTTCCAATCCCCATGAAAATCAAACGCCTATCCGTGATCTGTCGGTAAGAGCCATGGCATACGATATGCCGGGGCAGACTGTAGACGGCAATAGCGTGCTTGAGGTTTTCGAAGCAGCGCAAAAGGCGGCCAAGCGAGCCCGAGCACAGGAAGGACCGAGTCTTATCGAGTGTAAAACGTATCGCTGGCGCGGTCACCATGAGGGCGATCCCAATCAAGGAGAGCGGTATCGTTCCCGTGAGGAAATAGCACAATGGCGTAAAAAAGATCCCGTTGAGCGGTTCGCCAAATATTTAATCAAAGAAAAAGAAGCCACGAAGGCCGAACTGGCCGAGCTGGATGACGCCGTGACCGCGCGTATTAACGAGAGTGTAGAATTCGCACGTTCTTCTGAATTCCCTCTCTTGGAAGAACTGTATCACGATATCTACGTAAACGAGGGCTAGTTTTATGAGACAGATTACCTACTGCAAAGCACTCAACGAAGCCCTGGATCAATGTATGGCGGCCGACGATGCCGTGGTCCTTCTGGGTGAGGATATTGGACAATTCGGCGGTGTATTTCAGGTTACTGCCGGTCTGATGAACAAATATGGCAAAGAGAGAGTCGTGGACGTGCCCATAGCCGAGGCTGGTTTTGTAGGCGCGGGCGTGGGCGCTGCGCTAACGGGCATGCGCCCGGTGGTAGAGATCATGTTCATGGATTTCACGACAGTATGCATGGATATGATCGTTAACCAGATGGCCAAAATGCACTATATGTTCGGCGGTCGAGGGAAGGTACCCATGGTCCTGCGTACCAATATCGGCGCGGGGCGAGGAACGGCGGCTCAACACTCTCAATCCTTGCAATCTTGGTTTATGCAGGTTCCTGGGCTTTATGTAGCCGCTCCGGCCACGCCCTACGATGCGAAGGGCCTGCTGATTGAAGCCATTAGAAATGATAATCCGGTCATGTTTGTAGAGCATAAAAAACTGTACATCACGAAAGGAGATGTACCGGAAGAAGACTATACCGTTCCATTCGGCAAAGCGGCAATTCGCCATGAAGGATCGGATATTACAATCGTCGCAACGTTGGCCATGGTCCAGCGTGCTTTGGATGCTGCAAAGCTTGCCGCTGAAAAAGGAATCAGTGTGGAGGTTATTGATCCTCGCACCCTGGTTCCTCTGGATAAAGAAACCATCCTGAATTCGGTGAAGAAAACCGGTAAAGTGATTGTGTCCGATGAAGGACATAAAACATGCGGCGCAGCAGCCGAAATTTCGGCCATCATTGCTGAAGAAGCAGTGGAATACCTCAAAGCGCCCGTTGTCCGGGTCTGTTCACCGGATACTCCGGTACCTTTTTCTCCTCCCCTGGAGCAGGCTTTTATTCCCGACGTTAAAGATCTCATGCCCGCTATTGAACGGTTGGCTCAATATTAAAGGGGAATCTCATGGCTGTCGAAATCGTCATCCCCATGCTGGGCGTTACCGTAGAACACGGTACAGTGGTCCAATGGCTGAAACAGGAAGGGGACTCCATTGAGAAAGGCGAAATTCTGTTCGTCGTGGAGACGGAAAAAGTCACCACGGAAGTGGAGTCGCCCGCTTCGGGAATTCTCGGTCCGATTTTGATCCCGGAAGGCAAGGAAGTTCCCATTTTGACCGTGGTTTCCCATGTCCTGGAAGCAGGAGAAAGCAGTCCGGCGACGCCGGTTGCATCCGCTCAAGAAACCACTCCGGCCCCCGTTTCGGAAACGCCGTCGACAACGCAAGAGCAGGTTGTACCGGCGCAGGGTGTGACCGAAGTTGTTCTCCCGATGCTGGGCGTTACGGTAGAAAAAGGCATGATTACGCAGTGGTTGCACCATGAAGGTGACACCGTGCAGCAGGGCGAGCCCCTCTTTATCGTAGAAACCGAAAAGGTGACTACCGAGGTGGAAGCGCCAGCCTCGGGGGTGTTGGCTAAAATCCTCTATGGCGAAGGAGTGGAGGCCGATCTCCTCACTGTTGTGGCGTATATCGCCGAGCCGGGAACGGATTTTTCCGGATTAGGGGACATCACTCCATCATCGGCCACACAGGGCGATGAAAATGTAACTGCTCCTTGTACTGTACAGCATTCGACGCCGAATGTTTCGGACTCCGGCATTGTTCGGGCCGTACCTGCAGCGCGACAATTGGCCAAAGACAAGTGCATCGCCTTAGAGACCGTTTCTCCCACCGGCCCGACCGGTGAAATCCTGTACAAGGATGTTCAAGCCGCGATTGCACAACAACCCAAGGCTTCAAGTTTGGCCAAAGTTGAAGCGGCTGCACAGAACGTGAATTTAGCAGAGGTCCAGGGGACGGGAGTACGCGGTCGAATCATGCGGGCCGATGTACAGAACGCGGTGCAAGCCGAAACGTCTCATGCGCAAACCGCCGTACCGACCGCATCCAACGGATCCAACGTCGTGCCTATGAACACGATGCGCAAGGTGATTGCGCGTCGCATGTGCGAATCAAAGTTCGGCGCTCCACATATCTATTTCTTTATGGATATCTGCCTGGATTCGCTATTGACCTTTCGCAAACAAGTGCTTGCCCAATTTGAGCTGGATACTGGAGTGCGAATTTCGATCAATGACTTTCTCCTCAAAGCTGTAGCCCTATGTCTGCGGGAATTTCCCGAGATTAATGCCTCATATGAAGGGGGCGGGGCGGGAGAAGCCATTCGCTACAACGAACGAATCAATGTGGGAATGGCCGTCGCTCTCCCCGGCGGACTGATCGTCCCGGCCTTGGCCGATGTGGACACAGCCGGTTTGGCGGAAGTGGCGCAGCAACGAAGCGATCTTGTCGCCCGCGCCCGTGACGGGAAGTTGACCATAGACGAAATGACACGCGGCACCTTCACCGTCTCCAGTTTGGCCCAGACGGGGGTTCGACAATTTACCGCGATCCTCAATCCGCCACAGTCCGGTATTCTGAGCGTGCCCGCAACGAGAGAAGAATTGTACCTGGAGGACGGTCAAGTGAAACAACATAAAGTCACGACGCTTGGGCTTTCGGTAGACCATCGTATCGTAGACGGTTCCATGGCGGCCGACTTCTTAAAGAGTTTAAAGATCAAGTTGGAAAACCCGGCTTTCACTTTCTTGAAGATATAAGGATATGACCATGTTCGATCTCATTATTGTCGGCGGTGGGCCCGGCGGCTACGTGGGCGCGATTCGTGCGGCACAACTGGGCATGTCCGTCATGGTTGTGGAAAAGGACGCACTGGGTGGAACGTGCTTGAATCGCGGCTGTATTCCGACGAAGTCCTTCTACAATGACAGCAAACTCTTCAAACAGGCGAAATGTTCCACCGTACTAACTGGAAATGAGCAGTTGGATATCTCGGTCGGCGCTGTGGTAGCGCGCAAGCGCTCCTTGGTGAAAGGCCTGGTGGGTGGCATCGCCGGGTTGTTGCAAGCTAATGGCGTGCAGGTGACGTGCGGTTCGGGGCGGATCAACGGAACCGGCTCCGTGACGGTGCAGGCTCACGACGGTTCGACCACAGACTATCAGGCCAAACATATTTTGCTGGCTACGGGATCACGCCCCCAGGTTTTGCCCTTTCTGACCGTGGACGGGCAGTTGATCCAGACGACGGATCACGCCTTGGATGAAGAGAATGTACCCGAACGGATCGCGATCATCGGGGGGGGAGTCATCGGTGTGGAAATGGCGGGCATTTACGCGAATATGGGACGCCAAGTCACCATCTTTGAAGTGCTGCCCGAGCTGATTATGACCGAAGATGCAGAGGTGAGCGCCCTGACGCGAAAGAAAGCGCAACAGCTAGGTATTACCCTCCACCTAGGAACAAAAGTTACCTCCGTAACTCCTCTGGATGGCGCTCTGTCTGTCTCTTTTACAGATTCGTCGGGTCAGAACGCTTCCATAACGGTTGACCGGCTGTTGGCTGCAACGGGGCGGGTTCCTTGTCTGGAAGGCGTTGACCACCTCGGTCTCGCTATGAACGGACCATTCCTTAAGGTGGATACGACGTTTCAAACCAGCCTATCCGGGGTCTATGCCATTGGCGACGTCATCGGCGGCATGATGTTGGCACACAAGGCCTCAGCCGAAGCCGAAGCGACCGTAGAGATGTTGGCTGGTCATCTGACGAACGCTCCCAAGATGCTCATTCCGAGCTGTATTTGGGGTCCAATAGAAATCGGAAGTGTCGGGCTGACGGAAGACCAGGCCAAAGACCAGGGGATTTCGGTTTCCATTGGACGTTTTCCATACAAGTTCAGCGGTGCGGCTGCTGCAAAAGGGGTAGGGGATGGATTTGTAAAAATTGTGGGCGACAGACATAGCGGCGAAATTTTGGGGGTGCACATAGCCGGTGAGGGGGCCACCGAGATGATTGGTGAAGCCATCTCTCTCATGGGTGTCGAAGGCGTCGTAGAAGATTTACACCATGTAATCAAACCCCATCCAAGTCTTTCCGAAACCGTGCTTGAAGCGGCTTTGGATTGGTCTGGACGGGCCGTGCATACCCCGCCTCGTAAACGTTAACGCATCGTGCAGACGATGTACGTCTTGGAGGTATACAATGCATTATAATCAACCACATGCCACCGCCACATGGGGCACAATGGGTACTGACTGGGAACGAGGTGTCGATTTTAGCGGCCTCATTCAGGAACGATTCGAACGTGCCCAGCAAGCGGTCAACAACAAAGGTTTGGGTGCTGTCCTGACCTTCGATTTTGACAATATTCGCTACATTACCGGTACACACATCGGTGAATGGTGTCGCGATAAGATGAATAGGTATGCACTTTGTCCCAGCAAGGGCAAACCGTATCTCTTTGATCCGGCGCTTCCGGCCAAACGCATAACGTGCCCATGGATGGAAGATCGCATGGAGGCACCTATTTCCAACATGTGCGGTTCCCTGCCTCCAGCCATGGATGTACAAAAAGCCTTCGCTCGTCAGATCAAACGCGTTCTTTCGGATTACGGTCTTGCCGACCAGCCTTTAGGTGTTGATTTGATCGAGCTGTCCATGCTCCGCGCCTTGGAAGATGAAGGTATTACCGTCGTTGACGGGCAACAAGCGATGCTGGACGCGCGTGAAATCAAGACCGCCAATGAAATCGAACTGCTGAAACAGGCCGCTTCCATGGTTGATGCGGTCTACGAAGACATCGCGCGAGCCATTCGTCCCGGTCGAAGGGAAAATGAGCTTGTCTCTCTGGCGAATGAAAAGCTCTTCCTGCTTGGTTCGGAACGGGTAGAATGCGTCAATGTGGTTTCCGGCGCCCGTGGCAAACCGCATTCCCACACCTTTGCCGACCGGATCATTCAGCCCGGCGACATGGTTTTTCTGGACATCATGCACTCGTTCAATGGCTACCACACATGCTATTATCGGACGTTTATCTGCGGCAAGCCTAATAAGTACCAAATCGAAGCGTATGAAAAAGCTTCAGAATGGATTTCCGCAGGTATCGACGTCATTAAAGCTGGTGTGACGACGGCGGATGTGGCTGAACAATGGCCTCAAGCCAAAGAATTTGGATACCGCAATGAAGACGAGGCGTACCTGTTGCAATACGGTCACGGTATCGGCCTTTCGCTGTGGGAACGTCCCATTTTATCGCGTCGTTTTAATTTCGAGCATCCCACGGAAATCAAAGAAGGTATGGTCTTTGCCGTGGAAACATGGTGTGGAGCGGCCGATGGATCTGGTGCGGCCCGTATTGAAGAAGAAATCGTGGTTACGAAAGATGGATGTCAGATCATCACCAACTATCCCAGCGATCACCTCATCTCGTGTGGATTGCCTGGATGCGAGGTGTATTAACGTTTGTGAAGCGACCTTTTGTGCGAATTCTATTGAACAATTTGTGATTGTTCATGCAAACGATAACGCAGTCGGAGGGAATAATGTCTGATTACGCAAAAGCTCAAGTTTTCAAAATGTCGGAATTGCCTTCATCTTGTCCCGCAAAACACATCGACACCGAAGCCTTTGTGCTTATCCCCAAAGAGACCGGTGCCAAACACTACACGCTGTTTTGTACGGAAGTCCATCCCGGCGGCGAAGCCGAGCTGGATACCCATCCTGGGCGCGAGCACTGCTATTTTGTCCTTTCCGGTGTGGGTGATGCGGAAGTGGATGGTGAGAAATTTCGCCTCCGCGTAGGTGATTGCCTGTGGATTCCTCCTGGAGCAGAGCACGGCGTCAAACCTGTCGGTGGTCAGACGTTACGCTTTGCCGTGGTTGTTTCTCCGCCGCCCTGGAGTGATCCTCTGCCCGAAAGCAACGACTACGCCCCGGCCAAAGTTTTCAGCATGGAGGAGTTGCCCTCAGCCTGCCCGCCCAAACACATCGACACCGACGCTTTTGTTCTTATTCCCAAAGAGACCGGTGCCAAACACTACACGCTGTTTTGTACGGAAGTGCGCCCCGGCGGTGAGGCCGAGTTGGATACCCATCCCGGCCGCGAGCATTGCTATTTCATCTTGTCCGGAACGGGAGACGCCGAAGTGGAAGGTGAAAAATTCCTTCTCAACCCGGGCGATTGCTTGTGGATTCCTCCAGGAGCGGCTCACGGCGTGAAACCTGTCGGTGGTCAGACATTGCGCTTTGCTGTGGTGGTGTCGCCCGCACCGTGGACGGAGTTGTAGTATCGATACTTCATGCACGGAGAGGGGGTTCTTCTCCGTGCTTGGTTCTCAATGAATTTCATATTGGAGGGCTCAAATGTCCGAAAAACTGAAAATTGGTTGGATCGGTCTTGGCAAAATGGGCGTCCCCATGTCCAAGAATCTGCTTAAGGCAGGATATGAGGTGTTGGTCTACAACCGCACCAAATCCAAGGCTAAGGAAGTTGTCGATGAAGGAGCTACATTTGTAGACACTTTGGCCGAACTGGGGGCCCAGTGCGATGTCGTCGTTTCCATGATTTCTGACGATACGGCACTCAAGCTGATTTCCATCAATGATGGCGGTGTGCTCCATACCATGAAACCGGGTACAGTTTATATCGATATGAGCACGGTTTCCCCGACCGCCTCGGCAGAAGTGGATGGCATGGCAAAGGAAAAACAGGTGTCCTATCTGCGTGCGCCAGTCTCGGGAAGCACCGTTTTGGCTCAAGCCGGTAATTTAACCATCTTCGCTTCCGGCCCTCAAGACGCCTACGACCGGGTACTTCCCTTGTTTGAAGTTATGGGCGCCAAACAGTTTCATGTGGGAACCGGCGAGGAAGCCCGGTTCTTGAAGTTAACCCTGAACATGATGGTCGGGATTACTTCGGCCATGGTGGGTGAAGCCTTGGCGTTTGGTGAAGCCGGGGGCATGGATTGGGAACAGATGCTTGATATTGTCGCCAATTCTGTCGTGGCCTCACCGCTCGTAGGCTACAAAGTCAACGCTCTGAAGGAACGCAATTTCGCTCCGGCCTTTACGGCATCGCAAATGGCCAAAGACTTCGACATCGCGTTGGATGCCGCCAAGCAGACCAACGCTCCTATGCCTATCACCGCTATGGTGCGCCAATTCTGGGGCATCATGAAAGCCCAAGACATGGGTGAGCTGGATTTCTTCGCCTATGTCAGCCTGCTCGAAAAAATGAGCGGCATGAGCAAATAAACTTCATTATTATCCAGCAGGATAGGCCTCAAGTGCATGTATTAAGCATGCCATGAAGGTCGCAAGGGGGACGCGAGATCCACGCGTCTCGTGTCTCCCTTGTACCCTGCGACCACAAGGAGAAGGCGAATGAATTACGGATTGCTTGTCTCTGTGATTTTGTACGAGGCATTGGTCATACTTGGAGTCGGATATTGGATTCATAAAAAACGAGCTCAGGCTGCTCAGTCTGAAGCAAGTGGCTCCTTTTTGCTCTCCAATCGCGACCTGCCTGTGGCCGTAGTGGGCGTGACAATGGCTCTTACCGTGTTGGGCACAGTTCACATCCTGGGATTGTTTGAAAATGCGTGGCACATGGGTGCCATCAGCATGTGGTTCAGTTTTGGTCATGTGATTCTGCTGGTGGTGGCCTGTTTGGCCACCGGTCGCTGGGCTCGCAGATTGGGCGTTTCCACTATGCCGGAGCTTGTGGAGATGCTTTTTGGAAGTACGGCCCGACTGGTGGTTTCCTGTGTTATGGCTGCGGTTATTTGGGGGATTTTAACTCTGGAATGCCAGGGGTTGGGGATCATCATCGCCACTATGACCGGATGGTCTATTCAGAATGGAGCCATTTTAGGTGCTGTGCTGGGGTTATTGTATGTCGTGTTGGCCGGAATGAAAGAAATCGGCTGGGTAAACCTGATTAATACGGTGTTTATGTATTTAGGTCTTATTGTAGCCGGGTTCGCGCTGACGACCAGTTTGCCCCAGGGTTGGGAAGGCGTGACAAACTATTATATCAATCAAGACCAAGATTGGATGTTGAGCATTTGGGGAACACCGGATTTGATGCTGACGTTTGCCCTCGGTGCGACTCTTTCCATTGTGTTTTGTCAGGGCATAAGCCAGATGCTTTTACAAACCGCCATGTCGGCTAAGAGTGAAAAAACCGTCAAAAGAGCCGTATGGATTGCCGCTCCGGTAAATGGTTTGTTTGGTGTTTTCACGGTCGCTATGGGGTTGGCCGCCAAAAGTATCCCCGAGTTTCACGCTATGGGGCCCAAACTGGCCGCACCAACCATGATTCTGAACCTTTTTCCTTTCTGGCTCGTGGCATGGCTCCTCGCCTCATTTCTCGCCGCCGTACTCTCTACTTTCGCCATGACATCCATGACGCCGGCCACGATTTTTACAGTGGACATCTATAAGAACCTTTTCAACCCGGCAGCCACGGAAGCAGATGAACGCCGTGTTGCCCGCTGGGGTATCGTGATTCTGTCCATATTGGCTGTTGGTGTGGCCGCCTTTTTGCCACCCATTGTCGCTGCCATTAACTGGCTTTTTGCCTGGCTGGTGCCGGTCTTCTTCCTGGTAACATTCGGGTTGTTTTGGAAACGATCCAACGGTGCGGCGCTACTGACGATGTTCGCGGCCTGGATCGCCAATTGCGCCTGGTCGTTTACGGAACTTCCTCATCTCATCGGTCTGTCTGAATACCCTAATGTGTACATTACCGTGCTCGCCAGCCTGGTGGTTGGCGTTGGCTCACTCATGATCATGGACACTAAGCCCGGTCTGTTGACCAAAAGAGCTCGTACGGAACTGAAACGCGCCCAAGAAACTATTGTGACCGCGTAAGGAGATGCACCATGTTTATTTGGGAACTGTTTGGTAATTCACTCATGTTTATCGTGGCCTGCGTTGTTGTGGGTTGGGTTCTGACCATGATCATTGAGAAAGCATACGCAGATGTAGAAGAGTAAGGAGAGAGACAATGGAAGATGTAGTCGTTACGAAAATGTGGATGTACGGCATCGTTGGTTTGATGGTTGTTTATGGCATATTCGCTTTCATTGGTGTGTCTCGTAAGAAAGCACGGGAAAATAAATAGTTTTCAATAATAATCTCCTTCCCAAAAACAGCTTCCTCGCGTTCACCCCCATGGCGCGGGGAAGCACAGGGAAGGAAACAGACTGGAGAGGTTGAGAAATGACAATGACTCTACATTTTCATCATGTGGCCATTTCCGTCAAGGATATGAATAAAGCACTTCATTTCTATCGAGATTTGTTGGGTTTCGAAATACTTTGGGAGGCAAACCGTCGATCTGGTGCCCCATTAAGCAACGTCGTAGGGCTGAACAATGCCGAGACGCACATTGTCATGTTGAGAGGACACGGTGCTCAAGTGGAGCTGTTCCATTATATTCATCCTGAAGGACAACCTGCGTATATTGTTAACCAGTGTGATTTCGGATTGACGCATTTCGCTCTAAGCGTACAGGGGATTCATGAATTCCACGCGCAACTTGTGAAGCAAGGCGTAGAATTCAATTGCGATCCGCAAAATTTACGTCCTGGCGTCTGGGCTACATATATGAAGGATTTTGAAGGAAACACCATTGAGTTAGTGCAATATGATGACATACAGAACAATTGATCTCTTTGTCGATACGCCTTCCGGATTCCGGGGTATTGAGAAGAGTAAATTGAGAATTACGAGGAATCTGCCATTATGAGCCGTTCCCAGTAAGAGTCATTTTGCTGCCTTTTTTAATTATTGCATTGGGGATCTCTCCCCAAATCGTAACCATTAAAACTGTCAGCATGTTTTTGAATGCATCACGACTACCGCAGATTCCCCCTGGCCGTTATGGCGGTGATGCCCATGAGCAGTGCTACCGGGGTCATGATGAGGACAAGCGTGGTGATGGGGGGTGAGGGCAAGTGCATGAGTGTGCCCGCCACTTGGCTGCCCAGCCCTTGCATGGCGAGAAGGAGGCTTCCGTACAAGGCTGAAGCCATGCCGGAATTGGCGTGGAAGGATGTGAGAATCGATTTGAGTCCGGCCGGTTCCATGAATCCAAAACTGAACGCGAACAGGGCTACGGGAACGACGAGCATCAGCATGGTGTTCAAAGCAGAAACGACATGCAGCCCGGCGAAGGAGCATCCCCCCAGCAAGGCGATGATCCCGCCGATGACATACACTGTGGAAGCGGAACAGCGTTTGATGGCGTTGGAGGACAGGTATTGTCCTGCTGCGGCGGAAGCAACAAACAGAATGTTGACCACGCCCAGGTACACCGAGGAGAGCTGGAACGTGTCACTCACAATAAACGGCGCTGTCGTATAAAACGCACCGAGCGCCGTGGCGCTGATGATGAGAGGTCCTCCCACGGTGAGCATTTGCCGCGAAAACAGCATGGAACGATATCCCATGATGACGGAAATGATGCCGGATGCTTTGGTGCGTCGCTCTTGAGGGAGGCTTTCCTTGAGGTAAAGCCAGCAGAGTACGGTCGTGACCAGTGAAATCACGGCTAAAAACGAAAAGATCATTCGCCAGCTTCCATACTGCGCCAAAGCGCCTCCCAGAATCATCGAGAGGGCGGGGATGATACCGGTCAGGGCTCCCAATATCCCTAAAATGCGGTACATCACTTCTCCACTGCATTCATCGCTGACCATCGCCATGACCGGAACCTGAAGCATGCCGGCCCCCGCGCCTTGCAATCCACGTCCAATATAGAGTGTGGAAACGCCATCGGAGAGACCGCAACTGATGCTTCCGGCCAAAAAGAGGAGAGACCCCAACAACAAAAAAACACGGCGTCCTAGGGAATCGGACAGTGGTCCCACCAGCGGCATGAGCAGCGCGTAGACGATATAGTAAATGGTGAGGGTGGTCCCCATTTGGGTGGCGTTCAGCCCCAGATCAGATTCAATGATGGACAGGGCGGGGATGTATATACTGGTCCCCATCCAGGTGACGGAGCTGACGCCGATGAGCAGCAGCGCAAATTTTCGGATTGATAATCCGCTCCGGGTCACGCGGTTGGCCGTATTCTGTTCCTGCATTCGCGTTAGCCTCCCAGCATGGTCTTGTAGAGGCCTTGGATATAGTCTTTCAGCCTCTCGGCCAGCGGGTCCGCCAAATTGATATTATCAAAATTCACATTGCCTACCGGCGCACAATACACCACGTAATATTCTTGGACAGAGATAGCGCTGACACCACAAAACACCGCGTTGAGATTCATGAACACGGCATCAATGTCGGGCGGTAACGGTTGCCAGGCTGGAATATGGATAACGATGGAGTCTATTTCTTTGTTGCGTAAGGAGAATATCTTCTTCCGCAAGTCCGTTGACCACTGCGAGCCAAGCTCGTTCAGTCGGATGTGGGCGAGACTGTCATTGATAAACTCATGTACAATATACGTTGTGCTGCTTCCAACGGGCTCCGCGGTGTCGGCCGATAAGCTGGCGTTGCAGTTGACTTGCGCCAACAAGGGCGACATCACGTCGTGATGTGGTGCCGGCAGATAGAGCGTCGAGAGTTTGTTTTCTTTGGTCAATCGAAGGTAGGAGACATACGACTCACGTTCCTGTGAATCTATCGTCATATTGGAATATGTTACGGGGGGGCCCACCATTAAAAACAGCGCCAGAGGATGCGCGCCGATGCGGGCGACCAATTTTTGAGACAGCGTATGGGCCGTCACGGAACAGCCCCAGTATAAGTCCACGTCCAGCGGGTTTTTCTCGACGAACTCTTCCAGTTTTTGCGTCATGATGAAGGCGGCGCGTGTCCGACGGTAGGCCGTCCCGATCATCAGACCACCCACATACGCGCAGGCGTTTTCCTCAGGTGTTTTGTAAAACGCAATTTGACCTATAATGCCCCCGCCTTCGGTGGTCAGCACCAAAGAAACCATCTGACCGGATTCAAGGGCGTTCTGTAATTGCTTCTCATCATAGAATTCAGGGTCCGTATAGGTATACCGGTAGGTATCGTAGGCTAAGTCTATCAGCTCACTGGCGTCACCCGGTTCGGCCAATCGGATTGAAAAATCGCGGGTTTTGGCATGATGGGTTGCAGCACGTGGTGCGGCCATTTTGAACGTGGTCGTGGCGAGTGCTTTCTTTATGACCACAAGCCAGCCGTCCATGCCACGATTCACAAATTGGAGGTCATCAACAAGCTTGCGGGCCAGGTAAAACCACAGTCCGTCCACATCCGAGAGGGGCGCTTCGGAATCGTACTGAGGAATGCGGCTCGCGTGGATGGGGGGGCCGGTGTTTCGAATAGAGGCGATGACGACACCATCATCAAAAAGCTCAATATCGAGATGAATGGATTCGAGCATGTCTTCATCAGGATAGGCGTCGATGATGAAGCACAAGACTTCGTCCAAGGCCAAGGAAAACGAACGTATTTCTTCCGGGTCGCCTCCCCCTAGCTTCAGCAAGTTCGCCGAGCAATGCTGTACGGTGGGGATAAATCTGACATCATAAGGAATTTCCAAAGCCGCTTTGTACATTCGATTGTGGGCTGGTACGTCTTTCATGCGTATTCCTCTCATTTCCGGGGGAAAACTTCAATCGTTCAGTCAGAAGAGGGGAAGGGGGCGGTCGAGACTCTTTTCGTTGAGCAGCGAAAATTGGAGTCACACATGAAGAAAATACTGATCTGCGCTGATATGGGCAGGTTGCATGGTGCCGGTGGGAGGAAGGTGTCTGACCTCGCATCCCAGTTTATGGCCGGTGCGTGCATACACCGCGGCGCGAATTTTTGAAATGAGACGCAGGATATCTGCCGAGGTTGCACCGCCGGTATTGACGATGAAGTTGGCATGTTGTGGTGATATCACGGCTCCGCCACAGCGCTCGCCTTTGAGTCCGGTCTCTTCAATGGCTTTTCCCGGGGGGCCTACCGTTTCATAGAGGGTGGGCTCGCTTAGAAACACCGAGCCGCAATTGGGGAGTTTGCGCGGGAATTTTCGGTTTCGCTCCCGCAACGTGTTGAGCATTTCGCGGCGCAGTGTTGTCGTTTTGCCATGTGTATATTGGAACGTTGCGCCAACGAGGATTATGTCTTCGTGCTGCAGCCGGGACGAACGATAGCCGAATGCGCAGTCTTGGTGCGACAGGGTGCCAATGGTTCCGTCATGATGGACCACTGTTGCTTCAACTAATTGTTCGCCGATTCGTTTTCGATACATCCCGCCGTTCATAACAATAAGGCCTCCCAGTGAGCCGGGAATACCAATAGCGTGGGTGCAGCCCGCAAAGCCCGCGCTGGCCACGCGGCGGACATAGCCTGGAGTCCAGATGCCTGCGCCGACGCGGACAAATCCGTTCGTATCAATGGAAAACTCGGACAAACTTTCCCCGATGCGCATAATAATTCCACGAAAACCGGCATCATCGAATAAAATGTTAGAGCCACTCCCGATGACGACCATGGGGAGCGCGTTCTGATGAGCGTAGTGTTTGACCTGCGCGACCTCTTCCACAGATGCAGGAGAAACCAGGATGTCGGCCGGACCGCCTATTTTCCATGTGCAAAACCGCGCCAATGGCGCATCGACAAGAATGCTGGATGGGGCCAAAAATTTTTGTAGATCGGTGAGAATTGCGTCTTTGTCCATTACGGGCCTTTATCGTTGGTTGAGATGGCAGTCCAGTGCGATTTTTGTGATGAGTAGGGATGAGGATTGCTGGCTCTGGCCCCCAAGAGAACGGAAGCAGCACGTTTGAGTTTGCACCTGGAGAAGTTACGGCGAAAATGTCAGTATTCAGAAGATTCGACATGTGTAACGAAAACGGATGACTCCCTTCTTGGCCAAGGTTATCATTGCATTATGGCTCATCTGATTGCAATAATTTGGAAACAAAACCGAGGCTCTTTTCAAAGGGTTCATTTGAAACGGTAGCAAAGAGAGTGTTTCGTTATGGCGAGCGTAACCGAGAGTCAGCTCAATGATGTTGAGTCGTCCACGGAAGGGGCTCCTGACGATCTGGCCCCCGTAAGTACTATCACATCGCATAAAAAAGGCGGAATGGGCACATTGCCCTCAACCGCTATCTGCGGCAACGACATCACCTCGTCATGCCTTTATGTTTCCGCGCTGGCTATTCTTTATGCCGGTCGATGGGCTCCCGTGGCGCTCCTTATGGTCGCTGTGGTGTTGTATCTCTTTCGATCCATTTACGGGGAGGTTGTCGGCGCACTGCCTTTGAACGGTGGCGCATACAACGCTCTGCTCAACACCACAAGCAAGTTTCGGGCGTCCATAGCGGCCTGCCTGACCGTGCTTTCCTATATGGCGACCGCCGTCATTTCGGCCAGCGAAGCCGTGCACTATGTTCATGCTATTTACAGCAACATACCGATCATCGGTGCGACCATCGGCGTGCTGGCGTTTTTTTCGATCCTGACCATTATCGGGATATCCGAGTCTGCCGGGGTGGCCATCGTTATTTTTCTCTTTCATCTGACGAGTATGGCTCTTTTGCTTGGGGTTGGCGGTCTTTTTATTGTCCACAACGGTCTTGGTATCTTTTATCAGAATCTCGCCACCCCGAGTGAGGGCGGCTTTGCCGTAGCCTTGTTTTTTGGATTTTCCGCTTCGCTTCTTGGTATTTCCGGCTTTGAGAGTTCGGCGAACTATGTCGAAGAACAGGCCGAAGGCGTCTTTCCGAAGACGCTGAGAAATATGTGGACGGCTGTTTCGATCATCAATCCAAGCATGGCCCTCCTGGCGTTGTGTTTGGTTCCCATGCAGGATGTCACGACTCATCAGGAAGCGCTCCTCGCACATATGGGTACTATCTCTGGAGGGAATTGGCTGTCTTTACTTGTGTCAGTTGACGCTGCACTCGTGCTTTCGGGCGCGGTTTTGACCAGTTTTGTCGGCGTGAATGGTCTCGTTCGACGTATAACCCTTGATCGCTGTCTGCCGCAGTTTTTCCTCAAGGTAAATCGGCGGGGGACAACACACCGCATTGTCATCACCTTCTTTCTCTTGACCGTATCGGTCCTTTTGATCACGGAAGGCGAACTCAAGGCCCTGGCTGGGGTCTACACGATCTCGTTTTTGACCGTGATGGCATTGTTCGGCCTCGGCAATTTGTATCTCAAGACAAAACGCGCCAGCCTGCCAAGACCGGAGACCGCACCGCTCGCCTCGGTTATGATCGCGATTGCCGCTGTCATCACCGGCCTGATCGGCAACGCCATGCTGAATCCGTCTTATCTCGCCGTGTTCCTCGAATATTTTATTCCGGCACTGCTGGTTGTCGTTGTCATGCTCGGCCGCATCCGTATCTTACAAGCGTGCCTCTTCCTTGTGCGCTCCGTGCTCATGTTCTTGATCAAGCGTATGACCAGCACAACCCAACAGATGCGTGCTATCATTGACAAGATCAACTCCCAGGAGATGGTCTTCTTCACTCGTGGCGACAATCTTGCCAATTTGAATCGTGCCATGCTGTATGTTCAACAGAACGAGCATACGAACAAAATCAAGGTGGTCACTATTGTTCGTGCGAAGGACGAAGTTCCGCCACGGCTGGCGAACGATCTGGAATTCCTGAATGAGGCCTATCCAGAGATCGAAATCGAATTCGTTGTCATCGAAGGAAAGTTTGGACCGGAGCTCATTGATGAGCTGTCGCACAAGTGGAATGTACCCACAAATTTGATGTTTATCGGTTCTCCTGGAAATCACTTCATGTACGGTCTGGCTGACCTCAAGGGAGTTCGGCTGATTATATGATTTTTTATCATATCCTTTCCCAATCCGCCTATGAGGCCCTTCTGCAGAGAGGATACCTGATTGGCGATGGTCGTCGTTCTATGGCTGGATTTCATAACGCTTACGGCTGGATGGTTGCGCAAATGGAATGCCGGCTTCCGAAGCGGCCCCGAAAATCCGGGAAATATCCCGTCTGGGCCTGGGCAACACCACGGCCGGATCTCCGTTGCAGTGGCTATCTCGCCCCGGGTACTCCTGGAGTGCGTCTTACGATCGAGATCGACAGTTCCTTGGTTCTGCTCTCCGATTTCATGGCGTGGCATTACTGTCTCAACGGCTGGTACTTTGCACCTTCAGAAGCAGAGGACAACGCGTGGGAGATGCGTGCCGCTACGATATCGCCCAAACAGCAACAGCAAGAGAAGCAACGCAGTTGGGAAAAAATTTTTGATTTTGATTCCTGGCGCGATCCCGATTGGTGTGGGGAAATTGAGCTCATTCAGGCGACGTTTTGGGTTCTGGAAGCGTCTATGGTCAAAGAGGCGAGACCTTTTACGTCGCGTTAATGTTGAAATGAGAGAAGGGTGGGGGCAAATTCGTTTATCCTAATCAGAAAAAACAAATTGAGGCCGGTGAACAAAAAAATGTCCGGCCTCAATCCGTTCTGTTGACGAGTGTCAGTCAGGTGGCTCCTGCCAGAGTTCCTCTTATGAAAGCATGCGCGGACCGGAGGCAATAGCCTGTGTTGCATTGCTTTCGGCGGTCATCTCTTGGATGAGCGTTTTTAAAACCTGTGCTTGGTTCGCCAGCTCGCTGACGGCTTGTGCTGATTGCTGCATTGCATGCGAAGTCTCTGATGAAATTCGGTTGACGTCCTCAACGTTTCGATGAATCTCTTCGCTCGCTGAAGATTGTTCTTCGGAAGCTGTGGCAATGGATCGGACTTGGTCCGAGGTGGATTCAACCAAAGAAACGATTTCAAGTAATGCATCGCCGGATTGATTTGCTAAATCCGTTGCTTCTTCCGTTGTTTTTCCCGATCGCTCGACGTTTTCAATGTTCTTCTTGGTGCCGTCTTGTATCTTTTGGATAGCGTCACCGACATCCTTTGTCGCACTCATGGTTTTTTCCGCCAATTTACGGACTTCATCCGCGACGACAGCAAATCCACGTCCAGCTTCGCCAGCTCGAGCTGCTTCGATGGCTGCATTCAGAGCAAGAAGATTGGTTTGGTCGGCAATATCGGAAATGACATTCATGATGTGGCCAATGTCCTCGGCTTGCTGTCCAAGGAGCCCCATATCGCTTTTCATTTCCAGGGATTGACGTTGGACGTCAGCAATTCTCCCAACGGCCAGACGAACAACTTTTGCTCCTTCCTCAGCTTTTTGTGCGGCCTGATCCGCCGTGTTGGCGGCGTGTGAGGAGTTTTGTGCTACTTCAAAAACAGTGGCGTTCATTTCTTCCATAGAGGTCGCAGTTTCGCTGGCGCGGTGTGCCTGTTCTTCTGCTCCATGACTTGCTTGTTCTATCTGGGAGGACAATTCTTCTGAAGCCGATGTGATTATTTCCACCACATCTTCAAGCTGCGTAGCAGCGTGGAGCATTCCCTCTGCTTTCGCTTGTTCGGCACGCGCTTTGGCTTTTTCAGCCTCGGTCATTGCTTCTTTAGCTTTTGCAGTTTCTCGCCTTGCTTCTTCTCCTTTGGCTTCGGCTTCGGCAATTTTTCCTTTGAGATTTTCTACCATGGTTCTCAGGGCATCAGAAAGAACACCAATCTCATCCGCCTGGTTGACATCAAGATGTTGATTAAAGTCTCCATTTGCAACGTTACGGGCATAGGCCGCTGATTTTTGAATTGGACGGGAAATGGTTCCGGTAAAGAACCATATAAAGATTATGCCGATGAGGGTGATCGCGGAACCTACTCCAATTTGCCAGCTTATACTTTCATCAGCACGTTCGTTCAAGGTGGATTGAAGAGTGTTCGCTTTCGCTAAAACAATATCTGCGGGCACACGAAGCAACATACACCATGGCTTATCTGTACGACCGAGTTGAATAGGGGCATAAGCCACTATATTGCCTGATGTATCACTTATGCCTACCCACTGGACCCCGCGTTGTACTTTGTCTATCACTTCATGAAAGTTGGAAAACAATGTTGAGACGCTTTTCCCGATACTTTGAGGATTGTCACTGTTGGCAACAACGAGCCCTTCATAACTGAGAATAACGACGTCGCCTTTGCCTTCATAAAGGTTATTGTTTACCTCTGTGGCCAACTCCTGTAAAAAATCTAGTCTCAGGTCTGTCCCAGCAATACCTAAGAATTGACCGTTTTTTTTGATCGGTACAGAAAGTGTTGTCAGCCAATCCTGTTTGCCTTGCACGATATAAGGAAAGGGATCAAGGACACTTTCTTTTCCACTTTCCTTGGGGGCTAAGTACCAGCCACCCTTACGTACTCCATTGGCATACGTATCTTGATCTTCATACCCGACGAGAGGCTGGCGAGCTATTTTCCCTGATTTATCGCGGTTCCAGTAGGGAATAAAGCGCCCGGTTGCATCATATCCACCTGCGCTGTCTCCAGCAAACTCAGCATCTCGATTGTCCAACGCGTTCGGTTCCCAGGCAGAATACGCGCCGAGATATGTCGGATTATTTTCAAGTACACCAAGTAGGATTTCGTTGAAAATATCCCGGAGTTCGTTGGCATCAACAGACGTTTTGAGCTTTAATGTTTCAAAAACTTTGGCAATGACCCGTGCCGAATCAAGATTGTCCTGCAAAGCGCTTTGAACAACTCCAGCCTGACTTGATGCCAACGATTCGAGATTTTGAAAGGCATTTTCTTTTAAGATTTTGCTTACATTGTTCAAAACAAGTCTGTTCGTATTGGACGTTGATATAAGTCCATAAATAATGAGACAGAAAGCGGACACAATAAGACAGACCCCAGACATGAAGGCAAATTTCTGTTTAATAGAACGAATTTTGAACATAACGGGTGATATCCTTTTTATTAATTGTTTATTTATGAATAGATGTGGAACAATGGCAATTGCTTGGAGTAATATTGATAGGTGCTCGAATTGAGTGTTTGTTGTTTAATATAAAAAAGTGCTTGATGCAATGATCGAGCATCTCGTTTGTTCGGTTTTTTTGTATAATATTGAACGAAATGAGTTTCTAACTTGACTGGAATTCTGTACATTTTATGTACAAAAACATCAAAAAACACAAGGTATGAGCTTGTGTTGACTCGACATTGACCTTGGTCATCGTTTGGTTGAATAACAATTTAATTAGGTGGTTAATGTGATAATGCAGTGTGTATATTTCGCCTTGGAAATTGCGTGATAGCACAGACGCATGTTGGAAGCACGTTGATTGGGCTCTGTGGAATGTCTTCCACTTATTAGTTGTGATTGCAAAAAAAGAATCTCTTTGAAAGATGCGCTGGAAAGCGCCATGTGCCATATTTATAGTGAGTTTATAACGGTATCTGTGATGTGTTTCCCGTATGCATATGATAGGTATTTTATATTTAATACTTGTTTCGGACTGACGAATCCATAACCCCACGCTTGTTTCTCCAATCCTGGAGGAAATAACCTACACCTTGAAGAGTGCTTGTATGCTGTTCAACTGACTTGCGATGCTTTCGGGCGTATATTCAGATTCCTGCGGCGGCAGGACCGGATATTTGATGATTATTCAAAAGGTAAGAGGTATCCTCGTACTTCAGTCAGCTCTTGACTGCTGCCTTACATTGAATCATATAGAGATAATGAGTAGAATCTTTGTATGTATTATCCAGTATCGCTGGATTGTTCTGTTTCTTGAAAGTGATATTGTGATATGATTTATCTTGCATCTCTTGAAAGAAAGCACCAGGGCCTATGATTTCTTCTCAAAAAAACAAAATACTTATTGTAGAAGATGATGATATAGATGCACGTTTTTTTGAGCATGTCGTCACTTCTGCTGGATTTAAAGCAAAAATTGCTAGAACTTCTCAAGACGCACTGGACGCTTTTGATACTGAAACATTTGATCTTGTTTTGGCAGATTTTAAAATGCTCGACATAGATGGGATTCAATTATTAGAAATCATAAAAAGATATTATCCTGGCATCGAAGTCATAATAATTACGGCTCATGCTTCTGTAGAGACAGCTGTAGAGGCTATGCGGAAAGGTGCGTATTCATATTTTGTTAAAGGAACACCGACGAGTAAACTGCTTGTTGAGATTTCATCCGCAATCAAACAACGATCGTTTGAACATTCCGGAAAAAATTATACTCATGATATCGAGTCATGTAGGCTTGTTACTCGTGGTGCAACATTCAAAAATGTACTGCATAGAGCGGAACAACTAGCGGAAAATGGAGGAAACGTTCTGTTGGTAGGAGTTCCCGGTACGGGGAGGGCTGCGCTTGCCCGCAGGATGCATGCGTGGAGCAAACGTCATCAAAGTCCTTTATTTGAAATCGACTGTGCAGACTATGATGATCCGTTCGCTCAACTGACCGACGAGTTGAATAGTCACATCACCGTGGGAACATTGTTGATTCAAAATATCGATCAAATCCCACCTGATATTCTTCAAGAGCTGTTTATTGCAGTGGAAAAGCGTTTTCCCCCGACGGAGGGAGACAACCTTAATCGAATTGTCTACATCACTTCTACTCAGAGCACCCCATATGAATTGAAACAATGGGTGGGAAACTCCTTGTTCTACCGGTATTGCGCGCTCCAGTTGATGCTGCCGACTTTAGCCGAACGCAACGAGGACATTCCTGTTGTGGTGGAGGCAATGCGGCAGCAGCTCAACAGTGAATTGGAAACTCGTGTTGAAGCTCTTGATCATGATCTTCTCAAGCATCTCTCGCAAACTGCTTTCATCCGTGAGTTCGCTGGATTGGAAGAGCTTTTGAAAAGACTTCTCCAGTCTCAAACAGAGGGAGTGCTGAAAATGGCACTTTTTAACAGGATAGAAACCTCGGATGTTGTTTTTGGCTCCGGATCGCCAATTGCACAAGGTGAACCCTCATCACTGTTGGAAGCTCGCTCTATTGCGGAAAAAAAACATATCGAACTCGTCTTGGGACGCACACAAGGCAACAGGACACGCGCGGCCGCCGCGCTGGGAGTATCCTCCAGACAACTCTACACCCTGTTGAAAAAATACGGCATCGGCCAGGATTGAGTTTGTCGATGAGCCTTCTCGATATCCGCACTCTTTTGCTCCTTTCCGGCCTGCTGTGGGTTGTGAGCGGAGTCACCATATTGCTCTTGAGAAGGATGGTCGAAATTCGAAGTGCTACCAGCTGGTGGGGTGGCGCGTGCATCATTGCCGGGGTGGGGGTAATTCTTATCGGCCTGCAGGGCATCGCGCCTAAAATTATTGCTCTTCCCGTGGCAAACGGCCTCTTGTTTTCAGGAGGGCTGTTTCTCTGGTCAGGTTGTAGAGTCTTTATGAACAAACGCCCGCTGTGGGGCGTCAAGTGGTGTGTTTTTCTATTTCCCCTGGCTGCTCATATCTGGTTTGCCTACCTTGATGATAGGCTTGTCGTCCGCATTGTTATAAGCATGATCCCGCAAATAACCAGCCTTTTCCTGTGCGCCAGCGAATTCTGGTGGAGGAAACGCCGCGCGTATACTCTTGCCGGCTTGCTCTTCGGGGTGATGGGAACTTTTTATACCTGCTGGACCATCACTTCGGTCTTTATGATCTCCGCTGACACGTATCTTTCATCTGGAAATATGAGCAGGATCCTGTTGCTTGCGGGATCGAGTTTTCAGATTTTCTTCATTGGGTGTCTCACCATGCTCCTTGGCGACAGGCTCCACGAAGACCTTGCCAAAGCGAAAGAAGCTGCAGAAACGGCCAATCGCGCAAAAAGCGATTTTCTCGCGATCATGAGCCATGAAATACGTACCCCCATGAACGCCATCATGGGCACTGCGGAAATGCTCATGGAATCGCCTTCAGCACAGGCTCGTGACTTGAGGACCATTCATGCCGCCTCGGAATCGTTGTCGGCCTTGCTCAACGACATCCTTGATTATTCAAAAATCGAAGCAGGGGAGATGGAAATAGAAAAGGTTTCATTCGATTTGATCGAAGTGATGAAAAGATTAGAGGAGATATGCCGTCTCGCTGCGTCGACCAAAGGACTTGCGTTCTCTGTTACCGTAGCACCACAAACGACTCGCTGGCTTGTGGGTGATTCGTTCAGGCTTGGGCAAATTCTTCTGAATCTGACCAACAACGCTATGAAATTCACTCCAGGAGGAGAGGTCTGTGTTGTCTCCAGAAACGCGTCGGATTGTGAAGCCGCACTTGGAGAGACATGGCTCGAATTCGAGGTGCGCGATACAGGTATAGGTCTGAATCCCCAGGCACTGGATAGCCTTTTTAAGCCGTTTACTCAGGAAGACACATCTACGACGCGCACACATGGCGGCGCAGGTTTGGGACTTGCGATTTGTAAACGTCTCGTGACGCTCATGGGAGGGACTATAGACCTGGACAGTAAGCCTCATCAAGGTTGCACCTTTACAGTGACCCTTCCGTTTGCGCTGGCGACAGACCAGAATGTCGATTGGAATTCCGTTCACAATCCACCAAGACAATTTTACGGCGATCATGAAGGAAAGCGGTTACAGCTTGCCCGCACCGTCAAAATTTTACTGGTGGAAGATACTGCAATAAACAGGAGTATTTTGACAAGAATGGTGCAATCCCTTGGGGCGATCGTGGAGGCGGTCGAAAACGGTCACGAGGCACTTCGGAACGTGTCGAATGCACAGTATGATCTCATTCTCATGGACCTGCACATGCCGCAAATGAGCGGCATTGAAGTCGCCCTTTCTCTCCAGGAATCCCTGGGCAGCAATGCGCCCATAATCGTAGGACTTTCGGCAGATGTGACAGCGAAAAGCATACGCAAGGCTCGCGAAGCGGGTTTTGTTGACTATCTGGCTAAACCCGTGAGCAGAGAGGCGCTGTATGCCTGTTTGATCCGAATTTTTCCAGAATGCGCCCAGGAAAGTGCCAACAACATTGGACACTCGCCAGGCGCTATGACCTTATCGGGCTTTGATCTCCAGGCCGCTTTGAACGACTGTTGCGGTGACGTCGAGTTTTACAAAATCCAACTCAACGCGTTTCGAGACCGGGTAGAGCATTTCCCCGACGAACTTGATTTGGTGCTGGCCGCAAACGACACAGAAAAAGCGGCGCAAATGCTCCATTCCCTGAAAGGGACCGCTGCGCTTTTGAAGGCCATAGATTTTGTGGCTCTCCTTGAGGATTTTGAAACCGCATTACAATTCCATTCCCCCCAAGAATTGCGAAGCAAAATTCCGACTCTCAAAGGCCGTTGCCGCAAACTGCGCACGATTACCTCTCGCATTCTGTAGTTTTCTTCCACGTCCCCTCCCACAAGCGTTTCGAACCGGAAGTTTTGTTCAGAAATATAGAAGGCGTAACAGTCTGATATGATTTATTTTTCATGTTGACTGTTCGTCTTTTGATGTTATTCTCCTGTAGAGCTACTTGGTAAGTATGCATAACGGTGTCATTTTAAGACAGTACTCTGATCATCAATAATAAATCAAAAGAATATAATTGTTATGTATGGTATTGTTCATATTTATACGTATGTTATTGATGCAATAACAGATTGTTGTTTTCTAGTACACATATTTATTGAAGTTGAAATGTTTCAACAAACACATGATGTTGATTTCATGAATTATGAAATCAATAAGATACAGTATCAATAATTTATACTCACATGGAAGGACGACATGGCTACTTATAGCACGACGGAATACGTAGCGCTTAACGGGTCATCTGATAACGGAACCACTCTGAGCTGGACTGGGACGAAGACTGTGGAGATGAATGATGGTATAATTGACGTTGATGGAGATATGTTACTCGATAGTTCTGTGGACTATTGGTTCTTGAGCAATTATACTTATTGTGGATATTATATAACAGACGGGTCAGGGAATAACTGGGGAATCTTTACTCAGGGCGCCTCCTATTATATTCCTTACGATCGCAATGAGTTGAGCCCTGTCGACGCGGGTGCCATAACACTCGGAGACGAAACCCCCGGCTCTACCGACTTGAAGTCCTCCGAGCTGGAGACGGTCGTTATCTGCTTTCTCAAAGGGACTCTCATTGACACGAAAAATGGACCGACACCCGTCGAATCACTCGCGATTGGTGACGAACTGGAAAGTTGCTTCGATGAAGGTACGACCAAAACGATCAAGTTTATACACCGATTGGCAGTAGATAAGCGCACAGGAATTGCCAACGTCACCCGCATCAATCCCAATCCGATACTCCTGAGAGCAGGGAGTCTCGGTGAAAATACGCCGAATAAAGACCTTTTTGTTTCACCTGACCACGCCTTCCTCATACATAACGAGATACTGGTTGAAGCGAACGCCATGGTGAATGGCAAGACTATCCTCTCCTCTGACACCGGGGAGCCGATTGACTATTACTATCATATAGAATTGGAAGATCATGCACTTGTCAGCGCTCACAATACATTGTCCGAAAGCTACATCGACAATGTTTCGCGCGCCATGTTTGATACTTATGAAGAATACAAAAAACTGTATCCTGACCAGCCTATTATGAATGAACTCGACTACCCCAGAGCAAAATCATGGCGCCAGATACCGCGTCATATTAAACAACAATTGGAAGAACGAAAAAATGCCTTGTGCCCCGAGGTGGTCAAGAACGTCGCATAATGATATATGAGGGAGCATACCGCACTCTCTTCTCAATTGTATCTGATGATTCCACCAGTCCAAGCTATCGCCACGAGTAGCCAAGTTCCCTGGGGTCGTGTACTGTTTCCCTCGTCGTGTAAGAGTAACTTTGAGGGGATTGGTGGCCATGTTTTTCTCCGGATTGTCGCGTTGCGGGCTGGTGGCATTGCTTGCGCTTTGTGTTTTTTCTTGTCCTGCGGCTGGCGGTGAAGCTGCAGGGGGCGTTGTGGCGCGTTCCTTCATTCTATCCATTGGCGTCTGCGTTCCATACTTCGCACCACCAGCGCCAGCATGTTGCTCCCATGGACCCGATGAGTTGATTCCCGTTCTCTCCAGGGCCCTGGGCACCGCGCCTGAGGATCTCCGGCGTTTGACGAATCAGCAGGCGCACTACGATGCTGTCATCAACGATTTGGTGTGGCTGGCGGAGTCGAGCCGCCCTGATGACATCGTGATCATCTACTATTTCGGGCATGGTCTGCTGTTGCCGAATGACGATGGAAGTGAGCGTGATGGGCAGGACGAGGTACTTTCCTTGTGGAGCGCACAGGAGCCGTTTTGCGTTTTGGAAGCCGTGCTCACAAAAAAATGGCTCTTGGATGACGAGCTGGGGCGTCTGCTCGACGCGATACCGGCAACGCGTAAACTGCTCATTGCTGATACTTGTCATGGGGGCGCGGCACAACGCCTGGCGATTTCAGATGAGCAAATCATGGCTTATGATGCCAAAACCGCCGCTCTGATGGCCGCAGCCCAACCCAACCAGAACGCCTTCCTCTCACCCCAGACATGTGTTGGATTGTTTACTCACGCGCTGACTGAGGCAATCCGTAATGGTGCCCCGAATATGGAAGCGGCATTCACGAGCGCTCGACGTACCGTGATGCGCGAGCGCCCAAAGCAGCCGAATGCGTTGAAAGTGGCCAGGCGTAACGGGCAGACGCCGACCCTGACCGATCCGGAGGGATTGAGCCGAATGATTCTCCTTGCACCTCCTGGTACACCTGAGGGTGCGACCAAGAGCGCGCAAAAGAACTGATCGTTGTCTTACCAGTGGAGAGGATCGGGTGGGCCGAAAAACGTTCGTTTCACTGCGTGGCAGGGAAGGTCGCAGCTTGGAAATCGCCAATCTCGGAGCAGGGTGTGAACCTGCGTATTTTGGACCGGTGGCTTGTTGGAGCCGCATAGTGCCCATCCTTCAGGCGAGCTATAGAAAATCATAACCGCATATGTCTGAAGAATTTTTAACGCAAAGAGGACGGGGCCGGGGATGTCTGCATCAGTATCAACATCGGCTATCTGGCGACTGAATCCATCCCAGTCCACCGTTTTCTTTGTGTCGGCAACGAATGTTTGTTCCACCCAGTTGAGGACGATGCCGCACGATGACGCAAAGACCGCTCCTCCGGCATGAAGGCATTGTGTGTACAGATCGAGCGTATCCCTGTCGTTGATATCCTCCACACCCAAGATTCGTACGAGCATTTCGTTCGCGAGCGATGTTGACTGGTGGGTGCGCGTTTTGCGCCATACCCAAGTCCCCATGCCGGCAAGCGCCACTCCGGTTCCGGCCAGTGCGATGAATTTTCGTCGATCCATGTCTGTATCTTCACACTCCGTTGTTGCCATAGTGGGCGCAATCAGCAGTATATCAGGAGAGTTCGTCCCGAATGGCACAGTCTGCCAGGTACTCGGCACCGCGCAAGGCTAAAGCCTGAATCGTCAATGACGGCGAAAGCCCACAACCTTGTGTGCAGAGGATGGAACCATCGAGTACAAAAAGATTCGGCACATCGTGGCTTTGGCCAAACGCGTTGACGACCGAGGATGTCGGGTCGTTCCCCATGCGGACTGTCCCGCACAGGTGTGATCCCGAAGCATCATCCAGTGAACTCATTGTGCCGGCGATGTGTTCAACTCCTGTTGCCTCGACCAGCGTCATACATGCGTCCAGCAGTTGCTTCAGTACGATCACGTCATCCGGTTGAAGTGTCACATCGAGGAGAGCCTTGGGCACGCCGTATTGGTCCGTTTCTGTCGCAAGACGGACTTGGTTGGTTGTTCGGGGAAGACATTCGGCCGTGGCAAACACCATAGCTTGGGAACCGAAACGTGTTTCCACGAACCGCCGATGTCTCTGTCCAATGCCAGGGGCAAGGCGCAGGGCAAACGTTCCGGGCGTTCGCGCGAAGTCCGGAGCACCGAAGGTACTTACTGTGCAGCCACGTCCCGGCACCATGCTTGTTGAGGGGGAGAGGAAATCGAAGACCTTCCCGTCAATAGGAACGCCTTTATGAGTGTCGAGTTTTTCAGGGAAATAGAAACATACTCCGGCGTGGATGTTCTCCATGAGGTTGCAGCCGACAAGTCCTGAGCTATTGGCGAGGCCGTACGTATGTCCGGGACAGGCTGATTGCAGGAGAAGCCGCGGAGTCTCCACCGCGCCAGCAGCAAGCACCACTGCCTTGCCGCGAAGCACCGACTGCTTTCCGGTGTGTTCATCCACGACATGGACTTCACGGACGCGCCCGTTGCGTCCCAACGCAATCCGAAGTGCCACCAGCCCAGAACGCAGCTCCAACTTTTCAGAGTGAAGCGCCTGAGGAAGCACGGCAACGTCAACACTCGACTTGTCCCCAATCAGACAGCCCTGGACACAGGCTTTGCAGCCGACGCACGGCAAACGTCCGCGATAGGGGCGGCTGAGGATTGCCAGCGTGTTCGGGCTCAAGGTCCAACCGAGTCTACGGCATCCCTTGGCTATACGCAGACTGGACGGACTCAAGCGGTGCGCAGGGTTTGGATAGGGGCCTTGTCGAGGAAACGCCGGATGGGGTTCACCAGCTACACCTAATATATCTTCCACCCGGGCGTAGTAGGGTGCGAGGTCGTCGTACGTGAGAGGCCAGTCCACTGCCTGGCCGAACAGGGTGTGCATACGAAATGTATGCGGAGGAAAGCGGTGTGCTTCAGCCTGGTAACGTAAAGTTGATCCGCCTACACCGCAGGCCCGAGCATAGTGTAGACGTCGCGACGAAGCGGTCTCGAACAACGTGGTGCGGAGTTCCTCAATCCCAGGAGGGTAGGCTTTGTTTTCAGAAACAACGGTGTCAGGAATGTGTGGCGTGAAGGGGTCGAGGAATTCGCCTCCGGGGCGTCCGAATGGATAGTCGTGACCGGGTGAAAAGCGCGGGCCTCGCTCAAGGAGAAGAGTTTGCAGGCCTCGCGCAGAGAGTTCCCACGCGGCGATGAGCCCTCCCGCACCGGCCCCGATAACGATAACGTCGAATTCACGACGAGACAACGTCTCTTCCTCCAATGATATCATAAGGTTGGATTTTTCCTTGCTCGACAGAGGACCTCTCTGTTCGGTGTCTGATATTCCCTTTTATTTTTCAATCATACTGGACTCGTCTATGAGCGACAACAGAGAAGCCGTTGAGGCGGGAAGGAATTGACGCAATAATGGAGTCAAGATATAGAATTGTTATCTCTATCCCGTATTGGCCTCAACAACGCCTTCTTGAGAATGGGGCGCCTTCGGGGCCGCAACCTGCACAGGAGTTTTTATGAAAGCCTTTGTTCTTTCTCTCGCCATGTTTATGGCTGCAACTCCGGCGTTTGCCGGTCTTCTTCTGGGCGCGGAAGATTTTTCCAAGGGTGCAATGTGTTGCGTTGAAAAAACGTGTGTAATCACCAAGAGTGAAGCCGATTGTACCAAGATTGGCGGTAATGTGGTCAAGGATTGCAAAGAGTGTGCTGCCGACGAAAAGAAATAGCTTTGAGCACTGCTCGGACAATACGGCGACGCATAGGCCTGTGGGCATGCGTCGCCGTCGTTTTCAGGTCTGCTTTGTCGTATTGTCGTGGGCTCTTTCGTCTTTGAGGGAGAGCGATAATGATGCGTTTTCGTAAAAAAACATGGTCTCCGAAGAAAGCCGGAGACCATGTTCAAGATCAGGAAATTGTCTTCCTGCAATGTCCGAAAATCCTCGATCCGATCAAGTCAATTGCTTTTGATCCAGGCTGTCCAAGATATTTTTTAACTCTAAAGACATTTGTGCCAAGTCCTGGACTGCGTCAGATGACTGTCGCATTCCATCAGCATTTTCAGACACAATTCGGTTGATATCTTCAATCGCTCTATTGATTTGTTCCGACGTTGCGGATTGTTGTTCCGCAGCGGTTGCAATACTGCTGATCAGCACGGAACTCTCCGTTGCGAGTGATACAATATGGTCTAGGGCTTCACCCGATCCATTGGCCAATTCCGTCGCTTGGGTAATGCTTATCACGGCACTTTCAACGCTTTTGAGATTCTCATTGGCAACGGATTGAATCGCACGAATATTGTTCCCAACCTCATTCGTCGCGGTCATCGTTTTTTCTGCCAGCTTACGGACCTCATCGGCGACCACGGCAAATCCACGGCCAGCGTCTCCAGCTCGAGCCGCTTCGATGGCCGCATTGAGCGCCAACAGGTTGGTCTGGTCGGCGATGTCGGAAATAACGACCATGATGCCGCCAATCGATTCCGTTTGCTGGCCGAGCCGTTGCATGTTGTCTTGGAGCTGCTTGGCAACCGTGTTGACATTACGAATAGCGTCTACGACTTTGTTTACCAAATCAGCACCTTCGTCGGCTTTTTCTTTTGCATTATTCGACTGTTCCGATGCCATGGACGCATTGCGGGCCACTTCGAGCACTGTGGCGTTCATTTCTTCCATAGCCGTGGCAGTTTCCCCGACGCGATCTTGCTGGAGTTCTGCTCCCTGACTGATTTGATCCACTTTGGACGAAAGTTCTTCGGCTGCCGCAGCCACTCGATCTGCGACATCATTGGCTTGCTCGGCGACATTGATCATCGTTTTTTGGGCGGTCTTGATTTCTGTCTGATCAATAATGGATTCCATGGCACCAACGATATCACCGGAGCGAGTCTTCAACGGGGTAGAACTGTAGCTTATTTCATATGTTGTCGTGCCCACATGCGAAACGGCGCTTGAGTTTACGACTTTTTGCGTATGCATACAGCGATCGGATGCGCAGTTCTCGGTATTACAGTCTGTCGTATTGAATAAATCCGAACATGTCGCGTCCATGCCGGAATTGACGCCAGCAATCTTTTGGGCTGTTTCGTTAAGATATTTGACTTTGTGGTTCGAAGATAATGTCATGACTCCAATTGGAAGATGATCGACAAAGTTGGAAAACACTTCAACCAACGTGTTGGCTCCCTCCACCAATCGAGCAAATTCGCCCGTATACTTACTGGGATCGCCAAACGCCTTCAATTCACCATGCTCTACTTTCGAGACGATGTGCTCGACTTCTCCGGTCGCATTGGAGACGGAAAGTTTGATATCTTGTAACGCGTCGCAAATTTTACCCACTTGATCGCGTTGACGTACAGAGATTGTTTTTTGGAAATCACCAGCGGCCACGGCACGAGCAAAGGTCGTGGCTTGAACAAGTGGGCGAGTGATAATGCGCGAGATGATAATTGCGAAGAAAAGTCCTATAATGACGCCAGAAATCGATAATATACCAACCAATTTTTGCGAGTATTCGCTCTGAGCCTGAACCATAGGGCCCAGGGTATCTTGGTCTTTTTTGATTGAAAGTTTCACGTCATCAATGTGTTTAGCAATAATCGGTCCCCATGTATCTAGTTTTTCAGTTACAATAGCGTTTCTCTGGATAACCGCCTCGACGACTTCGTCGAATGCCTTAGAGTATTGATCCGTGAGCTCGCCAGCTTCTTTCAGTGTGTTGCCCTGGTCAATGTTTCGCAACTCACGATGGAGTATCGTAAAGTTTTCTTTATACTCTGAGAAATTATTATGCACTTTTTTGACGATCTTAGGATCGTTGTAAAAAAGAAAAAGTGCACTATTTAAACGAGCCTGTAATACGTTACGTATTAAATGAGCAGCATGATAAGCAGTAATAGCATTTCCGTCATTTTTGGATGACTCCATGATATTGATCAACAACGAAACAATCTTTGCGCCATTGGCCACAAATATTTTTTCTAGTTCAAGGCGTTTATTTTGCAGCGTAACGGCATTGTTGAAATTTTTATTATATTGCTCGAGAAGCGTGTTGACTTCTTGTAGCAAGGGAGTTCGTTCACTATCGTGAATTTCATGAAGAGCTTCGGACATAAAGTTTTTTGTTTTCTCCATGTGCCCTTTGAATTCATCCAAGTATTCTTGGGTGGAAGTTATAAGGTAATTTTTGACGTTTAAACGTGCCATAAGCAAGTTCGCTTGGACTTGTCCCATCAGATTCGTTTCTCGGGCCAGAACTCGATATTGAGTAAATGATTGAACATTTTGGGCCATCGAATAGTAGGACACACCTCCAGAAACCATGAGCAACAGGAGGACGATTCCAAATCCAATCGACAACTTTAATCCGATAGGCATGTCCTTCATTGTCTGCTCCTTATGGTTTGACGTATTTATGTTTTGCTGTTTGATGCAGTTATGTGGTTAGCTATTTTTTTAGAATTTTGTATCAGCTCATACAATTTGATATAAATTGTATTCAGAGTTGAGAATGATACTGCAGTAGATCTCTCCCTTTTGTTTTTTTTGCGCAACAAAGTTTTCAAAAAAAACAAAAGTTTCAAAATGTTTACATGTAAATGTAAACTCATCTCGCCTGGAGATGAATAAAATGAATAACTCTTTTTTTTAATAAAAGGCAAATATTTTATAAACAATGTTTATCGTAATGGCGCTCGGATGGACTCTAGCTCATCGATACATAAGATTGAGATGAACGTTGGATCGTGAAGAAGCAACATGCTGTATAATTTTGTATCGAAGTAAATGTTTACAAACAGATAGTTATGCGACGCAGCTTTGTTTCCCCTTGGTTCAGAGAATAACTAAGTGTGTTCTGGTATGCCAAACAACACGTCGATAGTAACCTCATCATTTTATTCATACTGATGGAGCTGTTTTGTTGAGATCTATTGGTATGGAATTACAAAAAATTGAGAGAGATTGTTTCTGGATATGATTCACCGGCTGTAAGTTGAGAGCCTGCTCCCGTACATCATGTTCAGGGAGGCAAAAGGCGAGCTGCATGTTTTCTTTTCCCACCAAGAAAAAGCATAAGTTCAAGGCTGACGAGCAAGAATGCCCAACAGTTTTTTTGTTGACTATTCAACTCTGTGCTTTCTGAGAAGAGAAACCAAATTTGTTGAAGCACAATGTCGCTACTTGTGGTATGAATTGTTTTTCGGCGAATGGACGCAGGTTGTTGTCGTGTAACCGCCTGTGTCCAATACCCGACAAAGACCATGAACAGTGTTAACTCCTGGCTGTACGAAGGGAGAAAAATGAAGGTCGAAAAACAATGGCAAATTCTGTTGCATCCATCGTGAGTCGTGACGAAATGGATTCGCTCCTTAAAGGACATTTCAACCGAAAAGCCGAGGTTGCTCCTGTTCCTCAACGTGCACCGGAGACGGCACCTCGCAGTTCGACGAAAAACGTTATGACTTCTCTTGAGGTCCAATTTCTTACGGGTGGTCTCAGTGCGTATTGAGCGTAAAGCGTCGGGCCTATTCTTCATGTACTTTACTCTAAAGGGCATGAAGCACGCGTGACGCTATCTATGGAAACGTCACAGCGGATTTTATATCGGGGATTCTTCCCTCTTTATCCTCACCATATTCATCGTACCAAAGAAAGGAGCTTTCGTGCTTCTTTCGTGCATTATCTTGCCTTCATCAAGCTCCTGGAGAATATTCTTGTTCGTGTGGTTATGTATTGACCGCAAGGGATGATGTATGGAAGACGTGGTTTGTCTTGAATTCTTCTCGTGAATTCAAAGCGCTTCCGGCAAGACTTTCCCCTATAATTATTCTATCATTCGTCGAATATAATGTTGATATTACATGGAGAACATTTCCAAACAAGGATATGCGGATGAATCAACGCGACATACCTGAGACAACGCTGCTCAATATCGAATTGAATTCGTCGTGCAATCTGCGATGCAAGTGGTGCGCGCTTGATCATTCGAAACCGCGTATTCAGATGCGTGTTGAAACGATGGAGATACTGTTTCGACAGCTTGCAGAGAATCGTTTACCGCATCTCAGGAGAGTCGATCTCCATAACGCCGGGGAAACGCTGCTCCATGCGGATTTGCCGGCCATGCTCTCCGTTATCCGTCGATATAAAGGTAAAATTCCATCAAAACCGGTGGTCGGATTGCTCACCAATGCGATGTTGTTGAGTGAAAAGAAGTCTACGCAAATCATTCGCAGTCGGGCAGTCGACCAAATGCGATTTAGTCTTGATGGAGGTTCTGAAGACGCATTCGAGCAAATTCGCGTTGGAGCCCGATGGGACGTCGTTCGTGAGAATATTATGAAATTTCTCTTGCTCAATCGTCGCGCTAATGCTCCCATTACAACCGAAGCAATCTGCATTATTGAAGAATCTCCTGAAAAAACAGCAGCGTTCTCTCCGGCGTTTCAAGAATTGTTGTCGTTTATGGATAAAGTGAGTCTCCGACATCCCCACAATTGGGACGGGAGTGTTGAAATGGGTGTTGATGATTCTTCGTTTCGGGCAATCGCAGAAAAGAGCGTTGGCGAACCCTGCTTTTTACTGATGAAGAACATGGTGGTGCTTCCTGATGGTTCCGTCACGATCTGCTGCAATGATTTGAATGCACGTGGCGTCATGGGAACTATTTATGAACAACCGCTTGATGCGTTTGTATGTCACCCCATGAGAATGAAAATGATTGAGCTTTTTCGGCAGGGGAAAAAAGAACAGATCGACTTATGCCGACGGTGTACAGGATTTTATTCTAAACCGAAAAAAAGAATGCATGATGAAGCATAAGAATCTTTATATCAGCAGATTTCCCCTTCGGACAGGTGGGCATGGTGGAAACCGCAGAGTGTTGCAGATTCACGACGCGTTGGTTCAGGATGCGTGGGGAGTATTCGACATTGCTCAAATGCCGACAGACGGTGGACCGGAAACGCCGTCTCCACTCTTCAGCAATGATAGCGGACTGGACACGCGGTACAATTACAATGCGTATTTACACGGCCAGTTCAATCGAGATTTTCACCTGTCCAGGCAAATTAAAGACTTGGATCTGAATGCGGTCTTGCTCGACGATCCCGTGTTTTTTCCACATACGCTGCATGAATTGTCACGGTTGTCGATTCCATTTGGGATTGTCTTGCATAATATGGAGTCCATGGCGCGTATACCAAAGGATACGCAGCAACAATTTTCAATATTTCACGAAGAAATTGCAGCGATATCACAGTCAAAACTCTGTGTGACGATTTCTCGTGAAGAGACATGGTTGCTGGAAAACATGGGAATCAATTGCTTCTATTACCCATATTATCCAACGAAATCCCTTGAAGATTGGCTCTCGGCTGTACGAAGTGCACGAAATCAATCGGAGAAAAAATACATTGTATCCCTGGGCACGGCATTCAATCCGCCGACATACGAAGGGATGTGTGAGTTGGCGACGATGTGGGACTCCGTGAATCGGGGAAAAGAATTTCTCATTATCGCGGGGTTTGGTGCATCGCTTATCAAGCAAATCGATGCCAATTTTGAATCGATATATATCGCCAACAATGTCAGTGAAGATGAGATGTTCACCATCCTGACGGAGTGTAAAGCCTGTATTATACATCAACACTCCGGGGCCGGTGCGTTGACGAAGATTCCCGAATTGCTGCTTGCCGGTGTGCCTGTTATTGCGAGTCATCATGCGGCACGGAGCTATTACGATCAGTCTTCGTTATTCATGTATGATACTTTAGAAGATCTTCCCACTGCACTTGCCGCGGCGACGTCGGCGCCTCCACCTCGTTGTTCGGTAATGCGACGTGACGAGGGATTGCGTGCGAGTATCGCACGAGCATTTTGACCGTATGGTACCTCGTCATGAGTGTGATTCCATTGGGCTGACCCAATATATATATATATATCGCCTTCAACAAGATTGTGGAGGGTTTTCCTCGTCGGAAAGATTCTCGTCCAACTCGTGACACACCTCATCGCCATTTTTGTCCAAAGGCAGAGCCACAATAACCGTCGTTCCTTTGTCGAGGGTTGACTCCACTTTGAGGTGACCGCCATTGACTTCAAGAATTTCTCTGGCAAAGCCGAGTCCCAAGCCGGTGGAAAATTCTTTGGTGCTGAAACATGGCTCGAAGATTTTGGGGAAGAGTGTCGCCGGGATGCCTTTTCCGGTGTCCGTAATACGAAATATCGCTTTATCGTCTTCGCGTTCAGTGGCAATCGTGACCGTGCCGCCGTGAGGAGAAGCTTCAATCGCATTCATCAGAATCTCAGTAAGGCCAACCAGCAGGCTTCTGAAATCGATATGGAGCCACAATTCCTCTGAGGTTGCTACGGTGTGTATGTCAATTCGTGCGACGGCGCCTTTGATTTTGCCGGTTTTTTCCAAATCGGTAAGGATTTGCTGCACGGAAACGCGTTGCATGAGGCATGGCAGATCATGGCGGACCTTTAAAATTCCATCAATCAGCCCTTCGAGTTTATGCGATTCTTCGACAATGATTTGTAAGTATGCGGCGATGGGGTCGTCTTTTCCACTCTTACGAAGCAATGACTTGGCAAAGTTCGCGATGGTAAATATGGGGTTGCGTGTTTCGTGCGCCAGTGTCGCGGCCATTCTGTCAGATATGGCGTATCGTTCCAGCAAGATCATCTGATCTCGATTTTGACGTATTTCCTCAAAAGCTTCACCCAGTTTCGTGTGGGCTTGTTCGAGTAATAAAAACGCCTTTTCCACAACAACATAATATGACGTTATTGCCGCGATAAATATAAACGTGATGGTGTTTATTGCCCCACTGAGAGGATTTATGAAGGGCCAGAGCGCTTTATGGCCTGTGATGATCATCATATCGCGCACAAGATGCCCGACACCGCGTCCAACAGAAAAGGCCATCAGTGCCACGGTCAACATGTAGAGGTATGACCAGAGCAGTTCTCGGGGTTCCAGATGCATCAAGCGGCGTGCGTAATGTGTGGAAAGACATGACAGCACAATCATCGCCGTCGAGCCGAGAATATCGACCAGAAAGATTGGGAGTTCCGTCAGGTGCAGGGTCATTGGCGCTCCTTGCAAAACTCGCGAAGTCCTAAAAGGAAAAAGATCATGGCCGGTACGGCAAGGAGATGGTCAAACTTACAGGCATAAAAAATGAGCGCTTTCCACTCCGGAAGCGCAACCAACGATCTCTCCCATGGGGGGTCCCCTCCGGAAAAAATGGGGCCAGACAGACTTTCTTCAAGCCAATGCCCTAAAAACGCTACCGCATTCCACATGGCGAAAAGCAAGCACGATAACGAGATGAATTTCCATCCGCGAGAGCGGAGGTGCACCTGATGCCGGAGACGGAAGTATAACACGACCATCGCGCCTAAAAACAAGGCGTGACCGAATTGGTGAGCATATAATCCTTCCGCCATTCCATGCGTTTGGATCGCTAAAACCTCGGACGGAGCCAGCACGGTCAGAATAAGGAGTATTGCAATCCCAAGGGCTCTCCAATTCCGGCTCGGCTTATGCTTGTCTTTTCCCCTGAAGGAGTCATCTCGCTCAACGATTTTGAATATATCGTGATCATTCGCTGGAAAGGGCATTTTATTTTTCTCCCGACACATGCGACCCTCACAACACAATGATATCGATTTACAGCCCGTAACAATACTACACTGCATTTTGAGAAAGGCGAAGACGCAATATTCTTTTTTTTCTTTTTCCTCATGATTTTTTTCTTCGGATGTTGATTTCATTCGAAAAATTGATGTTGACTGCACTTTGATGTGGAGTTGTCTCGCAGTGATCACCTGTTCGTGATTATTAATTGTTTTGTCTCAAAAATAAAAGCATTGAGAGGCGTAAGTGGTAAAGTGTGAAGGGCGTAGGATATGCGGAAGAAATGAATTTAATGAAATGGCATCGCAGTTATATAGTACGTGTATAGAGAACGCTCTAACGATGCGCTCTTTTTTTAAAGAGACGTTGGGGGCTACTTCAATGAAGCAAAGAACCCCCGTATGCTTTTTTTGTTATTCATATAGTTTGTGGTGATTTGTTCGTAAAAGATTGTATTTTCAGCGTATTTTCACCATATATCAGAATAGTGAAGAATGTTGATATCTTGAATGTTCAAATCTCCTGTTTCCGTCAGCATCCACGTCCATTGGTAGTTCCACGAACAATCCAGCGCAGAAACATGTCCTTTCAACACTTTATTGAGCAGGTCTTGGTCATGAGCAAAAAGATACTCAACCTGAAATAACGTCTCTATGGCTTTTTTCTGTGGTTGCTCCTGTGGATTGTGGCGTTAAAACGTTCTGCCGGAGTGAAAATGTTTTAAATAGAAGGGAGAGTACCTTTTTCCGGCCTGCCTTGTGATCCTATACCCTGGTTGGCCGATGTTTTTTTACACGCCTGGAGCACAAGCACACAATCATAAATCTTCAGCCTTCGCAATTCTCCGTCAAGCACATTCAGAGAAAGCGCAAAACATTATTTCTATGAGGTCATTCGATACACTCATGATGCTGTAGTGCTTCCACTGTTTCATGGGATGGGGGCAACGTGCCGCGTGTCGTGTGTTGGGCGAGTCTTTTGCAGAGGTGGGCAAGAATGGCAATTTTCGGTATTGCTTTCATGAAATACAGCTCATCCGGTATGGTGTTCGTCATTGTTTGATAGCGCGAGAGTTCTGAGTATACTTTTGCATTTCTTGGAGGAGAACATGAAGGGCATTGTTGGCAAAGACATTTTTCGCGTTCATCAAAGTGTTTCGTACTTGGTTGTTGCCTTATGACCGCGTTCTCTCGTTCCGGCGAATTTCCCGGCATTTGTCGCTGGTGTCATGGAGGGTGTGCAGCGCAGTTGACGGTGGAGGATGGTCGCCTGCTGAAGGTTCAGCCCAAGGCGGGTTCGCCGTTCAATCTGAACCGCATGTGCATCAAGGGGCTGTCGACAGCGGATTTCGTTTCTCATCCCGATCGGTTGCTTTATCCGCAAAAGCGGGTCGGTTCGCGAGGCTCGGGGAACTTCGTTCGTATTTCCTGGGAACAGGCGTTGGACGAAATCGCCGCACGTTTGGATGCGATTCGACAGGAATCCGGTCCCGAGGCTGTTGCGTTGGGGCAAGGCACCGGTCGACATCACTATTTTCATGTCATTCGTTTTGCCAACACGTTTGGAACGCCCAACTGGTACGAACCCGGTCTTGCCAATTGCTTCATTCCCCGCATTACTGTGTCCAATTTGACGTATGGGGGATTTATAGCCGGAGATTATTATGGCGATACGCCTCCCCGTACGATTCTGTTTTGGGGACATAATCCTCTGGTTTCCGGTCCCGATGGGGAATTGTCCTTTCCGGTGCAAAAGGCCTTGGATGCCGGAGCCTATGGCATTGCCGTAGACCCACGACCGAGTGAAACGGCGAAGCGTTGCGGTCTCCATCTTCCCATTCGGCCGGGGACCGATGCGGCTCTGGCGTTGGCGATGATACGTACCATTATTGAAGAAGGTTGGTACGATCACGAGTTTGTGGAAGACTGGACAACAGGTTTCGACGTATTGCGTGAGCATGTGGCTGCGCGTACCCCGGCATGGGCAGAAACGATTACCGGTATTTCCGCCGCGGACATTGTGGAGGCGGCTCGTCGTTATGCCTTGGATAAACCGGCGATTCTTGATTGGGGGGTTTCCCTGGAGCAGCACCCCAATTGTTTACAGACGGTTCGTGCCGTGGCCATTCTGCGTGGTCTGACCGGCAACATCGATATTCCGGGAGGAGATGTTTTTGGGCAAGACGTCGTTCGAGCATATCCGGTCTTGCGTCAGGCCTTGCCTCCGGAGGCGTTATCCAAACGTATCGGCGCCGATCGCTTCAAGCTTTTGGGCGGCTTTCGCGCCTTCATGCCGTCTGCACATATCCCCGGCTTATTTGGAGCCATGCGCCATGGTGATCCGTATCGGGTTCGAGCGCTGCTTGTCTTTGGCAACAACCCCCTGGCAACAGTGGCCAACAGCCGCGGCGTGTACGAGTCGTTGAAGGCTCTGGATCTACTGACCGTGAGCGATTTCTTCATGACCCCGACGGCTGCCTTGGCCGATTACGTATTGCCCGCGGCCATGTGGCCCGAAATTGACCAGATTGTGGAAATGCCATTTGTGGCGGCTCAAGCGGTTTTTGCTCAGCGTGCTATGATGCAAGTGGGAGAGTGTCGACAGAACGAGCATATTTTGAATGGCTTGGCCCAACGTTTAGGGTTGCCCGGGGCCGAAGAGTCCTTGGAACACATCTTTGATTATCGCTTAGAGCCTACGGGGCTGTCGTTTGCGGAATTGGCCGACCAATTCATGATGCAGCGTCCACCGCGCTATCGACGATTCGAGGAAAAGGGATTTCGTACACTCAGTCGTAAGGTGGAGTTTGTGAGCAAGCCTCTGGCACGTCTGGGCTACGATCCATTGCCATCGTTTGTCGAGCCGCCGGAAAGTCCGGTATCACGACCGGACTTGGTGCACGACTATCCCCTGGTTTTGACCACTGGAGCCCGTCGACGAGCGTTTTTCCATAGCGAAGGTCGGCAAATTGAGCGATTACGCCGCGCCCATCCTGATCCTTTGGCCGAACTCGGACCGGAAACCGCCAAGGCATACGGTATCAGTGATGGCGACTGGATTCGGGTTCGCTCACCACGAGGGGAAGTGCGTTTGCGAGCACGCGTGACCGAAGGAATGCGGGAAGGGGTGGTCAGTCTCGATCACGGGTGGTGGTTTCCCGAACGCCGGGACGGCGAATGCGGAATATTTGAATCCAATGCAAACGTTTTGACCAGCGATACACCGCCGTATGATCCCGCCTTTGGATCCTACCAGCTCCGGGGGCTTTTGTGTGCCGTGGAGAAGGAATAACAGAGTACCTATGATTTCGCCGGCTGCATCCTGATGGTTGAGATAGAGAATGATGGTGTTTAGCACGTCTATTCTCTTATGGTCATCTTTCGAACACTGTTCTAAAAATGCGCACAATCCAACAAGTGTTTTTGTTGAAAAAAGTCATACATTGAAATCGATTTAGCAACGCACAGAGCGAAAAAAAGAGAGAAGCGACCACTGTTATGCAGTGGTCGCTTGTGTTGGTCTTCTCGCGGGGTATCCGGGCATGACGAGAAGACAGGGCAGATGGTTGGGGCTTACAATGATTCTGTCGAAATCTGTATGGTTATTCCTGCTTTTTTACGAGTCCATAGCTTCCGAAATACAAGATATAGACCAGCATGACAAAGTTTAACAAGTCAACCCACGTCAAAGGATCGCCGCCAAAACCGGGAACAATGGACGCTTCGTTGAGAACATCCATGGCAAACCATCGCATATAGACAACGAATGAGAGAATGCCGAGACTCCATGTGATCGCGAGGCGCACGAATCGATTCGCAGCAGGGCTCAGGGCATTGGGCACATTGCCGACGGCAAGCGGCCAAAAGATCATCCAGAACACGATCCAGACGCCCAACTGTGCCGGCCACAGTGTAATGGCTGCACCAATTTTTTCCACGGCTTCGGCAGGAATCAAAACGTTTTTCAATAACGCCAAGAAGACGAAGTAAATGACTGTGCCAAGAATAAAGTTGCCGATAAATGCACCGATAGCCGTCTTTGCTCGCGAGCCAAAACTCGTCCAAGGCCAGTGGTCGAGAACCTGTGCCGTCGTCAACCAGGACACAATCACGGAGTAAAACCAGCCGATTGCCGTCGGCAGTGGCATCAGCACCTTTTCAGGGCTCGTCCAGCTCGCAACGCTCGGATAGATAAGCAAAACGTAGCCAATACATGTCAAAAAGAATCCGACAAAAATTTGTGCAATGCCTGCCAAAGGCTGTTCAAGTCCGACATCGGTCCAGGGCCAGCCCCCCATATTGGTGGGCAACACACCGAATCCATAGAATCCAATGAGCACGATGAGTCCCACTGCACCATAGCCCACCCCTTCCGTGGCGGTGAATGCGGGGTCCATGGTGCCATATCCGAAAATCATGAGCGCTGTGATGGCGAATGCGATAAGAAGCGTGATTGCGGTTGCAATCAAGCCCCGCATGGGCTGATCATACTTGCTGAGTCCAAACATGCCGAGGTTGAAACCCAGAAACACCAGGACGAGGATTCCCCAGAATAAATATGCGCCAAACGGCTGCGGATAAAATTTCCAGACACCACGCACTGGATCAACAAACAAGAGCCAGACCATATAACTGACGACCTGGATAACAAGAAAACTCATGACCGAAAACGCAACAGGACTGAGTTCCAGTCCGAAAGGTTTTTTGGTTTCCACAGCATCCGCCGACGATTCTACTGTTCTTTCCATGTAAGCAGTCCCCCGTTGAATTGTGTTATGCCTTCTATTGCCAACAAACAGTGTAATAAATAAAAATACATCAGAAGTATGATGCATTGTGTTCAGGCGCTCGAGGCGAAACATTCTTTACTGCTCGATGTTTGATTGCGATCTATGTAACAAAAACATTTTTTCTCTTGAAACATGACAATAAGAGATAAATCATTACACATGGTTGGTTTTTCATTTGTGTACAGATCTTTCTCTCCACGCAAAAGAAGCTCCCCATGCTTCTCATTATCCAAGACATTGGATGCGTATGAGGAAAATTCAGAGTACGGTAGAACCATCCATCATAATATTCTGCGCTGACAATGACTCCGTTGCGTACTGTCCATTTTGCAAAGTCTGTGCCCGGAATTGTATACTTCATTGCTCTGTATAAGAGCGATGCCGAGACGAAGTCTGGTGTCGTGTGGCTTGAGAACATGCCCAATATGGGAGGGCCGGACCTTCTGTGAGCGATATTGCGTTCTCAACGAGGCTGCTGTGAACCACGAGACGGCTCGAAGAAGCCGCATTTTTCAGTGGCAAGAGAGAGACCGCAGGAGTCGGAAGTGTTTCCCCGTCTCATGCTTTTGTCTCATATTCGAACAGTTCGGTATTTTCAGGATACCAATGATAATTTCAGGAGGAGAGAGATTGGCAAGCATCGCGTTCGTGCAGCGCGACGAAGACGATGCTCGCCATGTGAGAAAGCGATGTCGTCGAGCTATTATGACGCGATGGTGTTTTGTACCCGCTCTCGAATCGTTGCAAAGTCATCATCCACGAGTAATTCGCCGTTTTGGAAAACGGGACGCAGGCAATTGGTTTCGTTGAATTCGGGCGACGTTTTCATGGTGTAATGGGTGCCGTCGTACGCATTCACGGCCAGGATGCCGCGTTTGCTGATTTTTCCGGGGTCGGAAATAGGATTCTTGAATACGTCGCGCCAATAGGTATGGCCATTGTCGTTGACTTGGATGGCACTGCACTTCATGGCGAACTTCAACGTATCGCGATTCATTTTCTGTAAAAGTGCCCCGCCCATGCCGAAGGCAAGGTTGGAGGCGGAAATTTCCGCATCGTGGAGGGCGCTCAGAATCTGTTCAATCGATTCCTCATTGACGCCATCGCCTTGCAACACGCGAATATGTTGCGGAAGAACACGAAATCCCTTGGAATTGGTGGTGAAGCCGAATTTCTGCATGAGCGTTTCCAGGGAATCGCGAACCATGGTGACGGGATCGCCGCTATCGAGGCGGATGACGACCGTTCCTCCCTTGGCCAGAACCTTTTCATTCAATCGCGGCCAAATGTATTCAATCGCCGTATAAATATCGTAGCTGTCCGAGACACAGGCATACAACGCATTCGGCGCGCCATAGGTTTCGACCATATTTTCATAGGCGCTGACTTCACTTTCCCAGCTCGTCACCGTGGAATGTTCCATCGCCGGAATGGAAAATCCGGCCATATCGCAGTGGTAATACTGTTTTGCTGCGGCCAGCCCGATGACGGTATCGGTTCCTTTGAAATTGACGAGATGGGCAACACCGCCCAGGGCTGCGCTCTCATAGCTCGATGCGCCGCGGGAGCCGAAATCGTGCAGTTTGAAATCAATTTCAGCGGCGGGATCGTCGGCAGTGCGTTCAAGGTAGGTGAAGATCAGCTTCTTGATTTCATGGCTCAAGGTACAGACGGTGGTCGGATACCAGACACCACGTAACAGTGCGGTTTCCAGATAACTCGGCAACCAAAAGCAGGCGGGGTCGGTCGCGCGAATCTGGACCAGACAATTTTTGACATCGATGACCGTGCCTTCGGGGATGGCTTCAATCACCACGGGTAAGAAACCGCCATGGTGGTCAAGAATATGCTTCCAACCGGCGGCATGAAATGGAACACCGTGCGCCTTGAGCATGGTTTCTGCTTCGGCAATATGCTCTGCGCTGAGCGGGGTGCAGAGGTATTCTTTCAGGAACATCTGCAAGCCAAAGAAGACCGTTTGCGCCCACTTCCCGCCACGGCTTTCAATATAACTATTCATATTGACCGTATTCGGGGGATATTGATTGAAATGTGATGTTTTATAGCTGTCGGTGTTGAGAATACTATTGTGCATCATGGTATGTCCTGATGAGGTTTGTGTGCGCTTTGACAGAAGGTGACATGGTGGCTTGGACAACGGCTCCATGGTTTTGGAAAAGAAAGCGATGTGTTCCGATGACTTCGTTGAGACGATGTCACCGAAAGAGTCCTGCGCACTATACGGTGTGAGACCTCATGTCGTCCAGGTTGGTGTATGTGCGGTGGGGGGATTTTTTCATATTGCCCCGCCCGCATGGTCTCATGCGGGCGGGATGATCGTCGTCCTATTCATCGAACAAGAGTACATTGAGGTATGGCAACGGTGGGCCGGGTGGGATTCTGGGGGCAAGGCGCTCGGCTTCGGTGGTGGCGAGCAGTTGGGCGAGTTCTTCGCGTTTGGCAGTATATGCTACATAATTGGTGCTGGCCGGATTGGCGAGGTTGTCCAACTCTTCGGGATCGACATCAACGCCGTTTCCATCACGCAGACAGTACATTTCGTATTCTTCATCCACTGCGGCCGCGGGATCGTAATAGCGGGCGTATTTCCATTCTCCGTCAGCATCCTTGTGGATGATACAACGGATATGACACGGCTCGGTAATGTAGGGCGGGACGGAACTTTGCCCGGCGTATTCATCGTCAAACGTGAACAGAATCGTATCCTGAAGCTGCGATGTTGTGCCCCGAAGAACCGGGGTGAGATCATTGCCCGGGAGATACGACCATTTCCAGCTCGGCACGCCGCACAGACTGGCCACGGTCGGCACCAGGTCGACCAGTCCGGCATAGGCCGTGGTCTGGCGCGGTTCCGGAAACAGGAGCGGATTGGAAAAGATCAGCGGAATATTGATGCATTGTTCATAGACGTTGAACATTTTCTGACGCAATCCATTGTGCGCCAGTCCCATTTCGCCGTGGTCGGCCGTGCGGACGATGACGGTGGATTCGGTGAGTCCCTGGTCTTCGAGGGCTTGCAGCACGGTGTTGAACTGGTCATCGATGATGGTTTGCAAATAGGCGTAGAAATTGACGTAATTGAGTTGTTTGGGCGTTGTCGCCAATGGTTCCAGACCGGCGGCATACAGTTGTTTGGCCTGGGTTTGCACCTGCGGTTTACGAGATAAGTCGTCCGTGTCGAGCGAATCGGGGAGGGGGATTCCCATGCTCAGATCGGCCGTATTCTTGTAGCACTTGTCTTCACACGACTCGGCGTCCCAGAGTTTGGGATAGGCCAGAATATCATGCGGATTGGCCAGCGAAACGACCAAACAGAACGGTTTGGTTTGGGTGGCTTCCGGTGTTTGCGTCTGGAGATAACTGATAGCCTGGTCCACGGTGGGTTCGTCCATATCGGGACAGCCGCCAGCCAAGGTGTTCACGTCGAGCGCTTCGCCGACATTGGTGGGCACCCAACCGTTGAATCCGAATTCCGCAAGATCGTCAGCCGTGGGCGTACTTCCCTCGTCGCTTTTGGAGAGATGCCATTTCCCGCGGAGCTGCACGTCATACCCGGACTCGCCAAGCAACTTGGCCAGGTTACGTAGGTCCGGAGACAGCGTGGTTTCAGACGGAGACAGCGGACCGCCTTCGGTCAGCGTGAGGGTGACGCCGTGTTGCGCCGGATAGAGTCCGGTGAACAGACTCCCGCGGCTGGGTGAACACATGGATGCGTTGCAGAACGCGCGAGAAAAATCCATGCCGTTGCTCAGTAGCCGTTGACGCGCCTTGGTGAGATTGGCATCGGCCCAGCCGTCAGGCCAGTCGCGGGGGTATCGTTCCTGGTCGCTGATGCAAATGAGGATATTGGGTTTGGCCGGGAGTGTCGCCGCTTCGGCCGGAGACGTGCCGCCGGTTAATGACGAAAATCCGGGGATGGCCGACGCCACAACACCCACGGTGAGCGCTTGTGCGGACTCTTTGAGAAATTCGCGACGCGTGACGGTGGTTTTTTTCGTGTCTGCCATGGGTGCATCTCCTTGCATCGGTTCATGTCGTCGCACGCCGAAAGGCGGGTTGTTGGCGGATAACCGCGGCCATGTCGGCGAGGTCCGGGTCGGCATGCGTCAGAAACGCGGTAAGTCCCGGACACAAATATTGTGCAATCGGCGTGCCCGGCGAAGGGGAAAATCGATCTTTGGGGCATCCGCCCCCACAAGCGAAGCGGAGCGCACAGGCCTGACAGGCTTCCGGCAGTGCCCCGGATTTGCATCTTCCGAATTCGCTCAAGGTTGGACTCGCCAGGAGATCGGCAAGCGACTGGTTTTCTATATTGCCGAGGCAATGCTCGGCATCGACAAAGTGGTCGCAGGTGTACAGGCTGCCGTCATGTTCCAAAACCAGCGCCCGGCCGCAATCCTGGGCCATGGCGCACAGGCTGCCGGGTTGGCCGAGATGCGCGGCCAAGGCCGCGTCGAAATGTCCGACAAACACCCGACCAACGTCTGTCTGTCGCCACATGTCCCACACGCTCGACAGAAAACGACCGAAGGCGGCCGGCTCGACACGGGCCGGGCTCGGCTCTCCCTGGCCACAGGCAACGATGGGAATGAATTGGATAAAATTTGCTCCGGCCTCGTCGCGCAAAAATCGATACACCGCTTCGGGCTGGTCCTGATTGGCGGCATGGACCGCACACAGAATATTGTATTCGACACGATATTTCCGCAGATTGGCGAGTCCGCTCATCACCTGGCCATGCGTCGGCCGTCCGGCACGGCGACGATAGACGTCATGACATGCCGCCGGTCCGTCGAGGCTGATGCCGACCAACCAGCCGTTTCGGGCAAAGAATCGGGCAACATCACGATTGAGCAGGGTGGCGTTGGTCTGCACGGCGTTGAAGGCCGTTTTTCCTTCCGGTGCATGACGACGCTGCAACCGTTGGATGTGTTCAAAAAACTCCAGCCCGGCAAGTAACGGCTCCCCGCCCTGCCAGGTAAACGGCACCACCGGCCCGGGATGCTGCTCGAAATAGGCGATGATAAAGCGCTCAAGAAGACGCATATCCATGCGGGGATGTGGATCAGAAAAGAGGGAAGCTTTTGAGCGGTAAAAGCAATAAGAACAGCTCAAATTACAGTCCGGCCCAACCGGCTTGACCATGATGGTGAAATCGTTGTTGGCAGTCATAACACCACGTCGTGGATGAAAACGTGCGGCCTCATGCGGTGCATGATACGCCACGGATGGTCATGACTCTATGGGATATCGTGGAGTTTGGGTAGTGCTGTGGTGGAAGGGGGGATGATGGAGAGAAATTGAATAGTTGCCAGAACACCATTGCAGAGTGGTGCCGTACGAAATGCGTGGGAATGCTATGAAAAGAGTTTCAACGCGGCGATAATGGTCACAGTCGCAGCAAGTAACGCCCCCATGCGAACGGTCAGGTCGTTTTTCATCTTCGCAAGCTCAGCGGCAATGCGCAATTCAAGTTCGCGTACATCGTGTTTAGTGGCAAGTTCTTGCTTTGAGGTTGCATCGAAGAGCGCCATGGTATTTTCCATCTTGAGCGCCGTATTTAGCATCTCAAGCAATGCATCCGGGTTACCTTTCCGCCAAGAGGGCTGCCAACGCACGAGCAGTCTCTTCAACATGGGAGCCTGAGACCGTAAATTCCAGCATACGCATGTTAATTTTCCTTGGGGTGGGTGGTGATATATTCTCGTGCCTGTTTCATGTTGGATTCCACTTCTTGCGCATCCGCTTCCCGGCTAAGTTGTCGAAATCCGTCAACACTCCGTTGGAGCACGTCAAGGCCTTCGTCATGATGTCCTGAAACGATAAGCAATTGGCCAAAAAATTGTCCAATAACGGCGATGCCTTCTAACCGTCCCATTGCACTGAAAAGAGCATAGGCTTCCGCTATTTTCGGTGCGGCGTCTTCCATTTTGCCGTGAGTCATTTCAATTTGAGCAATGTCCCACAACGTAGAGGCAATACTGTTCTTATCATCGAGTTTCATATAGACTGGAAGCTCTTGCTCCATTCGTATTTCCAGGGCCTGGTCGAGCTGTCCTCGTGCGAACAAGATGTCGGCGATCTTCCCCTGGGTGAGGGCCAGCGAACGCACGTCGCCGAGCTTCTCATAGACCGGGAGCTGAAGTTCCTGTCGTATTTCCAAGGCCTCGTCGAGCTGTCCTCGAGCTTGGAGAATGTCGGCGATCTGCCCCTGGGTGACGGCCAGTGAACGCACGTCGCCGAGCTTGTCATAGACCGGGAGCTCTTCCGTCAGGCGTATTTCTAAGGCTTCGTCGAGCTGTCCTAGTGTTCGGAGAATGTCGGCTATTTCTCCGGCAGCAATGGCCTGTTCACGTTCCAACTCCGTGGCAACAGCATGTTCTTTCATGTGCTGAAATTGAGTTTTAGCTTCCTCCAAAGCTCCCTGCCGTTGGAAGATTCTCCCTAGATCCAAGAAGAGGCTGAGTCTGGTGAGGTCTTCCACCGCTTCGCCATTCTTTTTCATTCGTTCCAACTGTGCTTCCAATGTTAGCAAAATGGCTTTGGCTTCCTCTGGCTTTCCTGCTGCAAAACAAGCCCGTGCGGTATAGATCAGCAATTTGGGAGGTGGACTAATGTTCTGTTGAGTACATAATTTCAATGCTACCTTTCCCATCGTTGCAGCGTCTCCATTGCCAATGTGGGAGACCAGAGCCTCGACAGCATATTCACCACAGGTTGCCGCAATCCGACCGTGTTCGACGACAAGCGCGAGACGGAAGAGTTCAATGTCTGTTAATGAGGCTTTCTTCCGATGATAATCGCCACCCCAGGCTGTATATAGAGGTTCCAAAATCAACGGGATGATGGCTTGAGCTTCGGTTTCCGTGACCTGTTTGAGACGAGCCGCCGCGAGGGCATTGACGGCGAGGGCGGTGTGAGTCGGCTGGACAAGGTCTTCAGAGGGTTCCAGCAGGCCCAGGCCGCGCAAATGGGTGATGTTGCCGCCCATGGTGTCGGCGAGGCGTTGTACGATGGACTCCGGAATGGGGAGTTCGACGCAATTGACCGCGCGTAAGAGATCCCGGCCAGCGTCGCCAGCCAGATCGAGCAGAGTATCCAGGGCGAGGTTTTCCAAAAAGGCGCGTGTCGTTTCCTCAGTCGGCAGGTTGCCTCCCTGGAGGTAGGCTTCCATCTCGTTGAGCACCTGTTCGACTCGCTCTTCGGGCACGTCGGTTTGGAGCGCGAATTTGCCGACGATCATATCTTGCAAGCCGGGGTTCCCCTGCGAGACTTTCAGCGCACGCTGCACCAACGGTTCTCGCGCTGTGTCCGTGCGTTTGGTTCCATCGGCAACTTGGCGTTGGCGCAACAACAATTTGTGCTGTTCTTCTTCCTTGAAGGCAGCAAGTTGGATGGTATGGAGGCGATGTTCCATACCATCGAGACGGAAAGCGTAGCGGCTTGTGAACAGCAGACGGCTTTTGGTTTGCCGTGGATCAAAGGTCTTCACAAGCGCGTGAAGAATTGGCGCATACGATTCGTGGACGTGATACGGACTGGTGTGATCGGTCGGTGGACGCAAAATTTGTTCGAGGTCGTCAATCACCAGCAGGACGGGCGTCTGTTGCCTGCATGGGGCCTGTTTTTCACACACGAGCCGTTGCAGCACGCGTTCCAGCGATTCCGGATGGCGGATCAATTCGGCGCGGCTCGACGAGATGATGTCTTGGGCGTCGGCATTGCCTTGTAAGGCTTCAGCGAGAGCGTCCAGAATGGCAATTGCTCCGTTGAACTTTCCGTAGACAACGGCCAGCGCCATGTCCGGTCGACGGGTGGCCAACCGGGCCGCCAAGCTCGATTTTCCCAGTCGTCCCATGCCCATCAGGAGTAGGCCGGCGCACTCATTGCCGGCCAATACACGCAAGCCCTCTTTAAGTTCACGCCGTCGGCCGACGAACATTTCATGACTGGCGACGGGGATGTCTGCCTTCTTGCCGAGAAATTCCTTATGGCCATGCGTGGCCGGGACCAATGAACGCTCCGTGGTGCCGCCAATAAGCGGCCCGCCGCCTTGTGCTCCCAACCAGAGCCGGGCCATGTGCCAGTCGTTATATTGCAGTTCCGTGTTTTCAAGCAGGCGGAAGCGAGCATGACAGACGGCATCTTCCAATGGCTGGCGATCTGCCAGACTCGCATAGAGTTCTTTGGCAAACAACGTCGCCGACTGATCGCCAACCGACCCGTTCCAGCCGAGCACGGCCGGTAAACCGGATCGGGCCATGGCCGCGGCCAAGGATTGCGCCGGCCCTGTTTCCATGTGTCCCGGCAGACTTGTTTTGCACGCTGAAACAAAGAGAAAACGCGGGGTGCGCCCGGCAGCCGTGGGAAGTTTCATGACGAGATCGGATGCTGTGGTCAACACGCAGTCGCCGGTTTCGTTTTCCAGAGCAAGACAGGGCGTTGGTTTATTCGTACCATGACAGGACACATGCAGCACGGTCATGGGATCGAGCCCGGCCAAGGTATGGGCCAGTTCGTTGAGTTCGCCGGTCTCCTCCACCACGAGATCAATATGCGTTTCGCCCACGGCCTGCAGAATCGCGGCTTCCTCGGCCTCGTAATCGAGTAATATTTCGTTACGTGGAGACGCTGCCATGAACACGACACCGAGGCGGAATGTGTCCAAGGTGGGTGGTTTTTTCGCTTCTTGTATGCGACGTACAGGCGTAAAACGCCGTGTCAGATCGTACGCGAAAAAGCCGTCTTCATCGGCGAGAAGTTCCCAGGGGGCGTCAAGTATGGCGGCCTCGGTCGCGTTGGGCTTCCGACTGGTACAGATGATTTCCAGCAACGCTGGAGAGCATTCATCCAGGGCACGTGACAACCCCGGCGCATTCGCGGCGATCCATGCATACAGCTCGCAACCCAGTGTCAACAGATCGGCCTTGGCCTGCTTGGGCCTTCGTTCCACAATCCCGTCATACCGTGACGCAAAATCGTTCAAATCGTGGACGGCTTTGTCATCGATATCGCGTGAGCCATACACTTCATTTCCAACAAGGGTGCTCAGATTCTGTTCACGTATACGAAGTTCAATGGGCATGGCGGCTCCATGGTGTCTCAAATAATAAATGCCGTATAATTCATCGAAAAATATGAAAACACAAGGTCGTATGGCGGGAAAACGATGTATAATGACGTGAGGGCAAGAGTGTTTGCCGTGGTTTGTTTTGGCCTCCACAGAAAACGGCCCAAGACAATCGTCCTGAGCCGTTTTCGATGGAGGGATGGGGGAGATATCTACAGTTTTTTGTGGCAGAACCACCAATCGAAGCAATCGGTGGTGCCGGTGCGTTCTTTGGCGACGGTGACGTCTTTGGCGGGCGGGATGATGACCGAGTCACCGATGAGCTCGTTGTTGGGCCAGCCGGCCGGGATGGCGACGCCGTTGGCATCGGAGGTCTGCATGCCTTTCACGGCGCGCAGCAATTCATCGATATTGCGGCCGAGTTCTTGCGGGTAGTAGAACATGATGCGCAGAATGCCTTCAGGGTCCACGATGAACACAGCGCGGACGGTGTTGGTGCCTTTGCCCGGATGGACCATGCCCAGTTTGGCCGCAACTTGTCCCATGTCGTCGGCAATGATCGGGAATTGGATTTCTTCACCCAGGTTGTCTTTAATCCACTCGACCCATTTAATGTGGGAAAAAACCTGGTCGATGGACAGGCCGATGAGTTCGCATCCGAGTTCCTTGAAATCATTGAACCGTTTTTGAAAGGCAACAAACTCCGTGGTGCATACCGGGGTGAAATCGGCCGGATGCGAGAACAGCAAAAACCATTTTCCTTCCATGTCTTTGGGCAGTTTCATGGTGCCATGTGTGGTCGTGACTTCCATTTTCGGGAACTTTGCGCCAAGCAAGGGGATACCGGATTCCATATTTGTCTCCTTCATTTTCCTGTGGTTAGTTGTGGTTGACGGTAGGACAGCCAGCCCGGCCCCACGCAAGAATGCCGCCGGCCAGGGATTTCACATTGGTGTATCCGTGTCGTTTCATGAATGAACCGGCCATGTTGGACCGGTAACCGGACCCACAGTAGACAACAATTTCTTCCTCCGTGGGCAGTGAGCAGCAATTGTCCAGTATTTCGGTGAATGGAAGGTGCTGGGCTTCGGCAATGAAACCGTTGTTCCATTCGGGATCGGTGCGCACATCAAGCAATATCGGCAAGGTCTTGTCGGTGGCGCGTTGGGAGAGTTCGGTCACGCCGACTTGTTCCAGACGGTCAACAGTGCGTCCGGAATAGATCCACGCCTGCATGCCGCCGGACAGATATCCCAGAATATTGTCATAGCCGATGCGGTGCAGCTCGGTGCGCATGGCATCGTAGTCTGGTCGATCATGCACGACGAGCAGAATGTCGGCGTCGGGTGGGACAACCATGCCGACCCAATTGGCGAGTTGTTTTTCAAAGCCGATGTTGAGGGCTCCGGGAATATGGGCGCCACCGAAGGCAGCCCCATCTCGGGCGTCGATGATCACGGCACCGCGCTCCATGGCGGCTTCGAAATCGGTCACAGACAGGGCGCGTTCCAACGGACAACGGTCGAGGAGCGGCGCGCCGTGTTTATTGGTGGAAATGATATGCGTGAAGCTTTTGGGGCGTACCGGAAAATCATTGCCGGTGGCCAGCGCAAAGGCTTGAAACGAATTGTATTGCAGTCGCGGGTTGTGTCGCCGTTCGTAGCCCAAAGACGTATTGGTCTTGGGGCTCATGCCTTTCCCGCACAATGAACCGGCGCCGTGTGCCGGATAGACTTCCAAATAGTCGGGAAGCGATCCCAATTTGTCGAACAGAGAACTGTACAGGTTCTTGACCTGCTCCTCCAGCACCTCTTTCCCGGCCAAGTCAGGACGCCCGATATCACCCACAAACAGCAAGTCGCCCGTTAGAATCAACCAGGGCTCTTCCGCACGTGCCAAGTCCGAGACAAGCAACGAGATGGCGTGAGGAGTGTGACCCGGAGTATGCAACACCTTGAGTCGGGCATTGCCGGCTTCGAGAATATGCCCCTCGGGCAGGGGCGTGAATGCGAAGTCCACCGGCGACTGCGGATGCATGCAGATTGCTGCACCCGTCCGGTTTGCCAACTCATGCGCTCCGGACACATGGTCAGCATGGACGTGGGTATCAATAATATAGGTGATGCGCATGCCTTCGTCACGCGAGATGTCGAGATAGTCTTGGATATCGCGTTTCGGGTCCACGACGATCATGGAGCCCGCTTGTGGGCAGCCGAGTACATACGACAGGCAGCCAAGTCCTGAGACTTGGATCTGTTTGAAATACATCGGATTCCTCCTTTGCAGTGTACAGCGTAGTCGAACCTGCCCGTGTTACTGCCTTTGGGGCATACCACGCTTCTTTTCACATACCAGTTGATGAAACTTTTCGTCCATAGTTAATGCTGATTTTTTGTATAGAAATTGTTGATCGATGTTTTCTGGGTGCGACAATGGAAGCACTCTATGTCTAGTAAGAATAATTCTCAAGTAAAAATAAAAATTAATATGCTTCTTTTTGAAAATATTTCCACACGTGGAAGAAATCGTTGGCTGAGCATTAAAAATAGTAAATAAAATTGAAGTGTTAATTTGGTAGCTTTCGGTAGTGCATATCGCTGGAGCTCATCAAATGCTTTTTTTCTATCCATTTTGTTATCGAAAAGTCTTCAGAAGGATATGGAAGGAATCGAGTGCTCGAAGTAGGTGGATGTCTCCTGACCGGTCTTTGAAGAGATATCGAAAGCACGCTGGGGACGAAGGATGCACGCAAAGAATAAAGAAGGAAAAAGGAGGGACGTCGTGCCAGAGGATGGCAGAATGCGAGGTTCCGTCCGAAATCGCTTCGTGGAGAAAGAAAACGTAAAATTGATTATTTGGAGTCACGATTAAAAAGTTTTTCGTGAATTATCACGAGAGCGCTTGCAATCGTGTCATATTGAGCATAAGAACCCAAGGAGTTCATGTGAAAATTATGGACTGATGTTTTTTCACTCTGTCTGGAGTGGTCACCATACGATAAATAAAGATTCTGTATACCTCATGCAGTGTATGAGGTGTATTGTTTTTTTTGTTTGTTGTATTCTCTAGATCGTCTTGTTCTCATCTTCATTCCTCTTTCCTTTCATCCATCTCATCGCTTCTTAGTGTCGCCTCGTTCCGTATTTGGATTTATTCTGATCTATATCAACGAAAGATAACATCCATTGTTTCTTTTTGATCTCTTAATCAGTGTAAATTTCACTTGAAAAATAATAAATGAATTGTCTTTTAGGGGACAAGTCAAAAATATACGAAAAGCACTTGTCATAAAAATATGGCTTTGTTAAGTAGTGACATCTCGCAACACACAAACCTCAAAGGAGAAATCTCATGAACGTAAGCGCACGCAATCTTATTCCTGGTACCGTAAAGAAAGTCAGCATCGGAATGGTTAACGCTGAAGTCGTTATTGAAGCCGCTCCTGGTGTTGAAGTTGTTTCCGTCATCACCAAAGACTCTGTTGAAAGAATGGGCATTAAAGAAGGCGCGAAAGTAAAAGCGATGGTCAAAGCGACCAGCGTCATGCTCGTGACCGACTAGTCTGTTCATTACAGATTAATTTTAGCAAGGTGGGCTTATGCATATTGCATGAGCCCACCTTGCTTATTATGATTTGCTATAGGATTTATCTATTGATTTTTATATTTTGTATTTTTAATATAAATACACAACGAGTTTAGTATAGAATTTTAATGTGAATTATGAAGTCATTGGGTCGCCGTGATATGAATTTGAGAGCGAGTGTGACGAGAGAGGAAGCCGCTTCGTTCAAGAAGCATAGTTGGGTGTTCTGTTCGTGAAGTGCTATGTGGAGTGATTTGGCGGGGGAGGAAGCGTAAGCCAGCCATACAGCGCCTTCAGACAGCTCAATGATTTCATCCTCTCGGTCTGTGTAGCAATATATTTCGTCAATCCGGCTAGAAAAAAGGGACGTCGGGTATGTCTGAGAATTTATCTCATAACAGCCGTGCGGCATCGTTGTTTCTTTATGAACTGAAGTGCGTGAAAAGACGTTTTATCCACAGGGTCCTAATACCTCTTCGCGCATCAATGATGCAGGAAGCTTTATCGAGGAGGCGTCCTTCGAAAGGATTCATACTGAGAGTAGTGTTGCAAACTGCATCTCCCTGGAACGCGGCACAATATGGCTTAATAAAACGAATATGCGCCTTTCCTCTGATATTTTAGAGATGCCTGACCAATTATCTAGACGATCCTGGTTCAATATATGTTTATGCATTCTGTAGTATGAATGTTATAAGAATAAGCGGAAGGGTTCAACCGTGGTATTATCAGGTAAAGTTTCAGTAGAGACAATGTATATCGTATTAAAAAAGACTTGTCTCTGTTTATTAAACTCTGTTATACGGTGATTTGTATTGTGAGAGCAATGAATGAATAGGAGTATGCACAGATATTCAGTTCAATTTTATATTTTATATTATATCTGTCACTCGTATGATTTTTTTAATGACAAGTTAAATAATTCAAAATAGATACTATGAAACAGTGAGATCGCGTGGTATAGGTCTGACTATCTTGAACCTTTATTATTGAAAAGGAGATTTTGTATGAAAGTCAGTGCACGCAATCTTATCCCCGGAACCGTCAAGGCCATTAACATTGGTATGGTCAATGCTGAAGTGGTGATTGAAGCTGGTCCTGGTGTTGATATCGTTTCCGTTATCACGAAGGAATCTGTTGAAAAGATGGGATTGAAAGAAGGCTCTGAAGTTAAAGCAATGGTGAAAGCGACCAGTGTCATGGTTGTTACAGATTAATGACGATTTTGGGTGCTGATTAACAAATCAATGGGACGTCGCATTCCGTGCGGCGTCCCATTTTTACAATGAGATAATACTCTGTTGTATTGCGTATCCAATTGTTTCCTGGATATTTACTTTGCGTTGCCTATGCCATCCGTCGTCTTCCTTCGGCATCAGCTGCTTTGAGAACAGAAAGAATGCGATGCGGCGTGATTTCAACAGGCTCGTTATGAATACTTTCCTCTTCGGCACATGCTTTTTCAGCGACACACAGGAGCTCTTCGTCACTGACACCTTCAAGACCTAAATCGCTCAAGGTGGTCGGCAGGCCTAATGATGCGCAGAGGGTATAGACTTCATCAATTCTGTGCATGGGTTGATCCGTCAAGAAAAGAGACGCCAGCACTCCAAACGCCACTTTCTCGCCGTGATACAAATGTTGAACGGCGGGCAGTACGGTCAGGCCATTATGAATGGAGTGTGCCGCGGCAAGTCCTCCGCTTTCAAAACCGAGTCCGCTTAAAAGCGTGTTGGCTTCTACAATGCGTTCCAGAGCGGGTGTCACCACGCCCGCTTCGCAGGCCGTGAGTGCGGAAAGGCCGTAGTCGCGGACGGTTTCATAGCACAGCTTCGCCAGAGCATACGCCGTCATGGACCCCACGCTTCCGGCGATATTACGTCCTCGACGAATGCGGCATGATTCGGCTTCGAACCATGTCGCCAGCGCATCACCCATGCCTGCGACGAGAAACCGAGCGGGAGCCTGAACAATGACATTGGTGTCCACGATGACAAGGTTGGGGTTGGTTGGAAGAATGTCCGCTCGTTGGAATACCCCTTCCTCTGAATATACGACACATACGGAACTACAGGGCGCGTCGGTCGATGCAATAGTAGGAACCATGGCGCAGGGAATTTTGGCTTGGCTCGCTACGGCTTTGGCAGTATCCAGTGTCTTCCCTCCGCCAACAGCTGTGATGGTGTCCGCACCGAATTCTTGGACGAGTCCCAACAGGCGGGCGATTTCCGCATCCGTGCATTGCCTGTTGAATCGTTCCACACGGACAGCTCCAACCGCTTCAATCGAGGGGAGCACAGGAGGAAGAAGGTGCTCCAGAGGATGGGGCGACGAGATGATAAAATGACGTTTTCCGAAGCGGGATAATTCTTCTCCGAGCCGGGTTACTGCTCCGCCTCCTTGGACATAGCGTCCAGGAAATAAAGTGATGGTGGCCATGGCATCCTCTTTTTTGGAGTGATACGAGAAGCATACGATCAATATGGTGTCGACTTCATGAAATTCGACGAACGTCGTCAAGAACGTATGTGCATTGTCGTCTTCAATATATGGTGGATGGAATCGCACGGCGAGTAAAAAATATGGAGGATGGTGTCGTGGAGCAAAGGCCATTACGGGCTGTCATTATTGGAGCCTCGTCAGGTATCGGCGAAGCGTTGGCACGACGTTTGTCTCACGCCGGTTGGCAATTGGGGTTGGCGGCGCGGCGTGTGGATAAGTTGAAACAGATCGTTCATGAGTTGGGGCAGGGTCACGTTGTTCGTCAACTTGATGTGACACATCCTCACGAAGCGATGACGACCATGGATGATATTATTCGTGATCTTGGTGGGATGGATCTGCTCGTTCTGTGCGCTGGAACGGGACATCTCAATACCGAAGCGGTTTGGGAGCCGGATCACGACACCATTGCCGTCAACGTCACGGGGTTTGCCGCCTTGGCCCAACATGGTTCGCGGTATTTTATGCATCAACACAGCGGCCATCTCGTCGGAATCACGTCCGTGGCATCGCTCCGCAGTTCGGGCGCAGGTGCGGCCTATAGTGCAAGTAAGGCCTTTGAATCTTTCTATCTTGATGGGCTGCGCGCTTTGGTCAAGGATCGCAAACTTCCCATCACCGTGACAGAAATCATTCCGGGCTTTGTCGATACGGCCATGATGCAGGCCGAGAAGCCTTTCTGGGTTGCTCAGCCGGAAAAGGCCGCTGAACAAATTTATCACGCCATACATCGCAAAGCAAAACGCGCCTACATCACCAAACGCTGGGCGATCATCGGCGCGTTGTTGAAGCTGCTGCCGCGGTAAAATGGTTGCGAGCTGTCTTTGCATATATACAGTCGCCGAGGAGATGTATTCGGCGACTGTATAATAGACTCAATTTTTTCAAATCGTGAGAATACTTTTTGTTATATTCATGAAGTAGCTGCGGGTGGCTTCTGACGAGTTTGTCTGCGAAAGCCTTTTTCCTTGACAGAGAAAAGTTTACTCAGATAACCGTTACGTTTTCCCCAACATTTAATTCGGAGAATTTATGGACGTCGACCCTTACTCTCGATCGCCGCTTGGCGGCGTATTCGATCCAGGGGGTGAACCTCGACATTAACCCTTTTTCTTCTCTATGGGAGGCGGCACATTGAACACCTGCCCGACTGGAATCCATTGTATCCTCGAAATTTCTGGATGTCCTTTCACACTGCTCGATAACGAAACCTTCGTTAAAGACTCCATTGAGCAAGCATCCCAAACGGCCTTGTCCACCTTACTATCTCTGACAAGCCACAAGTTTGAACCACAGGGCGTTACCGCGCTCGGACTCCTCGCTGAATCACATATTTCCATCCATACCTGGCCCGAACAAGGGTATGCCGCCGTTGATATTTTCACCTGTGGTGAGACGGCCAATCCGCAAAAAGCCTGTAAATTTCTTGTGAAGTCCTTTCAGGCGAAAAAGCATACGTTGCTTGTCGTGCCCCGTGGTCAAAATCAGAGTCAAGCGACATCCCCGATGGATGCACCACAACGCGCTATGGAGACCGGACGTGCCGGAAATGCCTCTTGATGCTGATCTCTGGTTGACCGAATACTTTACCGCCTACGACGGGTATACGCACGGCATTACCGATATCTTGGCGCACCGCCGGACCGCCTTTCAGGATATGATGATCGTCAAAACCGGCGTATATGGTCTTGCCTTGGTGCTTGACGGGAAGTGGCAGTGTTCACAGGCTGATGAAGCGCTGTACCATGAACCCCTTGTCCATGTTCCCTGCCTTTTGCATCAAGCCCCCCGGTCTGTGCTGATTTTGGGGGGGGGAGACGGATGTGCTGCGCGGGAAGCCTTGAAATGGCCCGGCATGGAAACCGTCGTCATGGTCGATATCGACGGGGATGTTGTTGCGGCGTGTCGGGAGCACTTGGCTCCAATGCATCAGGGAGCGTTTGACGATCCCCGGTTTCATCTTGTTGTCGATGACGCCTTTAACTATCTCAAGCAGACTGATATCGCGTTTGACATTGTCATTTCCGATCTCTCCGACCCTATCGAGGATGGTCCCTCGGCCCATTTGTTCACACAAGAGACGTTTGCGCTGTGTCAAAACGTGTTGTCGAAAAATGGTGTGTTTGTCATTCAGGCGGGTACCCTTGGTCCCTCCGAGCTTTCCATCCATGCACGTATCGTGAATACGGTTCAACATGTGTTTCCGCATGCGACACACTATGCTTCAAGTGTCCCGACTTGGGCTGCACCCATCGGGTTTGCCTTGGGAAGTCAGCAGCCTATAGTCTGGCCTGAGGCATCCGTCGTCGATGCGCTGTTGGGACAACTTCGTCCGGAACCGGTCGTGTTGGACAGCATCGGTCTGTTGCATGTACTTCATCAGCCCAAGCATATTCGCCAGGCCATTGCGGCCGAAACCACCGTGTATACCCATGCCGCACCACCTAAGGATTTTGGACGGGGTCTATTGGGAGAATAATCGAATAAAAGTATACGAGGGCATGCGATGCTGACAGTAAACAGCATGTCTCAAGGCGGTTGGGGAGAGCAATCTTCTCCAACCGCCTTTTTTTATGATGCGCAATCCTTGCGCTGTCGCTCTTATTTGTATTGGTTTCGTCATAAATAGCGCTGTTCATCCGGACTTTTTTTTGTATAGTGCAGCATCATGCGGGCAGGTCTGTCCTCGTCAACTCCAACCTGGGAGTCGTCCATGTCCGATACTGCATCAGCCAGAGCGGCTTTTTCACTGGAAGGCTTTGAGCCATCACGGTTTGCTGTCGTTGAATATAACGGCCGCGATGCCGTCAGTGAGCCGTATCGATTCTCCATCACCCTGACGACACACGAACTTGTTCCCGAAGGTACACCGGTGGTGACGCGGCGGGCCAGTCTGGAATTCGGGCCGGCAAGCCGGAGGACTGTGTATAATGGTTTGACGCGTTCCTTCAGTCTGGTCGGCAATCCGCGCCCCGGGCTGTTTGTGTATCGTGCTGAACTTGTTCCTGCATTCGATTTCTTGCGACAAACACGCAATAACCAAGTCTTTTTGGATAAAACGCTGCCGGAAATCATCCGCAGCATTCTCAAGCAGCAGCAAATCCATCAATATGAACTTCGGGTTTCGGGTGAATACCCGGTGATGGAGTATGTCTGTCAGTACAATGAGTCGCATTTTGATTTTTTATGTCGTTGGATGCAGCGTCGGGGAATGTATTATTACTTTGAACAACGCTACGGCAACGACGTGGTTGTCATCACGGACGACCGGAGCTTTCACCAACCCTGTTGCGACCAGCCATTGCGATATCAGCCTCCGAGCGGGTTGGAAGATATCCATGATCGAGGCTCCACCGTTTCGGCGTTCATAGCGCAACACAATGCTGTTCCCGAACAGGTGCTCCTGCGAGACTACAATTATCGAACTCCACATGTGCAACTTGAAGCTCCTGCTCCGGTTTCGGAAAATGGTGCTGGCACACATTATATTTATGGCGACTCATTCCAAACACAGGACGAAGGCACGGCCCTTGCCCGGATACGGGCTCAGGCATTTTCTTGTCGGGAAGTCGATTTTCGTGGCGAAGGATTTGCTTCGTGCTTACGTGCCGGGATGACGTTCAGCCTGCGCGGACATTTTCAACCTGAGCGGGATACCGAATATTTCGTCACCACGGTGAATCACTTCGGCGCACGGCCTGATGCAGATGCTTTGTTGGGAGAGAATGCGGCGGTGATTGGAAAATCCGTCTATCGCAATACGTTTTCCGCCATTGCGGGAAATGTTCAGTATCGCGACCATTGTACCACAGCCAAGCCGGCCTTTCGTGGAGTTCTGACGGCATTTGTCGATGCGGCTTCAAGTGGGCAATATGCTGAACTCGACGAACTGGGGCGCTATAAAGTGCGGTTGCCATTCGAAGAAGCCGATAAGCCGGGGGGCCGTGCATCGTGCTGGATTCGATTGGCCCAGCCCTATGCCGGTGTGAATTACGGTATGCACTTTCCTTTGCTTAAGGGAACGGAAGTCCTGCTTGATTTTGTTGACGACGACATTGATAGGCCCGTGATTCTTTCGGCCGTGCCCAATACCGAACTTGGGAATGTTGTCAAAGATACGAATCAGCCTGTTGGCGCCATCAAGACGGCTGGCGGCAATATTCTTTCCATGAGTGATCTCAAAGGAAAGCAATATGTCGGGCTGTCATCACCACAAAGTGGATCAACGATCTTTCTCGGTGAAACTCCGGCAGGGCCAGGAGTCGGTATCGGGTCGGATGGGTTTCTTGACCTGAACAGCTACACCCAAACGGATTCTTCGATTTTACGGACAACATGGACGGTCGCGAAGACATCAACTCTTGGGTTTGATACCGCGTATAATTTGTACAAAAGCACGTACAATCTTGCGAGCACGATTGATTGGAGTTGGGGCAGCAAACTGGAAATGCAGCGTGATGGGCTCTGTGTCTTGACCAAAGAATACAACTCATTGGCGGACAAACAAGTAATTGCCGGTGGCCAATCGGCCATGGTGAAAACGCTGCAAACAACGACGCACAACTGGCTCAAAATTGTCGCGGCGATAAGTCTTTTTGGATTTGGCACATCCATGGCCTCGAAAATGGTGACCTGGTTGGATAAACCCGAACCGACGTTGGACACGGTAGCAGAGTATTCTGGTTATGCTACGGGGATTGCTGATTTACTGGTGAGTACGATTGCCGTTGGTGGCGCGTTATCCAAACTGACCAAAGCGGTGCCAGCGTTACAAGTGGTTGCGACGTCGCGCTTCGAGCTTGATGACGATGGCATAATGGGAAAAGTCAATATCGCCAATAATCCCGGCGCGGAATTGAAACTCGCCGTTGGCCCTGTCGTTGTTGATACGGTGACGTTTACCATGGACTCAACCAGTGCGACGACAAAGGTTAAACCCTCCATGGGGACGATTGCATTAAGTAATACGGAGGCTAAACTTGGATATCCGACAAGCCAAATTACGGTGACACCGGCTGATATGAAGTATGAGCTGAGTGGTACTGCAATTATCAGTGCAGGGGCAACAACAACGGAAATGACTAATGTTCCCGGAACGGGTTCGGTCAAAATTACTCCCATGAGTACGACGGTGCAAAACAATGTCAGTACCACGATTTCGTCAAACGGACGATTGATTCTCGCCGGTGATGGCAGTGTCGACATTCAGGCCGATATCGGTCTTATCACGATCGGATAAGGTGTCGATATGCGTATCACCAAACCTGACACCGTCACGCTTGTCCATAAGCGTGTGGACTATCTGGAGCGCACCCGGTGTATTGTGTGTGCGTTCATCGGTTTCCCTTTGGATGATCATAAAGAAGGGCTTTTGTCCGAGCCCGACATTTGGCAGTGCATTGCCGACAATATCTCCGACGATATCTTCGACGAAGGGTTTCCCAAACCCTCGGCAGAGTTCTTTGTATACGGAGCCTGTTTTCCCAAGCCGGGAATGCGCGCCATGGAAACGGCTGTGCGTGTCGGAGATTTGGAAAAGCGTCTTGAAGTGTATGGGGTACGTGGATTTGACGGGTCGGGCATTGATGACCCTGAAACACTTGATTCCACACCACTGACATGGGCGCTTGCCTATGGTGGACCGGATTTTCCGGACAACCCTCTCGGTCTGGGACGTATTTCGGATGCCGATGGCGTGGTGACTGTGCCACAGATGAGTTATCCCGGTATGCCCTATGAGCGGCCCGATAAACCGGTTCGTCCCGCGGGGTTCACGGCGGTTCCCGCACACTGGCCCCTGCGGCGGCAGTATATGGGGACGGTGGATGAACGTGGCCTGTGGGATGAATACCCGTTGTTTCCGTCGGATACGGATACACATTATTTTTTGCGAGCTCCCGAAGATCAACGTCTGACCGGGTTTTTCCGCGGAGATGAAGTTGTTTCCATTGAAGGAATGCATCCCGATTTTCCGCTTCTTTCCGGTCGGCTTCCTGGTTTTCGGCTTCGTTTGTTTTTGGAGCGAGCGCCTGGGGTGGAATTGCATGAAGTCGAATCTTCGGCTGATAGTCTCTGGCTGTTTCCTCGCGCCAAACTGGGTGTCCTGCGATATTGCGGCATGGCCGTTGTGACGTCGAATGCGAGCGATCCGGCTGGGCTTCTTGTCGGTTTGGAATCTCTTGATGATCCTGTGCATCCTGCCGAGCATTATCGAGTCATTCCCCCCACGCCGGTTGCTGAGGCCGCGTCAGTCACCGAGGAGACGCCTCCTGCCGCAACGGCAGCCGTGGAGGAATCCTCCGAACACCTTGAAATTCCTGGACTGCTTGCAGTTGAGCAGCTTGTTACAGAGCTTTCTCATAAAGTCAAAGCGTTCGAAGACAAGGCTCCCATGCGTTTTGATGAAGCGGTGGCGCGGCGTGGCGAAATTTTGCAGGCTGTCAATCCTGAACATCGCGAGTATTTCAAATCGATTTTGGACGATCCTTTTACGGAAACGGTCAGCGAATCGACGAAATCGGATGATGGGTTGGAGCGCTTGCAATCATTGCAAGACGGAGTCAGCGCTGCGGTCCAGGATGCGTTGGACAAATCCGGTTATACTGAAGCCCGTCTTGCCGACGCGGAAGCGGCGATGTCTGGTCAGATCGATGAAATGCTTGGTATGGAGACTCAGCCCGACGATCCCTTCTCGGCGCTTTCGACCGCGCTTGACGGGATTATCGAGAAACATGGCGATCTGGAAATCCAGATGAAGGATGCTGTTTCCGGGCTTCACACAACGCTGACCGATGCCAAGCCCGAACTGGCCGAACTCTTTTCCGAAGCGGTTGCCGGTGACGATCTCATCTCGGGAGAGACCATGCACTTGAGTGAGATCAAAACCCAGGCGGAAGCATTACGTGCATCTTTGGCGGGGATTGCCGGCATGACTGTAGCAACAGCCTCATCGGAAGCCCCTCACACCGGAGCCACAGCAGAATCGGACGATCGACAACCGCTTGATTTTCGTGGCCTTGATCTTTCGGGCAAGGATTTTACCGGGCAAGGTCTTCAGGGTGCGCTCTTCTGTGACGCCATTTTAGAAGAAACCCGGTTCGATGAGGCCAATTTGACGGGCGCTGATTTTTCTCGCGCCGTGCTGCACCGGGCGCGTTTCCATAAAGCGAATTTGCAGAAGACTCGTTTTGACAAGGTGCATGCCTCGGCAGCGGTCTTTACTCTGGTGAAAATGGAAGGCGGACGAGCAGAGAAGGCCGACTTTTCCGAAACCGACTGGAGTGGCGCCGATCTTCGATCGACCTGTTTCGAGTCAACTTGCTTTGATCAAGCAACGATGACCGGGATGATTGCAACCAAGAGTCTGTTTCTCAAAAGCACATTTCGTCGTGCCATGATGCGTGATGTCGTTTTTGAGGGCGCGGATCTCACGCGTGTTGATGCGTCGGGAGCCGATATGACCGGGGCTTCACTCGTTCGGACGCGAGGGACAGGCTTACGTCTTGGCAAGGTCATCGCCGATAGGCTTGATGCCACCGAAGCCACATTGCCCGGTTGCCGGGTCGATCCCGGTGCGAGTCTGCGTCATGCTATATTTCGCAAGGCCGATTTGCGTGGAGCGCAGTGGCGGGGGGCCGTATTGCATGGTGCGGATTTGCGACAGACACAACTCGATAAAGCGGGCTTGGGGCTCGCCGATTTGCATCAGGCCAAGCTGCACGACGCCGTTGCACGAAAGGCGGATTTGAGCCAGGCGAATTTGCAGGAAGCCGGTCTTGCCGGCGTGAATCTGTTCAAAGGGTCGTTGCGCCAAGCCAATATGGGACAGGCCGACGCACGCGGTGCAAATTTCTATGGCGTCGATTTCACGGGGGCCAATATTCTGGGCACGAATTTTCAAGACTGTCTCACCGGAAAAAGCTTGCTCGATGTGGAGATGGAACATGACACGTGACGAATTGCTTGCCACGGCCGCTTCGGGGCAATCCATATCCGAGATTGATTTTTCCAACTTCAATGGAGCCGGCCTTGATGTGTCTGGCGTTGTGTTTGAGGCATGCCAGTTTGATGGTGCGGATTTCCATGACGCCACGCTGGATAACGTCATGTTTTTCAAGTGTTCTCTTCGCGGAATTCATATGGAACATGCCTTGTGCCGGCAGGTGCAGTTCATACAGTGTCATCTTGAAAAAGGGCACTTTGTAGCTGCCGATCTGACGCGAGCGAGTTTGACCGATTGTGATGTATCCCAAGCGTCTTGTTCGGATGCCATCTTCCATAGAGCATCATTGTGCCGTGTGAAGCTCGAAAAAACGGATTTTTCGCGAGCAGATTTCTCGCACGCTGTTGCGCCGGACACCGATTTTACGACTGCTCGCCTTGATGGGGCCAATTTAGTGAAAGCGTTTTTTCGGAAAAGTCGCTTCGGGGCGATGGTCTTTTCATCGTGTACTCTGCGATCGACCATGTTTGATGGAGCGGATTTGGTCGGAGCCGACTTTACTTCTGCGAACATCAATAATGTCGACTTTTCCCGAGCCAACCTGACGCAAGCACGGTTTCATCACGCGACGGGGCACGCCGTACGGTTTATCGATGTCGAGGCACCGCATGCCGATTTTCGTCAGGCGGAGCTACCGAAAGCCAATTTCAGCCACGCCCACCTCGCGCACGCCGACTTTCGTTCTGCACGCCTCTCATCGTCGCTGCTGTGTGACGCGAATCTCATTGAGGCACGCTGCAATCGGGCGCACTTGCAGTATGCCGATTGCAGCCGGAGTGATCTTCGGGGAGCGGTGTGTGCCGGAGCGAACTTATCTTTTGCCAATCTGCATCGTGTTCAGGCCGATCCGGAAACATTCAACGGCGCCCAACTTACCAATGCCAGACCAACCGACGAGGCGTTGCGGCGCGCTGAAACGTTCGTCACCGCAGGCTATGCCGAGGCGGTTTATCCCTAAGGAGATTCCATGTCACACGCCGTTATGACCGACGAGATGACCGGGTGCTTACTTCACGGTCAGATTCGTGTTCGCCGTGAAGATCAGTATGTTGTTGAATTGATGGATGGACGCGCCGTCAACGCGGTGCGTGGAGCCGGGTGTCTGCTTGAACCGGAAGCGCAAGATACGGCGTTGGTATATCTCGGGCCGGATGGCGCTCGATATATTGTGTCGATTTTAGAAAAACACGGGCAAACATCTCGTCTTTCCGCCCCGGGCAAACTTGTTGTGGGACACGACGAAGCGTGTTTGCGTCTGGATGGTCCTGTGGCCAGGCTGGAAGCCGATGAATCGGTGCAGTTGATATCTCACACCGTAAGAACGAATGCCGTTTCCACGGTTATCGATGCGGTCCGGGCACGGTTGTCCTGTCACCAATTCGAAATAGCGGCCCAAAAAGCCACAGCCGGTATCGGACAGGTTCGTACCGTCATTGCCTCACTTGTTTCCCGATTACGGTCTAGTCATCGCCATGTTGATGGACCGGATACCCACCACGCACGGACAATGCGTTTATCAACGGACACACAATTCATCCTCAATGCTGAATCGGCCCGGATGCAATCGGAAAAAGATATGACGATCGATGGAGAATCCATTCATCTTGGGTAAAAATGTGTTTTGTGGCGAATCCACATGAAATGCCCCGTCATTTTTGCCGCATTGATGGAACGCAAGGCTTTTTGAGAACGGTCTCGTAAAAAAGGGCAGAGGCGACCGCAAGGTACTCTGTTTCATCCTCCTCTCGCTGTATTTCTTTGTTTTTTCAAAGTTTTTTTAGTGATTAGAAAAAAGTCAAAAAAATATTGAAACTTTTTTCGTGCTCAGGCGTTCTTAATGGTATGGGAAAGAGCCTGATGAAAGTCTGTATCGTGGAATTTTCTTGAATTGAAAATTCGAGTCAGGAGGTATTCTAGCGTTTTTTAATGTATAGTAGGATGTTACATGCTCTTCGTCATGTCTCTAAACATCTTGTCGAGTGTGTCTGCAATATTTCGGAAACAACATGGAGACGTATCGTAGGCATTACGATATGACCTGGTATGAACTTTGAGTTTTGCTCTGAATCCAATATCTTACTTGAGGATATCCTGAACAATGACACAATGTATGCAGTCTTCTCAAAATGCATATGCTAATCATAAAGATTGTTCTCCGACTGAAACCATTGCAACCATACGAGCGCTTTTACGTAAGGTTGGATTCGGTACGAAGTGCCCTCTGTGTGAACTTTGGCGTTCACCGGGAGACGGCTGCTATTCCGTACGCATTTGGGATCCTGACTATCCGTTGATTGGAGCCAATGGAAAGGGCATCTCCAAGGTGTATGCGCTGGCGAGCGCGTATGCGGAGTTTATTGAACGATTGCAGTGTATGGTGTCTTCTCTGTTTGGTCGTTTGGGGAATATATATTCTCGAAAGACCGTTTTTCATGATGAAGTGATGTGTTCTTTGGATGAGCTTTTGCACGATATCCCGGATATTTTGTCTCAAATCGTGGAAACTCCGTCCTCTCTGCCTGTCGATTCGTTTCCGTGTTTACCGTTTTGGGATGTACGCAAAGGGAAAACGACAATTCTTCCGTATTATTTGATTCTGATGAATACACATTCCACTGGCATGAGTGCCGGAAATACGCCCGAAGAATCGGTATGTCAGGGTGTATGCGAGATCATGGAACGCTATGCGGCTCGGCAGGTGGGGGAAGGTAATCTTCATCCTCCAACAATTCCCCTGTCGGAATTGCCTCTTGAATCTACGGGATTGAAACAACTGCTGAAAACGCTTCATGAAAAAGGGCTTGATGTCGTGGTCAAGGATTGCACCATAGATGGGGCAATTCCCGTACTGGCCGTTATCGTTATCGATCGTGCCAATGATCGTTTCAATCTGCGTTTTGGTTCGGACCCCGTGTTTGATGTGGCTCTGCAACGATGTATTACCGAATTGTATCAGGGACATAACGAGTTGCCGCATTCGTATTCGTATTCGTATTGGAAGGAACAGCGAATGCCGCTCAACGATTATTTCAGTAATGTCCATTCAAGCTTGAGCTTTCTTCTGAACGATGTGCCGTCTACGCGTTTTCGAGAGGCGTTTACCGCTTCGGGGCAATCCAACGCGGCCTATCTCGCATTTGTTCTTGAGAAGATTCATGCTCTAGGATGTTCTGTCTATGTCCGTGATTTTTCTTTTCTCGGATTTCCAAGCCACTATGTGTATATACAGGGAATGTCCGCGACTTCTCCGCTCACGACGGAGGAATGTCATTTTTACTTGCTTGAGCTTCGTGAGGCTCTCGGTCTTCTGTTTCAATTGGCTCGAGGGAAGACCACGGACGTGTGTCGTCTTGCCGAGATTTTTTCCCGGAAAATCCGCAGTGAAAAACTCTTTTCGTCACTTCTTTTCCAAAATTTGTCGAATTACTTTTCCCGGTTACCGGTCGTGAGATGGGTAGAACCACGATGTTTCTTGGCGTTCATTTTTATTGAGGCCGGACTCTTGGATGACGCGATCACCGTTCTGACGGAGGTGCGCTCCCCGGGATCTGGTCCGCCGGAAGCAGAACTGTGGCCTCTTCTGCTCGATTATTGCCGTCTTGCCTCCGAGGGACAAGCCGATGACGGGATTCTTGCTCGCCTGCAAGAACGGTATGGAGACGGGACATATGGTCAACGCCTGCATCATCTCGTCAATCGGCATTACGCCGGTTTTTACCTCAACGCGAACGCTGATGATTCGGGAAGTCCATTCAGCTCGTTGCCCATGCCGCAATGCGAGACGGTGTTCTCTTGTCGGAACTGCAAAATGAACACGAGTTGTCTGTTATCGAAGTTTTTGACGATACGAAGCGCGTTGCACAAGACATATACGCCGATTGATCAAATGCAGTTGGGCGATATGGTGTCTTCAGCCTCTCTCAATAGAAGATGAGGATTTGACGGTTATGTCTTGTCGATAACGTCGTTAAAATTGTTGGAATGTGTATGTAATGACGTATTCATTTCGTATATTCACTCTAACCAGAATGTGGAGGTCACTATGGCAGGCATGACAGAGAGACAAAAACAATGGGAAACCATCGTCGCAAAAGCATGGGAAGATGAAGACTACAAACAACGTTTGTTACGCGATCCCGTGTCCGTGTTCGAAGAAGAAGGAATTGAGATTCCTGAGGGTTTTTCTATGAATGTTGTGGAAGCGAAAGAGAAAGAAATGGTGTTTGTCCTTCCTCTGAGGCCAGAGGGTGAAGACGTCATCACCGATGTCTCGGAACGATTAGCGGCGTCGAGCATGAGTAGTATGTGGTTTTCTGCTGCGGCTGGTTAAACATATTGGAGTGAACGGCGTGTTTGGTCTGCTTGAACAAGAGCAAGCACGTCTCTTCTTTGTGATCGTGTTTTCTGGAGATATAAAAAGAATTGTACGCAAGAGCTCTTCCTTGGGTGCATGAACAATATAACCCTCATGGAGCAATCCTCATGACAGACATGGCTGAAAAACAAAAGCAATGGGAAACCATCGTTGCAAAAGCATGGGAAGATGAAGACTACAAGAGGCAGTTGTTAAGCGATCCGGTATCGGTGTTTACACAAGAAGGGGTGGAAATTCCAGATGGTGCCTCTGTGAACGTGGTGGAAGGGAAAGAGAATGAAGTGCTCTTTTTTCTTCCTCCAAAACCATCGGGTGAAAGAGTCATAACTGATGTTTCGGAACGGTTAGCAGCATCAAGTTTGATATACGTCTCCTCAGTGATAGGATAGTAGTCTATTATAGTGAGCGGCGTGCTTGCTATGTGATGAGACTGTCAAGGCGTCGCTCTTTCATCGAATGTATCGTTGTTCTTCCCGTTTGTAATGTATTATCAAGGGATATGCGGAACCATGACTCAAAATGTTCGCCCTATGGCCAATGTGTATGCCAATCATAAGGACCGTTTGCCTGCGGAAACCGTTGCAAAGATACAAGCCATTCTGCACGAATTGGGAATCGGTGCAGAGCATCCCATGACGGAAGTGTGGCAGAATCCGGTCGATGATTGTCATTCTGTCCGTGTGTGGGATCCGAGTTATCCATTGGTTGGAGCCAATGGAAAAGGCATTTCCGAAGTCTATTGCTTGGCGAGCGCTTATGCGGAGTTCATCGAGCGTTTGCAGTGTTATTCGTTTCGCTGGTTCGGTGCTTTAGGACAAATTTATCCTCGAAAGCCCATCCATCATGATGAAGTAGTATGCTCTGTGGATGATTTGATGCAGGATATCCCCGAAATTCTACATGATGTGGTGGACGATCCGGGCGATCTTTCCGTCGATTCGTTGATGTGTCTTCCGTTTTGGGACGTCAACGCAAGACAACTCAGGATGTTGCCGTACTACTTGATGTTGACGGGCATCAAGTCGACCGGCATGAGTGCCGGAAATACACCCGAGGAGGCCCTGTGCCAAGGGATATGCGAAATCATGGAGCGCTATGCCGCCCGAGAAGTGATACAAGGAGCGTACATTCCACCAACGATTCCATTGGAGGAATTACCCCTTGAGTCGCACGGTTTGAAACACATGTTGGACATGCTTCATGGCAAAGGGTTTGAGGTTATCGTCAAAGATTGCACCATGGGCGGTACCATCCCGGTGCTGGCAGCTATTGTGATCGATCATGCCAAAGATCGCTTTAACCTGTGTTTCGGCTCGGACCCTGTCTTCGATGTGGCATTGCAACGATGCATTACGGAGTTGTATCAAGGAAGGGCAGAGCTTCCACATTCATTTTCCTATTGGCAGGTCCAGCGTCCTCCTTTGAAAGACTATTACAATCGGGTGTATGCGACGCTTTCCATTCTGTTGAACAATGCTCCCTCAACGAATTTCCAAGCGGCATTTACGGCCCCTGGGCAGTCGAATACGGCCTATTTCACGTTTATGTGCGAGAAAGTTCATGCGTTGGGATATCCCATGTATGTACGCGATTTTTCTTTTCTCGGATTCCCTACTTATTATGTGTATATTCAAGGTATGTCCTGTCCTCCCTCACCGTCAGTGAAAGAAGCGAATTTCTACTTGGATACGATTAATGAGGCTTTTGAACATATCTATCGGATGGCTCAAGGAAAGAACACGGATGTACATCGTTTGGCGGATATTTTCTCTCGGACTATCCGAAGTGAATCGATTTTTTCCTCAACGCTTGTCATCAGTCTAAGTCATCATCTTCATTCTCGTGTGCCGCTGGCAAGTTGGGTTGAGCCGTGTAGTTTTTTGGCATTTATTTTTATTGAAGCCGGAATGTTGGACAATGCTATCGATGTTCTTCAACAACTCCCCGGGGGAGAAACTCCGGATGAAGTTGAATTATGCTCGTTGCTGCTGGACTATTGCCGTCTTGCCTCCAAAGGACAATCCGATGCAGAGATTCTTACTTTTTTGCAGGAGCGATATGGTGAAGGGGAGTATGGTCGGAGTTTACGTCATCTCATCAACGGGCATTACGCCAGTCTGTACTGCAAAGCGGAAGACGATGCACCGGGGAATACATTCAGCCAACTTCCCTTGCCACAGTGCGATAGTCCATTGTCGTGTCAGACCTGCACAATGCGTTCAGTGTGTTCCTTGTCGCGTTATCTGGAGATACGAAAAGCACTGCACAAAGCCTACATTCCGATTGATCAGACGAAGCTTGGTGATATTGTGCCTCCAAATCCCTCATGTATGGCATGAAAATGTGGAGACACTGTCATCAAGAGACGAGAGAATGGAGCAGGCATTATTCCTCAGGCGCGTTTATCGTCCATTCAACTGGAGGAATCACTATGGCAGAGATGACGAAGCAGCAAAAACAATGGGCCACCGTTGTCGCCAAAGCATGGGAAGATGAAGCATACAAACAGTGATTGTTGCGCGATCCCGCCTCCGTCTTTGCAGAAGAAGGCCTGGAAATTCCGGAAGGTTTTTCGCTGAATGTGATGGAAGCCAAAGAGCAAGAAGCTGTGTTTGTTCTTCCCGCAAAGCCGACAGCTGAGAATGCCATTGCCGATGCCTCGGAGCGGTGAACGGCGGGTGACTTGGCCGTTGTGATAACCTTTTAACAAAGAAATTGGGTGGAACGGCGTGCGCAACATTATTGCGGAGAGTGGCCAAAAGGAACTCATGAAAAGCAGGAGGGGGCGGGCGATCACGGTATCCTTCCGTGTTCGCCTCACGACCTGAGATGCGCACCATTTCGAATTATACAACTTCCTTCATGGGGTCAGGGAATAGGATATTTTTTCGCTCTTCAATTATATTTTAAATATGGCGTGGGATCTGACGCCAGGATTTTACTCTGGGGTAGTCGAGTTCTTCCATGAAATGTGGGTCTGGATAGAAGGTCTTGTATTCTTCATATGTATCAAACATGGCACGAGAGACATTGTCTATGGAGCTTCCCGTGTGTGTACGCTTGTTCTGCTTTATGTTGACGTGCTTTGCGTTTTTGCGATAATTTTTTTTGTATAGGGAGAATACTCTGTCGCAACGCCTCCCATTCGTTATTGCCACTGGGGGTACGTCATGTTTATTTCCACGAATGAGAGTGGGGGACAGGCTCTCGGACAGCCAGACATGTGTTTTACCCCTGCTCCACCAGGGCCTCCTGTGCCTGTTCCGTATGTGAATGTTGCTGATTTGAGCATGGCCGTGGATACGGCCATGAATGTTCTTGTTTGCGGATCGCTCGGTTTGAACTTGAGTTCAACCGTCCCCATGAGTGATGGAGATCAACCCGGCGTAACGGGTGGGGTGGTTTCTCAGGTGTTTATGGATGAAGCAGGCTTTTCGGCGGGGAGCACAAAGGTGCTCATCGAAGGAGCACCTGCTGTGCATCTTGGAGCATCAACGACACAGAACGCATATAATTGTGTGGGGAGTATCGTCGCCCCGAGTCAGACCAAAGTCATTTTGGGCTCGTAACGAATACGGCAACGTACGCGCATAGTATGGTGGCGTATGACGTTCAAGGATCCGGTTGATGTTTCCAAATGAACGAAGAAGCGCTGAGCACGGTGGAGGATATTGTGGGTCTTGGGAATACAATTTTAGCTGTTGGTGTTGTTCTTTCAGCATTGTTCACGATCCTGAAATTGACCGGTAAAATCCGCTGGTCGTGGATGCTCGTGTTTTTTCCCATTTGGGGGCCGATTTTGTTGAGTATTCTTTTCGCGTTTCTTCTGCCTTTTTTCATGGACACGGGCGCCGGGTCTCTCACGTTACGTAATTAGTTGCGAGATACCACAAGCCGTGGTGGAGTTCCTTCGACTTCGAAGCGATACGCATCGCAGGCGCCATCGTCGACAACGAGAACCGGTCTGTCCGAAGCGTTTTTTTCCAGACCAAGTGTAACCGTGGCCGCGCACAGTCCGGCATCATTGACGGGAATTTCGGCGATGAGCGGTAATGCACTCCCTGTTAAACGGACGATGAGAAAAACGCGGTCGTCAGGTTGAATCATGTCTTTGGGTGCCAGAGCCAAAACTGCTGTATCAGCATGTGTGTCTGAATCCAGGTCGACTGTGGTGAAGGATGCCACATTAAAGAAGATGATGTCGGGAAGTTTGCTCGTGGCCGATGCGATGGTTTCGGCAAGTTTTGTCATGGTGGCGGTATCGAATTGATGTGTTGTGTCATCGGCCTGACCTGCACGTGGCCCAAAGCTGATGAGCACAATAATGGCCACACAGATTAATCCATGGCGCATGGTATACTCCTTTTGTGCTAGATATTGTTAAGGACATTGAGGCGTAAGGTTTTTCAAAGGGGACCTGTTTTTGGGTGAAAAGACGGATTGCTGTTTTCGTTTTTTTTGAAGACACTCGTATTGTCAGGATGTTTTCGTTGGTGGGATGAGGGATATTGTGTTCTGCGTTTTTTCTCTTTGCCACGGTGCAATTCCCTGTTGTTCTCTCCGCATATTTTTTTGCGATGTTGAGAGATAAAACATAGCATATTCTTCGTGTTTCATGAAGTGCGTCGAGAGGGGGAGAATATGATCGGCAAATACAGGGAAAATGAGGGTGTCGAGATGGTTGTTCTTTCGGTTCTCTCCGAGGAAGAACTTTACTGTTGGGTGTGCCCTTGACCGCCGGAAACGGTAGAATATTGGTGTCGTGCATTATGATATGAGGTTGTTAACAATGCGTTTTCGTGATTTATCCATTTCGACTCGTCTTGCTGTAGCTACTTTGGTGCTGCTGATACCTGTGGCCGTTCTTGTCTATTTTATGGATATCAGTTTTCGGTACGACATCAATATTGGGAAAGATGAGTTTGCGGGAACAGAGCTGCTGCGTCACGTGTACCCTTTACTCGAAATCATTTGTGACGATCAACACGTGATGACGGAAGAAGAAATGAAAAGAAGGCGAGAGTTAGCTCGTCATGCGTTTCAAGAACTCCATGAAATGGTTAAAGAAACTCCGAAATCTTTTATGTTGTCAGATGTTGATTTACGAATACGCGACAAGCTTGGAGTGAAGCCGGCGCAACTTGCAGAAGCGTGGGAAGCATATCTCGATGCACCGACAACGGAGGCAAGACAACAGCTTTTAAACAATACACTTGATTTGATGGTTCACATCGGTCGCTTTTCCAAACTTTTACTTGATCCAGCGTTGGACAGTGCCGTTTTGGCCGATGCTTTGGTAGCAGTATTGCCGAACTGTAAGCGAGATTTGCTTGACTTACGACGTTTGCTCAGGCTTACGCAAATGCCGGAGGAACGGGGGCCGATATCTCTTTTTACTTCGGACACGGCGTTTCGCGACATTTTGCTGCGGTGGCATGAACACTACATAACGAGTTGCTTGTATCGACTGCGAGATGACTCGACTGCGGCCCTGACGGAAGATCCCCTGTACTACGGCCTCAGTCCAAGTCTGCAACGGAATTATAAAGCAGCCTATGAAAAAGCAATGTCCGCATCCGAGCGCTTATCTTCAAGCGTCCGCGCGTTGATTGATGGCGAAAGCGTCAACTCGATGTTTTTGGCAGAACAAATCAAGACTGCTGATACAGCTGTGGATAAACTGTTTTTCACAGGATTAAATGAACTCGATATCTTGATCAAATATCGTATCGATGAATATCTTGATTGGCGCATTATGGCGGGTGCCCTCAGCGCAACGGCTGTTCTTCTCGCTATCGCTTTGCTTGTTGCCGTTTCGCTTTCCATCACACGCGGTTTGCGATGTGTTATGCAATACACGCATCGTGTCGCTACTGGGGATCTTGACGCCTATGTGAAGGAACCCATTGGGGCGGAACTTGGTGTGTTGGCCGATGGCATTCATACCATGGTATTGAATTTGAAACATAAAATTGGATTCCTTAACGGTGTGTTGCGTGGTTTAACGATTCCATGCTTGACCGTAGATACTGAAGAACACGTCACCTTTATTAATCAGCCTTATCTTCAATTGTATGGCCTCCAAGGGACACCCGATGACTACCTTGGGAAAACCCTTGGAGAATTATACTACAATGATTCCACCGCTGATACCATCACTGGCCGCGCTATGCGGGCAAGAAAGCCATTGTTAGGAAATGAGTCGTCAACCATCACGAGAGATGGGCGTTCTGTGCATGTTAAATACGACGTTGCACCGGTTTTTGATCTTGATAACCGTCTTATCGGGGCTTTTGCGATTATCATCGATCTGACGGAGATTAAAAAGAACGCGGAGAAGATCAGCCGCCTGGCTGCATTTCCTCGCAAGAGCCTCAACCCTGTTCTGTCCGCCATGAAAGGGGGAGCACTGCATTACATCAATCCAGCCACGGCGAGTATTACTCGTCGCTGGGGACTTGATCCGCGACGAGACCTCCTGCCAGGCAACCACTCCAGTATTGTGGATGCATGTCTTGCGACAGGCAGCACCCGCGACAATATTGAGTCTCTCGTTGGTGACCGGGTGTTTGACTGGACGTATACGCCGGTTCCAGGACAAGAATTGGTTCATATCTACGGGAACGATATTACGGAGCGCAAACGCATGGAAGAGCGTCTGTTGTATGATGCCTTCCATGACAGCCTGACCGGTTTACCAAACCGCGCGCTGTTCGAAGATCGACTCGGACAAGTTTGCAGACGCTATAAGCGTGATTCCGCAGCCTCATTTTCTTTGCTGTTTCTCGATCTTGATCACTTCAAGCACGTCAATGACTCTCTGGGCCATGTTGTTGGAGATGAATTGCTTACCGAAGTGGCCGAGCGCATTGTCTCGACACTCCGATCTTTTGATACTTTGGCACGCCTTGGGGGAGACGAATTTGTTTTGTTGCTTGAGAATACACAAGGTCTGGACGATGCGCAGGCTGCGGTCAAGCGAATCCAAGATGTTCTTGCGTCGCCGATTACCGTGGTGAACAGCGATATTTTTGTTGAGGTCAGTATTGGTATCGTCGTGTCCGGGCATCCGGATAAAACACCGGGAGAATTGTTGCGCGACGCGGATGCTGCCATGTATCGAGCCAAATCGTTGGGACGTGGTCGAGCGGAAGTATTTAACGATGATTTGCATAAGCAGGCCATGGATCGGCTCCACTTGGAATCCGAGCTTAAAAAGGCTGTAGAACACCAGGAATTCATTGTGTTCTACCAACCAATTGTGCATCTCGACACGGGGAAAATTCATGGTTTTGAAGCGTTGGTCCGGTGGGAAAGCCTGACGCGGGGACTTGTTCCTCCGGGAATGTTCATTCCTCATATGGAAAACTCGGGCCTTATTATTGACGTCGGTGCTTTCGTGCTGGAGCACGCATTGCAAACGGCGAAAATGTGGCGAGAAACGATTCCCGGGTATGAGCATCTTTTCATGAGTGTCAATCTGGCAGTCCGCCAATTGACGAAACCCGGTATCGTTGATGATGTTGCCGAAGTGCTCACACGCTGGCCTTGTCCGAGAGGAAGTCTCAAGCTTGAAATCACTGAATCGGGGATCATGGAGAATTTTCATGTAGCGCAGTCCATTCTCGCTGATCTCCGTGAGCTCGGGGTACGCCTTTCCATTGATGATTTCGGTACGGGGTATTCGTCGTTGAGTTATCTACACCGCCTCCCCTTTGATTCACTCAAAGTAGACCGCTCGTTTGTCACTCTGTTGCAGCAGAAGGCAGAGAACCTTGAAATCACCAAAACTATTGTTGCGCTGGCGCATAGTTTAAGCAAGGACATAATTGCTGAAGGTGTGGAAACTCCAAATCAATTGAATACATTGCGTCATCTTGGTTGTGAGTACGGTCAGGGATATCTCTTTGCCAAGCCGCTTCCTGCAACGGAGGCTGAACAGCTTTTGAAAAATCAACCATCCTGGTGATGACAGGTTATGGACATGGGGTCATTACTTTCTATAGCCATCGGTGTTGGTGGAGAGTGTCTTTTTACCGTGTGAGGAGGCTGGATATAGAAACGTTAATGCGCAATATGGTGATATAGAAGCGCATTTTGATGAGTACAATATGAAGCGTGTTTTTGTGTGATTTATTATATCTTAGAATCTAATTCTTTGAAATACAATGGATTGTTTGTTTAGTTGTTTTTTTCTTGATAAAAATTGCAAAAAGGGCTGGACATCGGTTGGTCAACTGATTAGTTGATTTTTTATTGGTTGGTTGACCAACCAATATTGAGCACGCATTGATCGCCAAATGGCGAAAGAGCACAAGGAGCTATGCCATGACTGTGAAAGAACTCAAGGCCGCCCTGCAAGCCATGCCCGAAACCTCCAATGTCACCGTGAGCCTGACGACTGGTCAGTCTTATCATGGGACAATACAAGAAACAAAGAGTGCTGTTTCCTTAAAACGCAACGGTGATACCGTGATTCTGCGCGGTTAATTCCGCAACGCGACAAATATATATCCACGTCAACACCGTATAAATACATACGTATGAGGAGTACCATCATGACTGTAAAAGAACTCAAAGCTGCTTTGGAACTCATGCCCGAAACTGCAGACGTCAACATTAGCCTTGCAACGGGGCAGTCTTTTCATGGAACGATGATCGAAACGAAATGCGCTTCTTCTGTCAAGCACAATGGCGAGACCGTGGTTCTGCGCGGCTAATTCAACGCCTTCTAACATATCACGCATACCTCACTATGCCCCCTGTGTGTCCCCCAGCACACAGGGGGCTTTCTTGTTGTTGGGGACGAGGTATGGTTTGATGTTGGGGAAGCCTATTGATGAGATTGGTGGCGGCTATGAATGACGAGTGCAGAGTGAGGAGCAGGGCATGTGTGCAGGAGCTAAGGATGTCCTCTCTCGTGCAGGGAAAATATATGCATGGTACTGCTGAAGAGTGGAAAAATTCTTTTGGTAAATGGAGAGGCTGTGTTAGGTAGTATTATCCCATATTTTCTTACGAGGTGCAGTATGGTGTGGCGTTTGAATGCATGCTTTAAGCAATATTGTGTTTCTATGAGTATCGATTTTTCTGAAAGAGAGTAGCAGGGCATCTCTTGTAGTGAATAGCAAATTCTCTTGAGAATGATGTAGTTGGATGATATTTTCTCTGTGCTCATCGTATGAATTTTTTATGAAGTATATGTGAGAATATGTTTTTGATAAAAAGTCATTTTGTCAATTTTTATTAATAATCTTCTTGTTGATAACAATATATTGATAACATATTTAACACGGTGATGACGTTTGGTTGTTTTTTTAACAAAATTGATAAAGCGTTACGACCTTTATGGGTAATATGCAATGGATTACATTTTAGAGAAAAGTACAGTTTTAGTCGTTGATGATACTCCGAGTAATATTGATGTTGTATCTGGTGTATTGTCTCGGCACTATAATGTCAAAGCTGCAACAAACGGAAAAAAAGCGCTTCTTGTTGCTGAAGCAATGCTTCCGGACGTCATTCTCCTTGATATTATGATGCCTGATATGGATGGCTATGAAGTGTGCTCGCAGCTGAAAAGAAATCCGAAGACAAAGAATATTCCAGTAATATTCGTCACGGCCATGAATGATATGACCGATGAAGCCCGCGGATTTGAACTGGGTGCGGTTGATTATATTACAAAACCTATTAGTCCCCCAATTCTTTTGGCTCGCGTGAAGACGCATCTCCAATTGCATGATCAGAACAAGGTCTTAGAGCAAAAAGTACTTCAGCGCACGAAGGAACTTAATGAAAGCCGTTTGGAGATTATTCGCCGACTTGGTCTTGCAGCAGAGTATCGAGATAATGAAACAGGGATGCATGTCATTCGCATGAGCTATTATTGTTCCATTATTGCCCGCGCTATTGGCATGAGTGAAGAAGAGAGTGCTCTGATTCTGAATGCTGCTCCAATGCATGATGTTGGTAAGATCGGTATCCCCGATAGTATTTTGCTCAAACCGGGCAAGCTTGATGTAAACGAACGGTCTATCATGATGCGCCATTGTGAGTTTGGGGCTAAAATTATTGGAGAGCATGACAATCCATTATTGCAGATGGCGCATGCTGTTGCTTTGTCGCATCATGAAAAATGGGATGGTTCAGGCTACCCTCGCAAACTTGAAGGGAAATCGATTCCTCTTGTTGGTCGCATCGCGGCGGTTGCTGATGTATTTGATGCACTTATCAGTGCACGCCCATATAAGGCAGCGTGGCCTACGGACAAAGCGGTGGATTTGATCCGTCGTGAATCGGGCAAACATTTCGACCCCGAGCTTGTTGCCGTCTTTCTTGAGAGGTTTGATGCAATTCAAGAGGTTATGAAAAAGCATGCTGACCCAGAAAATGCAATGCATGAAAGCTAAGGCATTTCTTCAGGAAAACCTTTCCAACATCTCTTTCAGTGGAGAGGAGTGTTTTTCATTGTTTCATATAATCACTGTATGACGTATTACGAGGTTGCCAGTGAAACTGCGACACGTTGCTCTATTAGGTATATTGTCCATCGTTATCTTTTTAGCCATATGTCAGGTTGTTGCATCCGTATTCATTATTCGTGATGGTTTTCAAAGCATTGAAGATGATTCGATGTATTCTTCTTATGATACAGCGACTTCATATCTTTCACAAATTCAAAATAATCTTGATGCGTTACTCATAGATTGGGCATATTGGGACGATACATATTATTTTTCTCAGAATGGTAATCAATTGTATATTGATTCAAATTTTGTCATGAATACATTTGTTGATCAAGATCTTTCTGCAATTGTTATCGAAGATAATGTTCATCATGTTATATATTCTAGAGCATTTGGAAGTAATATGAAAGACGACTTGAATCTTTCAGAAAGCCTGGTACGTCAGTCAAAGATTGATATAAGGCTTTCTCATGATGATGATGCGTTCAAGTATGGTCTCCTTGCCTTAAGCGATGGAGATATCGCCCTGGTTGCTAAACGATACATTCTTACAAGCGGAAAAACTGGACCGCCTGCAGGGACCATGCTGATGGTCAGAATGCTCAGCCCTCAAATGATTCAAAGGATGGGTGATGTCTTAGGCTTGCAACTGTCTTTGGAACCATTTCACCATGTTGCGCAATCAGGAGCGGGAGTCGGTGAAAACTCTGGTCGTGATTTTTCGATCCAGTATTCGCAAGACAAAATCATTGGCACCGGTCTTCTGCGCGATGTCAATGGCCAAGCCATTGCTCTTTTGCGGGTTGAAAAATCTCGGACGATTTCAACGTACGGTCAGTATATCATCAACTCGTACTTTGTATTTATGATGTGTGCATTATTTATTTCTGCAGTACTGACATATATATTCCTTAAAAAGAAAATTTTAGATCGTATAGAATCATTAAGTACACAGGTCCGTGATATTGATGATGGAAAGAAGAATGATATCCAACTTCATTTTTTTGGGAAAGATGAAATTTATGATCTTGGAGTGAGTGTAAATGATATGTTGCGAAATATAGATATGACGCAGCAAAATATTATTTTGAAATCAAATGAAGTTGAAGATCATAAAAATTTCTTGCATCAATTGTTTAATTCTATTTCTGCTGGTGTTCTTATTATTGATCAAGAAACACGAGAGATTGTCGACATTAATGGATTTGCACTGAAGATAACGGGATTTTCTAAGGAAGACCTTCTTGGAAGAAAATGTCATAAGTTGACATGTCCTTCAGAAGAGAACAACTGCCCGATTCTTGACCTTAATGAACCGGAGGATATGTCAAAACGTACGTTGCTGACGAAAGATGGTTCAAAAATTCCTATTTTTAAGACGGTGACGCGCATTCATCGTGGCGATCGAAATTTATTGTTAGAGACATTTATAGATATTTCTGATGCAGAGAAAGCTCGTATTGAACTGGAAAAAGCGAAAAAAGCACTTGAAGAAACAGTTCAGGAGCGCACTGCTCATCTCCGCGGTATCATTGATACGGCCAATAATGGTATTATTGTAATAAATTCTCAGGGGCTTATCACTGAATTTAGTCCCGCTTCTGAAGAAATTTTCGGATATACGAAAGAAGAGCTTATTGGACGAAGCATCAATATACTCATGCCTGAACCATATAGTAAAGAGCATAACCAGTACATTAAGAATTATCTTGCAGGAGGGCCGCCGAAAGTTATTGGGAAGCAGCAGGTGGTACCGGCAAAGCGCAAAAGTGGTGAAATCTTTCCCATGGAAATTGCGTTGAATACCGCAATCGTCAATGAAAATCCCATTTTTGTTGCCGTGTTACGTGATGTGACCGACCGGAAGAAAATGGAAGATGCATTAGCCAATGAGCGGCAACGCCTTCAATTGATTTTGGATACGAGTCCTGTTGGGGTGGGCATATCAGTCGATGGCATTGTACAGTACGCTAACACCAGTCTGACACGCATGGGATTGCGGGTTGGAGAAAAAGTCGCAACGGCCTATGTGCATCCTGAAGAACGTACAGAAACTCTTGCAATGTTAGGGAAAGAGGGCGTAGCAAAAAATGTAGAAACCCAGCTCTACGATTCAAATGGTGACATTATAGATGTTATCCTTTCATATTATCATTTTGAATACATGGAAGAAGAGGCCATCCTCTCGTGGGTCATCGACATTACGGCACGCAAGGCAATGGAAGACGAGATTCGCAAGAGCCAGGAAAAGTATCAACGATTGGTGGAAGAACTTGGTGGGAAGTTTGTCATTTTCAGCCACAAGGCGGATGGAGAATTCATTTTTGTCAGCGAAGGAGCTACGACTGTATTTGGAATGTCTAAAGAAGCGTTGCTCGGACAAAAGTTGCATACGGCCATCCAGTGGCTTCCCGGAGAGGTCGAGCGAGGTGCAAAGCTTATCCAACAGATGCTTCACGACAAGACAAGTTTTCAGCAGTTTGAGATGGCGTATATCCATCATGATGGAAGCCACCGCTATGTCCTTATCTCTGAACATCCCGTTCTTGATCAGCAGGGAAATCTTCTTTCCATAGACGGAATTGCAGAAGATATCACTGTGCGCAAAGAAGCGGAAAAAGCCTTGGCTGAAGCCAAAGAGCAGGCCGAAGAAGCGACACGCGCCAAATCCGATTTTCTGGCGAATATGTCGCATGAAATACGTACACCCATGAACGCAATTATTGGCCTTTCTCATTTAGTTTTGCAAACATCACTTGATGACAAACAACGAGCGTATATCGAAAAAGTCTATCTGTCAGCGGACAATTTGTTGGGTATTCTCAACGACATCCTCGATTTTTCCAAGATAGAAGCCGGCAAACTTGAGATGGAATATATTGATTTCCATCTCGAAGAAGTCTTTGAAAATTTATCCAGTGTGGTTGGCTGGAAAGCTCAGGAAGCTGGTTTAGAAGTCTTATACGATATATCTCCAAATATGCCGACGGCTTTGGTCGGTGATCCGTTACGTTTAGGACAGATATTGATCAACTTAGGAAACAATGCGGTCAAATTTACGGCACAAGGGGAAGTGATCATTGCTGTCCGTGTGGAGGAAGAAACTGCATCTGACGTCATGCTCCATTTCTTGGTCAGAGATACAGGGATTGGACTGACCCAAGCGCAAATCAAGAAGCTCTTTCGAGATTTCAGCCAAGCCGACTCCTCAACGACGCGAAAGTATGGCGGTGCCGGCCTGGGGTTAGCCATTTCCAAAAGATTGACTGAAATGATGGGGGGGCAAATATGGGTTGAAAGCGATCCTGGCATTGGCAGCACATTCCATTTTACCGCTCGTTTTCTCAAACAGGATCAAGATGTCATGTGGTATAGTCAGCAACTGGCTGACCAAAATCTTCATATTCTCGTCGTGGATGACAACGAATACGCACGTTCAATTTTTTCCGAAATGATGACGGCGTTTGGCTTTAGTGTGGATAGTGTTGATACAATCGATTCCGCATTGGAATTTCTTGAAGCACAGCGCCGTACACGAAACTACGATTTTGCCATCATTGATTGGGATATGCCGGGACTGAATGGGAGAGAATTCTGTCGTACACTGCAGAATTACTCCGACATTCACAATATCCCTCTGATGATTCTTGTTACTTCTTACCGAGGGGACGGACTTCAGGAGGAAATTGGCGCATTTCCTTTCATTACGGCGGTATTGAATAAACCGGTGATGCCTTCAACGATCTTTGACGCCATGGTGGAAGCAAGAGGTGGTGTGATCGACCGGAAACGTCGGGATGCGTTGCGACAAGGTGTGATGGGAGACGTTATTGCACGTCTGAAGGGGAGTCGCATTTTGCTCGTCGAAGACAATGAAATTAACCAGGACGTGGCGCTTGAGTTGATGGAAAGCCATGGGATTTCTGTCCGTGTAGCGCAAAATGGTCAAGTTGCGCTGGATATGCTCGGAAGCGAATGTTTTGATGCGGTGCTTATGGATTGTCAGATGCCGGTTATGGACGGATATACGGCAACCCGAAAAATTCGTGAACAGGAACAGTTTAAAACGTTGCCTATTATTGCCATGACGGCCAATGTTATGGTTGGAGATCGGGAACGGTCGCTCGAAGCTGGTATGAATGATCACATCGGCAAGCCTATTAAAGTCTTGGAACTCTTTCAGACTTTAGGAAAGTGGGTTCATCGCATATGCCCTGATGTTGGTTCTCTTGCAGCACAACGTATTGAGACAAAAGCATTGATGGATTTTGCAGATATTCCTGGGCTTGATGTTGAGCTTGGTCTGGATACCATTTTAGGGGATACCGCATTGTATCGAAAGCTTTTGGTGAAATTCTATAATGAGTATAAGGATTTTGAACATCTTTTTCGAGAGGAGTGGCAGTCTTCCGACACCATGGCTGCAGTACGGTGTGCACATACGTTGAAAGGAGTCTCAAGCCAGATTGGTGCAACAGATGTGCCTCAAGCGGCTTTAGAGCTGGAACTTGCCTGTCAGAATATGCGCTCCGCTGCGGAAATAGAAAAAAAGTTACGTAAGGTGGTCGCTACATTGGAGCCCATGTTCACGGAGTTGAGGAAAATGATCAAGGGGTGGCGAACAGATTCTGCCTCCACGCTCGCTGTAGCGGATCCTTTTCCAGATGGCCTGCAACACTTGCTTCAGCAACTCCAACGTTTGCTCAAAGAATCGGATACAGCCGCAGTGACCGTGTTGGATGAAATCCAGCGCAATCCGGAGTATGAACCGTGGAGAGAAGCACTTGGGCGAGTCTCCAAGTCACTGGCCAATTATGAATTTGAGGATGCTTTGGAAGAATTGACCATGTTAGGTATTGAGTAGCCCCTTGCGTTCATGGATTTTGGTGTTGGCATGGGCTATGGCAAAGCGCCGACTTGCTCCAAGGCTGCATTGTTGATCGTCATGCGCGCCGCGGCTTGGGCGGAGGAGGGCATATCAATACGCGTTGCGAAAAACCATGGGTGCCCGGTGTTTTCCAACCAGCCAACAAACCATCCTGTCTGTTGAGCCCAGCCTGTTTTACCGCGCAGGATTGTCGTCTCAGTGTGTTCTTTTTCCAGACATTGTTTGACAATGTCCATATTCCGTTTGGAGAACGGGAGCGCATCGTCATAGAGTTTTTTGAGAAAAGGGATTTGCTGTACTGGAGATATGCGGAGTTCTCCATCTAACCAAAACGAATCGATATCCCCGCCAATATTGTGGTTGCCATAATCGGCGCGATCCACATATTCCTGCATGCGTTCGGGACCGATTTTTCGGGCAAATCCTTGGAATACCCACACGGTGGAATTGGCAATGGCGCTTTTGAGTGTCTGGTCTTTGTTCCATGCTGCGACATTCCGTTTCTTCCCATCCCATGGGATAACGGCATTTTCATCGGCTATGACACCGGTTTCAAGCGCGATCAATGCATGCAGGATTTTAAAGGTCGATGCTGGTATCGCCCCAGTGTTTGCCAGCGTAGAATCCGAAGTGACACACTTTCCCGAAGGTTCTTCAACGATGACGACTCCTGTCACTCCAGCGTCTTCGATGACCTTCTGCAATTGTTCATCTTGTTGCATCTCGAAAGCCAGTAGGCCAGAAACACCACAACAGAGCTGGACAATGAGCATGAATATGACGGAAAGGCATATTCTCATGAGTATGGTCCTCTTGTGAAATTATTGGATCGACGACATGTGGATGCTAACGGTTCTGCTGTTGCGTCAATATGCTCTTTGTCCAAACGTCAGGCCGCATGGTATGCTGTTTCTATTGCGGCGCACATTGCTTCCAGCTCGACTGGTTTAATGAGATAGGCATTCATTCCTGCTTTGAGGAACGTTTTTTTGTCGCCAGGCATGGCACATGCGGTGAGCGCGATGATCGGTATATTGGATTTTTCCTGTCCTGCCTGTCCTTGACGAATAGCTTGAGTCGCTTCAATGCCATCCATAACGGGCATTTGTACATCCATAAGAATCACATCGATATCGTGTGTTTTAAGCCTTTCGAGCGCTTCCTTTCCATCCTTGGCTGTGGTGACGGTATATCCACATGATTCAAGAAGATGGCTTGTGGCGGTTGTATTGATGTCATCGTCTTCGACCAGCAGCACCTTCGCAAACGTTGGAGGGGCAATGACAGGAGGACATGAAAAGGGAAATGGGGAATTCTCCGATTGGGGAGCGATACATTCATGCGATTCTGCCGGGGGCAAGGGGATAGAAAAATGAACAGTTGTGCCAACATTGACTTCACTTATAATCACAAGTGTGCCGTTCATCAGCTTGATGAGTTGCTTGCAAATGGTCAACCCCAATCCTGCACCTTGAAAATCACGTTTAAATCCTCCGCTGACTTGGGAGAAGGGCTGAAAGAGCATGGTAATTTTGTCGTCCGGAATGCCAATCCCTGTATCTGTAACGGAAAAATGGATATGTTGAGTTGCTGAAGACGGACCACGCAGGGGGTAGACCTCCAGATGAACTTCTCCTGATTTGGTAAATTTGAAGGCATTTCCAAGGAGGTTGTTCAGTACCTGCGTAAGTCGCAGAGGGTCGCCGATGACCTTCGCCGGCGTCTGGGGATCAATGACGCAAGTGAGATAAAGGCCAGTTTGTTTGGCGCTGATTTCAAAAAGTGCACATGCCTGTTGGATCGTTTGGCCAAGATCAAATTCGATGGATTGAAGGTTGATTCTATTCGCTTCAATGCGAGAAATATCCAAGATGTCGGAAAGCAAGTGATGGAGACGCTTCGATGACTGGATAGCCATTTCGACAAATTTCCGCTGCTTTTCATCGACATTGCTGGTGCTGAGGACTTGGAGCATGCCGAGTATCCCGTTGAGCGGCGTGCGAATCTCATGGCTCATGTTGGCCAAAAATTCAGATTTGACCTGATTGGCCTTTTCAGCCTGTTCTTTTGCCCGCAGCAATGTTTCTTCGTAGCTTTTGAGTTCCGTCACATCAGCGACCTGAGACAAAATGGAGATCATGTTGCCTTCTGCATCGAGCAACGATGAGTTGTACCACTGGCAATGAACAATGGTTTTATCTTTACGGTAGTTTCGATTTTTGATCGTGTTGAAGGGGATTTTACCTTCAAATAATTGTGTAATGTTTTGTCCGACAACGTCTTGGTCTTCGGGATAGACAAGCTCAAAATCGGTCCAATTTTTTCCGACAACTTCTTCTTCTTTCCAGCCGAAAATATGTTCCGCCTGCTTCGACCATGTTTTGATATGAGTTCCATTCTTCCATTCAATGACGGCCAAAGGAGAGTTTTCCATATGAAAGGAGAGTCTCTTGTGTGCTTCGGCAAGTTGTTGCTCCGTCTGTCTGCTCTCCGTCACATTGGCGTTGTTGCCGATCATATATGCCGGTTTACCATCGGAACTCCACTCGACGATCTTTCCGGATGATTCAATCCAGATGTATTCCCCATTGCTGTGCCGCATACGAAATTCGTTTCTGTAATAGGGAGAGCGCTGTTCAATATATGCGTTAAAATGTTTGATCGCACTGTCTTTATCGTCGGGATGGAGAAGCTCGGTTTGAGCCGGAAATGCCGGGGGAAGTTCTGAAGGAAGATAACCCAGCATGGTTGCATATTTGGAACTATATGTTCCTGTCATATTGGTGAGGTCGAGTTCCCATATCGCATCGGTCGTCGCGTCAAGGACGCGTTCAAGGTGGATTTTGATGGATTCGAGTTCTTTCCTGACATTGACCTGCTCAGTGATATCCAAAGACAAAGAAAGTACACACGACTCATCCTGGTCGCCGTATGCAATGGGAGTCAACGAATTCCGGAACCACATATCATGCGATGCCATGGTCACCATGGTTTCTTGAATTGAGGATACCTTGCCTTGAGCGACTTCTCGATATTTTGCAATGAGGTATTCTGCTTGATCGGCCGGGACAAATTCACGAATGTTTTTACCAATGACTTGTGCAGGGTCGGGAAGTCCGCAGAGGTTTGTGGCTGCTCTCGGATTGGCAAAGCGGAAGGTTCCATCGGCGGAAATCACGGAGAGTGTTTCTTGGAGAGAACTTACGACTTGACGGTATCGTTCTTCACTTGCCGTGAGCTTGTCTTCGAATGTCTTGCGCCGTGTGGTGTCGAGAATTGAGCCGAAAAGGCTAACGACCTTACCATCTTCATCGGTTTCGACAACACCGCGAGCAAGGAGATGGATAACCGTTCCATTCGAGAGTGTTCTTGAGAGCTCCAATTCATATGGTTCTGCCTTTTCCAACGCGCGAGTAACCATGTTGTCCAAGCGTTCTGCACTTTCAGGGTGGAAAAGGGCGAGTTGTCCTCTGTAGCTTGAGGGAACATATTCCGGATCAATTCCAAAAATAGCATAGAGATTTTCCGACCAGGTGATGGTATCGCTTTTGGGGTCCCATTCCCAATCACCGAGACCCCCGACGCGTTGTGCTTCATTAAGCCGAAAATTTGCTCGTGCGAGCATCCGTCGAACATTTCTGAGACGAATTGTATAAATCGCAAGAAATGTGCAGAAAAGGATGAGCATGGCCGTAAAAATAAGAACGATAAAAAGAACGGTCTTGTACTCCTCCCAAATAGTATGCGGGCGATTAAGGAAGATTGTGTCCGAAGGAAGTAAAGACGGGTCGATGTCGAATCGATCAAGGACGGCATAATCGAAGAAATAACGATTGGCTTTGTCCCCTTCGATAACAGGATGCTCTTTAGCCGGAATGTCGTGTAAAATGTCGAGGGCAAGCTGTGCGGCAAGTTTACCTTGTTCGAATTGAGAGATAACTTTGCCTCCGATCAGTCCGCGATTGATACCGTGCTCCCAGAGATGAAAAGTTGGTACCGGTGCGTGAGAAACTATCCAATCGAGGCTTTCTTCAAAGGATTTTGTTACTCCGTTCTTATCTCGATAGGCTGAGAGCAGCAGGAGTGCATCGCTCATTTTGAGGGCACGAAGACGTTCTCCAAATTCGTCCCACGTCAGGTCTTGGAGAGAAAGCATTTCAAGTAAGGTGTTCGGGTGCGAATGTCGCAACTGTTTGTAGGCGATCAGATCGGCCTGCCCACTTGGGGTGGAGTCTACAATGGCATAGATCGTCTTCAATTTTGGTTGCAAGCTGAGCATGGTGTTAATGGTGTCCTTCATGGAGACTGCTTCGATCACTCCAGTGATGTTTTCTGCTCCACTCAAGGAAAGGGCAAGCTTTTGGTTGTTGACTCCACAGAATACAAGAGGAGTATGGGGAAAGAGCTCTTCGCGATGTTGGAGGACAAATTGCAAAGCGTTATCATCTGCAGTGAGAATTACATCATATGCTTCTATTTGCTTTAATTTATGACGCAAGAGTGAGTAAAATACGTTGAAGTCCGTCTCCGTAAAAAAACGTTTGCTGTCCATGAATTCAACGTCGAGAGCGATCCCAGCGGGACGAAAAACAGACTGAATCCCTTCCATTTGCTTAAAAAAAGTTGGAAATCCAGGGTGGTATGAACTGATTAAGAGTGCTTGTTTCTCCGATGCGTTTGCTGAAAAAGCAAGGAGAATGAAAAGTATAACGTTGGAAATTATCAGAAGGTACTTTTGATGCACAGGCATTGTTATACTCTTTGCGTCTTTTGTATTTTTCAATGGAAAGAGATTTAGAGTCACTTCCTCTTCAGAGAGATGGTCTTATTGATATCTTTTTACATAACAAGAGTATTGCACTTTGTACAATCATTGTGCTTGTCGGAGGCAGGATGGAGCATAGAAACGGAAGAAGAACACGGATTGGAAATTGGATCTCAGATACAAATTGTTACCGAGAGATGTTGCTAACATTCTGAAACCATTTATTGGTTGTGGAGTGTTGTTCTCTTTTTACGTAGTGCCAGTGCATGGAGCAGATTCCAGGGAACACCGCCTTGAACGAATTTCGAGAATGAGAGCATTCCACGGCGCAACGAGGGCGTAACCAAGTCGGGTGCATTTCAACATTATTCCTCATATTTTTCGAATTATATTGAATCTATGCGATTTGTTAGCTTCTTTTTGCTGACAGAGCTGGTATATCCTATTGTTTGGGGCTATCGTTATACTGAGCCAGACACCCGAAATTGCTTTACTCGTCAGGGGGAGAGCTGGATGATCCACCATACGCACAACCGACGAGGTGCAAGTCACGCTCGACAGTCTCTCCTTCCCGGGTATACTCTGTTATTTCAATGTATTGATCCATTTTGGTATCCTCTCGGCGGCTCTTTCAAACAAATCTTCTGCTCCTGGTCTCTTTGCTAAGGGAAATTCGGGAAGACCGCTCTCTTACGAAAAATTTGTTATCGACTGTGTAACCTCTTTGAACTTATTGTCTACTCCATTTGTAGAAGTTGACGTAGAGTCAACCTCAATAAATATAAGGACACCGCCCTATGCATACCCTTCCGGATTTTGTCGTTGAGCCCATCGAGCTGAAAATTGAGATCACCCGAGCGTGCAATCTGCGTTGTTCCTTCTGCTACCTCGGCTCCATGGATCGATGGTCAGCCGAAAGCCATATGCCGACTTCCGCCGTCATGGATTGGATCGATTGGTGTGTGGACAACGACGTCCCGGCCGTACGCTTCACTGGTGGAGAAGCCACACTCCATCCCGACATCGAGCTTTTGTGTAACTATGCCCAAGTCCGGAAGCGTTATGTCATCCTGAATTCCAATGGCATGGCTGATCCAGCGCTCTACAACCGCCTGCTCGTCAATGATCTCCGTGTCAGCATTCCTACATTGGACCCGCAGAGCATGGACGAGATTACAGGATGCTCCGATGTCTTGGCCAAGAAGATTGCGGCCATCGACCAAGCCCTTGCACGAGGTCTTTTCCAGGTGGTCATGTTCACGGTCATGACACCTGAGATGTTGGGAAAACTGCACGAGTTTATTCCCTTTTTGCAGGCTCGACCTCAACTGAAGTGGGGGCCGTTGCGCTTCGAGTCTTCGCCGGACGACCCACGTCCTTTGACGCGCGAGATCATGCAGGCTTTAGCCGAGGAAATGTCTGACCTCATGGACGCGTATCCCGAGACGGTCAAGGGCATCGGTATCGCGGCGCCATTCTGCAGTGTCACTCCAACGAGCCTTGGAGCTAAAGTCTTCTTTGGCCGGGGCAGGGCCTGCGGCCCCTTCAAGGCCCTGAACGTGAATTTTGACGGCATGCTCACAGCCTGTTTCGGCACCTGTGAATTGTTCACGCAGGGATCGCTTGACGACGTCCGTAACTCGCCGGTGCTTCATGCTCATTGTTCCTACGAGGTGCTGCCCGAGGAATGCCATGAGTGTGAATACATCGAGGCTTGTGCCGGCGGTTGCCGTAAACCCGCGACACTGGCCGGTCACAATGGTCGACAGGTCGACTACCTCGCGGAGTTTGTCCAGGAATAACTGTCGTGAGTGCCGGAAACTTCGGTTTTACATCGTGGTCAATATTTGAGTGGAAATGGAATTCAAAAACGGCTTCTGGCCAAGGACGGCCCGCATCCGGTTCCGATGTCAAGAACTGGAGAGAGCCGCACATTGTCGGGGTTATTCCGGTTAACGCACCGGATGCCGCAGAGACGCAAGTATGCCCCACAATCTCATTTTACAGGAGAGCAGTGATGAACGAGATGAATGAACAGCAGAAACAGTGGGCCCGCATTGTCGCAAAGGCCTGGGCAGATGATGATTTCAAACAGCGCCTTTTGACCGATCCGGCTGCGGTTTTGACCGATGAGGGTGCCAGTTTCCCGGCCGGTGCTACGGTCCGTGTAGTGGAGTCTCAGGAAAATGAAGCCATATTCGTTTTGCCGACCAGGCCGGCAGATATGGGGCTGCCGGATGAATTAGATGAACGCTTGGCGGCACATTGGCCCTATATCTATGTGATTTAGTTTCATAAAGAGGTTGCTGCAGACCGTTCCTTCACACAAAGCAAGGAGAAGTACCCATGAGCGAAATGAACGAACAGCAAAAACAGTGGGCCCGCATCGTGGCCAAGTCTTGGGCGGATGAGGAATTTAAACAGCGCCTTTTGTCCGATCCGACGACGGTTTTAGCCGAGGAGGGCGTCAGCTTCCCGGCCGGAGCCAAGGTCAGCGTGTTGGAAGCCAAGGAGAACGAAGCTGTACTTGTCCTGCCGACTAAGCCGACGGATGCCGAACTAGGAGATGTGACCGAAGAGCGCTTGGCGGCGATGGTTGATGCCTTCGGTATATTATAAATTGCGGTAAACTCCGCAATCATCCCCAGTAAGGAGAATATGCATGAGCGAAATGAACGAACAGCAAAAACAGTGGTCTCGCATCGTAGCCAAGTCCTGGGCGGATGAGGAGTTCAAACAGCGTCTTTTGGCCGATCCGTCCGCTGTCTTGGCCGAGGAAGGCGTCAGTTTTCCGGCCGGAACCACGGTGAGTGTGTTTGAAGCCAAAGAAAACGAAGCTGTGCTTGTTGTGCCGGCCAAGCCGACTGATACAGACTTAGCGGAAGTGAACGACGAACGCCTGGCTGCCGCGATCGTCTTCTCCGCGACCTTCTAATCGTATTACGATACAGGCTGGCCGCTGCGGACAATGTGTCGGGTATCGACGTACGTGTCGGCTCCGTTGCGGCCAGCCGAAATTCTCCACCAAGGACATGTGCAACGCGCATACCCAAGCCAGGAAGGAAACGACATGACGACTCAAACGCCCCTCCACGTTGACTCAAACCCCTTCGGCAATCACAAAGACTGTTCTCCCCAGGAAACCGTGGAGCGGATCAAATCGATTCTCTATAGTGTGGGCCTCGGCGACAAGGAGCCCATGGCCGAGATACGCTTCAACCCTGCTGCGGGATGCCACTCTCTCCATTTGACGGACAAAACGTATCCTCTCCTCGGGGCTAATGGGAAAGGCGCAACCGACGACTACAGCACTGCCAGCGCCTACGCCGAGTTTCTGGAACGACTTCAGTGTTTTTATCCCCTCTTTTTCGGTCGCCTGGGTGAAATACAGCCCCAAGAACCCATGCACTTTGACGAAGGAGAGCGCACGGTGAGCGACCTTCGGCGTGATGCACCGGGCGTGATGAGCGAGCTCCTCGATACAGATGCTGCTCACCCTGATAATACGCTGGTTTGTTTGCCTTTTTGGGATGTGTCACGTGAGAAAATTATACCTTTACCGTATGAATTCATGACGCATTGTACACTTTCCACGGGGATGAGTTCGGGAAATACGGCGGAGGAGTCCCTGACTCAAGGGATTTGCGAGATTTTGGAGCGATATGCTGTGCGACTGGTCACGAAGGAAAGAATGAAGATGCCAACGATCCCGTTGGAGACGGCACCCATTGTTTCACCGGGACTACGGGACATTCTCACGGCGCTGCAGGAGGAGGGATTCGAGGTTATTGCCAAAGACTGCACCAATGGTGGGACCATACCGGTTCTTGCAGTTATTGTAGTGGACAAAGAAAATGATCGTTATGGTTTATGCTTTGGAAGCGATCCTGTCTTCGATGTAGCGTTTCAGCGTTGTATTACGGAACTTTATCAGGGAAGGAATGAGCTAGCATACTGTTATTCGATGTGGTCACAAGAACGACCTCTTTTGAAAGACATTTATAATAACGTACATAGTTCTTTGTGGATACTGTTGCCGGACGCACCGCCGTGTGATTTTTCCCGCGCCTTCACCGCTCCTGGGAAAAGTAACGCGGAGTATCTTTCGTTTGTACGGGATCAAGTCGAAGCAATCGGTGGACGTATCTACATACGGGATTTTTCCTTCCTGGGATTTCCCGCACACTACACTTATATTGAAAAATTATCTGCGCCTGCACCGCTGAAAGCAGCAGAGTTCGACTATTTTTATGAGGGATTTGATGAGTCACTTGGTGTTCTTTTTCGTCTCTCCGAGGCCTCTCAACGTGATGTAGAACGACTGGCCGCAGCTTGTGAATCCAAGTTTCGTAGCGAGCACATTTTTTCTTCTCGATTGGAAGGTCTCCTTGAAAGGTGTTTGTTTCGACTGCCGCTGCATACGTGGATGGAGCCGAAACTGTTTCTGGCCTTTATTTACATTGAAGCCGGCCGACTGGACGTTGCGCTCAACATGTTGGAAGAACCGACTGCTCATCCACTCAAGGGCGATGCAGCGGAATTGAGCCAGTTACTGAGCGCATATTGTCGGTACGCCTCGCAAGGTGAACAGAATATTCTGGAGAGACTGGAAGAAGAGTTTGGAGATGGCCCTTACGGCGCGAGTTTGACGCATCTGGTGAATATGGACTGGGGAAGCCTCTACGCAAAAGCGCCGGCAGACGCTCCGGGGGGCAAGTTCGAGACTCTCCCCGTTCCTCGTTGTGATAGCCCCTTTTCCTGTGCCGGGTGCGCCTACAAGCGGAAGTGCTGCCTGGACCGCTTTTTCGAGATCCGTGGCAAAATTCGTAAGGCGTATCGCCCTGTAGATCAGACGCTGTTGGGCCGGCATTTTTCCAATGGGCATGGGGAAAAAGCCGTGTAAAAATGCGAAAATCGGGATGCTGCATGATTTCCCGTTGGTATTGAACACCTTCACGACCTCTCTGGATAGAAACGTTCCAGGGTGGTCGTGAAGGAGTTTGTGTTTCTTGTCGTTTCTCTTCAATTCTTCCCTCCCAAGGCTCCGGTTCGGGGCATGGTTGCACCTTCATCTTGCCAACCGAAAAGCGATACTCGACACTTCCCAGAACGCGTCTTGTCGCTTAGAGGAACGCTCAATTCAGATTGAAATGGGAGTTGTGGTATGACGCAGAAAACCAAAGCCATGCTTCTTCTTGCTGTGACAGCTCTGGTGTGGAGTTCCGGGGGGTTGGCTATAAAACTTGTCGATATGCATCCCATGGCGCTGACCGGAGTACGAAGTGGGTTGGCCGCATTGACGCTCATGGTGCTGTTTCGCGGGAAACTGTCGTTTGGGTTTTCTGCGGTCCAACTCGGCGCGGCGTGCGGGTATGCCGGTTTGCTCATTACGAATGTCGTCGCCACCAAATTGACGACATCTGCCAATGCCATTCTATTGGCGTATACCGCACCGGTGTACGTAGCCCTGGCGGCACCTTGGTTTCTGCATGAGAAAACACGAAAAAGCGATTGGCTTTTTATCGTGTGTACACTCATCGGTATGGCGCTCTTTTTTCTCGATAAATTGTCCCCCACGGGGCTGATTGGCAATGGCGTCGCCATGGTGACGGGCCTCTCCTATGCCGTTTTCACCCTATGCATGCGCGCGCAGAAATCGTCGTCACCGGTGGAGTCGGTGATATTGGGGCATGGTTTGACGGCCGTATGCGGACTGCTGTTTTTACGTGATGGGTTGCCCGGAATGGAGGGACTCGTCGGGCTGCTCTATTTGGGAATTGTGCAACAGGGCATATCGCTTGCGCTGTACTCGTGGGCAATCAAGCGTTTGGGAGCGCTTGAAGCAATCTTGATCATGACGTTGGAACCGATTTTCAATCCTCTCTGGGTAGCATTGGGCTATGGAGAGCGGCCTGGGCCATGGGCCATCGCCGGCGGGACGCTTGTTGTTGGAGCTGTGACCTCCCGCGCTATCGTCGCGGCTTGGCGTACCAAACAATATTTGACGAAATAGCAATATGCTTCTCCACTACAAACGATGCAGAACAGGGGCGTGCTCACAAATCCCGCATCGCATTGTACTGTCTAGACGCATTATTGACACATAATTTTCACTGGTCGGACGCGTGCACGGCATGTACGAATTATGTACATATGTAAGAATCCCTTCCTTGGCACTATGCTGTTTTTCTTTGAATTTTCTCTTCATTTATGGAGGTTTTCCAATGAATCCGCAAGACGTGAGCCGAAGGGATTTTTTGTTGATGGGTGCTGTGACGACGGCTGCAGTGGTTGCGCTTCCGAAGTTCAGCCTGGCTGATGTTCGGCAAGTTTCCGTGTCCGACTGTATGGATATGTCACCGGAAGAAATGGCCCGTCAGTCCAAGCTGGTAACGGACAGCTACGCTTATCTCATGACAGCCATTGATTCCATTCAAGACCCCGCCCTGCGTAAATCTGTGAAAGACATCATTGAGAATCCCGCCCCTACGATGATGACGGGACTCATGGATCCGGCAGCGCGCAAAGATGCCTACGGCAAAATGCAGAGTATGGGATTTGTGGAAAAAACCAGCGAAGCGGATTTCCTTCCAGCCGGCGATCCTCAAAAATCTCCGCAACCGTTTTTGAGCGCACCCGGAAGCGGATACACGAGTCATCACGCCTATCCTGGGGGTGTCGTCACGCACACGGCCGCCAACGTGATGTTGTCTCAGGCCCTCTATGATGCCTATAAAAAAACATATGGTTTCGATATGGACCGGGATGTCATCATTGCATCGCAAGTGCTGCACGACCTCCACAAACCCTGGGTATTCCAGTGGGGTGATAATGCTGAATCGCGTACCGAACATCCTCTTGCCGGAACCGGTCAGCACCACCCGCTTGGTGTGGCGGAATCCATCCATCGCGGTCTGCCGGCGTCGGTCTGTGTGGCCCAGGCCTGTGCGCATAACCATCCGGGGTTTGCCAAGGACGAAGAAGGTCCGGTGAATTGGATTAAAGCAGCCTGCGCTCTTGTGGAGAAAGATCCTGTTGCTGCCGGCTTGTTGGCTGAAGACGGCGCCACGTTGCCTGTTCCGCGTCAGATGGAAGGCTTCATTTGCCACCTCGGCGATCATGATTGGGTGCTCACCGTGCCTGCGGCCAAATGGATGATTCCGGTTCTGGAAGAAGTCGCTGTGGAGTCCTACGGACTGAGCGAAGACGATCTGAAAGGACGCAAGTTCAACGCCCTGCGCAATTATGTCTTTTCGCAGGCAACGATCATGACTTTGTACAATATATACAGCGCCCAAGGTAAAGACGTTCTCAAAAAGACGGTATTTGAAATCGTCAAACCCGTCTAATTCTGCACGTTCACAACGCTTTCACGCGCTCTTTTCCTCTTTTCTTCGATACGGATGAACATTCACGCTGCATGAGGTCATCGATTGCGTCTCCACGGTGAAATCCTTGATTCACCCTGGAGGCGCAACCTCCTGCGTATGATGCTGTCCGCTTTGCTTGGGTGAACGAAATGGCGTATACGTCGTGAATGGACATACGAGCACAAATTCTTCGCCAACTTGACGCCATGGCCGTGAACGAGGGCACAACCGAAACCGTTCTGGATGAAGTCACGTTCTATCGGGCAAGTCAATATATGCCCAAGCAACCCTTGATTTATAGCCAGGGGTTTTGCATTGCTCTCCAGGGCTTTAAGGCCTGTTATTTCGGTGGGAATGTGCTGACGTATGGCCACGACCAATATCTTGTGGTGCCAACCATTCTTCCGGCGAAGGCCGAAGTATTTCCGGAAGATGGGAAACCGTTACTTGCGATCTCCATTGCCATTGACCACGAGTATGTTCATGACATTCTTGATGCTATGGGGAATGCGTATCCCTATCAAGATCGTGCTGTTCCGGGCATTCCTATGGCCTATTTGGAATCGTTTTCCGATGATCTGCTTGATCCGCTTTGGCGTCTCTTGCAAAGTCTCGGCAGTCGGGGCGAAGCCGAGATATTGGCTAAACCGGCCATTCGAGAGGTCTACTATCGGGCTTTACTCGGCGCAAATGGGCATATTCTCGCTTCGGTTGCCCGGAGTGAATCGCATTATGATCGGATTTGTCAGGTGTTGCGCGATATGCATGACAACTATGCCACTCCGATCGATGTGACGGCATTGGCCACGAACGTGAATATGAGTGCCCGAGCGTTTTACAAACATTTCAAGGCGGTGACGTCGCTCACCCCGGTGCAATATCTCAAACGTATCCGGCTGGAAAAAGCACGGCATTTCCTCGTGGCACATGGTCAGCGTGTGAGTGTCGCCGCGCAATATGTCGGCTATGAAAGTGTTTCTCAGTTCAGCCGCGAGTTCAAACGTCACTTCGGATACCCGCCGCGAGAAGCTCTACAGCGAAATGCCACAGTATTGCATGCTGAGAAATCTTCGGGCCGTGAATGCGTGGAGAATTTCAGGCGATCAGGTACACTTTGTGTGCAGGAATAGGCACGTTTTTGGCGGAATCTTACCTTCCCCTTTGTTGTCGATCGTTTTAAAAAATGCAGCATACTCAGCGAACTCAGAGTATGGGTTCGCGCAATACATGCCCACGACATGACAAGGAGAAATCCATGCAGAGCTTTGACTATTACATCCCGACGAAAATTTTGTTTGGTCCCGGCAAACTCAATCAGCTCGCCACGGAAAAATTACCCGGTAAAAAAGCGTTGATTGTCATTTCAAATGGAACATCCATGCGGAAGTATGGCTATTTGGAGCGCGTTCAGGCGCTGCTGGCCGAGCAGGGAGTAGAATCCGTGGTCTACGATAAGATTCTTCCCAATCCTATTGTGGAGCACGTTATGGAAGGTGCCGCCGTTGCCAAAGACAATCAGTGTGATTTTGTCATTGGACTTGGGGGCGGGTCTTCTATCGATACGGCAAAGTCCATTGCCATTATGGCCGTGAATCCCGGACATTATTGGGATTATATCCACGGCGGCAGCGGCAAGGGACAACCTGTAGCCAATGGTGCATTGCCTATTGCTGCGATTACGACAACCGCCGGGACCGGGACCGAAGCCGATCCCTGGACTGTTATTACGAACAAGGATGAGAAAATCGGTTTTGGAGATTTGTCTTGCACGTTTCCCGTCTTGTCTGTGGTGGATCCGGAACTCATGGTGTCGGTGCCCCCGCAACTGACTGCCTATCAGGGGTTTGATGCGTTTTTCCATGCGGCCGAAGGCTATATCGCCAATATCGCCACACCGGTGAGCGATATTTACGCGCTGGAAAGCATCCGTCTGTTGAATGAATATTTACCTCGGGCCGTCAAGGATGGCAGCGACATGGAAGCACGCGGATATGTGGCGCTGGCGAATACGCTATCCGGTATGGTGGAATCGACATCAAGTTGCACGTCTGAACACTCTCTGGAACATGCGTTGAGTGCGTTTCATCATAATCTGACCCACGGTGCCGGGCTTATTATGTTGTCGAAAGCGTATTTCGGACATTTCGCTACAAAAGTTCCAGATCGCGTCAGCACGATGGCCAAAGTCATGGGACATGACGATTTTATCGAAGCCCTCGGTGCGTTGCAGGAACAATGCGGCGTGGCCGATCTGAAAATGTCCGACTTCGGTGTCAAAGAAGATGAACTCGAAGCCATCGCCAAGAATGCGCGAGAAACCATGGGGTTCCTGTTTACACTTGATCCGGTGGCCCTGACCGAAGACGACGCGTTGGCTATTCTGCGAGCGTCCTACAGGTAGAGAAAAGAATAGAGAGAAGAAGCCTCCGGCGGCTCAAGAAACTTTTTGGAAAAAGTTTCTTGAGAATCTTCAAAAACTTTAGCGGGTTGAATATAAACATCGACGTAGAAGTCGGTGTGTTCAGCAATCTGGAGAGTTCGATAGAAACTGAATATGCTCGACACCAGAGTGTTGTTTTTTATCACCACACAGGCCTGGGAGTGCAGACTTCCGGGCCGTGTGGTTGGCTTACGGTTTTCCCTTCCGGAATCCTTTACCACCACCTCGGCGGGGATGGTCACGATGCCCTCTACCACGTCCACGCCCTCGGCATGAGGGGCCTTCGGCATCGCAGTTGTTTTTCAGTGATGTGACGAGTTTTTCTAATATTGCGCCAAGTTGGCGGCGTTCTTCATCGTCCAGACCATTGAAAAGGCTTGCCGGTGTGACATCGTCTTCAGTTTGTCCCGGTATTGCGGCCTGCGGTGTTGCCGAAATGATGAACCGTCGTTTGTCTGTTTCGTCGCGTTCTCGGGAAATGAAACCATGGCGTTCTAATTTGGCAAGCACTTCGCTGAGCGACGACGAACGAACGTCGAGCATTTCCAGTAAATCACCCTGATTAATGGGGCCTTGCTCTCGAATGATGGACAACACGCGCCCCTGAGCATGGTGCGCGTGGTCCCGTCGGTGGAACGCACGCGCCATATATCTGGAAACGTTCTGAAACTGTTCGATCAATGTCGCGTTATCCGGTATGACCGGTGAGCCATAATTCGACATATCGAATCCTCCTTACTGATTCCGCAAAGCCGATGCGGCATAGGCCTTGCCTTTTTTGCAGGCCGGAGCATCGAGCGGGCAATGGTTTTCGCAGAGCGGACAACGGGCTTGTTCGAATACGCCGAATTCCTCTGTTTCCGGGGCCATTGTGATGACATCGTTTTCTTGTTCACGCGTGAATGTGTTTCGATGCCAAGGTGGTGGGCTATCGCAACGTCGTGCGTGTCGTCGCCCGCCTTGGCCGCGTCCGCGTTTTTGCCCCATGTGTCCATGGTGATGATTTTGTCCACGACGTCCTTGGTGTTCTTTACATCGTCCAAACATATGTAACTCCTGGGTTGAAATTAAAATGAAAAGGTACCTAACTATTTGATGAGAGAATATGGATAAACTGGAGGATGTCAAGGTGTGAAGGTACCTTTTTATTTTGTTATGAACAGAGACAGGATAAAGATAAGTTATATTAGTTAGTTGCAGTATGTTTAAAGAGAGAAAATGAGATTTTGTAGGCGGAGACTTTGCACACGACGGCGATGAAGTTGAGCTATATTTGCTGAGTTCATCGCACGTCATATGCATTGAAAAACAGAAAGCTATGCAATCTCCCGTTGCTGATGCTTTGCATATTCGTAGGGAATGAACTGGACAAACAGCAGCGAACAGACACTGAGCATGGCTCCGCCGACGAAAATCCAAGAGGGGTGGAACGTCCACGCCAAGCCACCGAGAACGGGAATGATGACGGCCGCGATATGATTGATGGTACCACCGACGGCCATTGATGAGGCGATGTCCTCTTTGTCGCCGATTTTTTGGAAGAATGTATTGATAGCCAGAGAGAAATTAAACACAAGATGGTCGACAATATACATGAGTATAACGAGCCACTTGCTGTCGCTGTATGCGTAAACCAAAAAGACAACAATGAGGCTGAGATATTCCACAGAAAGAACCTTACGTTCACCCAATGCGTTGACGGCTTTTCCGATGAGGGGATTGGCGAACATAGCGACAATGTTGTTCACAATGAACAAGACGGTGACTTCTTGAATGGTGAATTTGAACTTGATGACGAGAAGAAAGACGGCAAATGCAACAAAAATTTGCCGACGAGCTCCGGATAAGAATGTCAGAATATAATAGAGCCAATACTTGCGTTTCAACACCATTTTTTTGTGTTGCACCGTGGCATTGACATTTTTTGGATGGAGAAATGTGCCGAAGAGACCACCAAGAATAACGATGACTCCAATCCAAATGAACATGTTGGTATAGGACATATAATCGGAAACACAAAAAATAATGGCACCGACAAAGATGTTGACGATGGCATTGACGCCTCGCAGCCTTCCAAGAACAATCGGTGCCTGGCGGAGATCAAAGTATTGCAGTGTCAATGATTGATTGAGCGCCAAGTAGGAATGAATACCGAAAGAGATGATGAGCGTCGTGAACACGATGCCGTAGAAACTCGGCATAAATCCGACAAGAGAAATGCCGATCCCCATAAACGCAACAGAGAGCGCGGCGAGTTTGTGCTCACTTATGGTGAGCAAGAGATAGACAATGAAAAAAGTCAGCAACCCGGGAACTTCGCGGATAGACTGGATAATACCCATTTCTTGCCCGCTGATGTGGGCTATTTCCACCGCAAAGTTGTTGTAAAGCGTTCGCCACCCCTGAAACCCAAAGGCCGTGGCAACAGTGAGAATGAACAAATACAAATACATACGATTCTTGAGATTCATGGGGAGACACCCTTGTTAAGGAGGCTGAATATATGGATATATGAGGCAGTCTCGAAAAAGAAAGAAGTCGAAAGTGGCTTCCTGAGGCTGGGTCCACGTTGTATACCCTGGCTCATCCGGGTTTTTCAATGTTTTTTCTGACAGAAAATGGGCTGGAAGAGCACTTCTACAACGCGCGATTCATTGATGTATTCTTGAAGTACGGAGGAGTGTTCTGAATATATGCGCTAGGAGCGTAGAGTATAACGCGATATTCTACGCTCCTAGACTTTATAGTTGTGATACAACATTTTCTCTACAGTAATAAATGAAAGAATTGTATCTATACTATACGTATGAAAGTTTTGTCTTTTCTATGGTGCAGGAAGAAATCCAAGCACTGTAGCAGGCGATCCGGAACCCCCGGCGTCACGAATACCGCCAACCACGATCCATGCACCTTTTGGGGGTAACTGCTCCAGTCCGGCTAGATTCTCCAGATGAATACGATTGTCTTGTAATAGTGCTGTATTGGTCGCATAGGTTTCATCCGAACCGGGATCGACGCCGTGGGTATCAATGCCGAGACCGCCGATGTGGCGATGTTTTATGAGCCATTGCGTCGCCTCAATACCAATGCCGGGATAATGCATCACGTCATCTGCATCGGCGTTGAAAAACGCTTTCGGGTCGTTCCATCGATCCTGCCACCCTGTGAAGGCAATAACCATAGCATGCTCGGGGATAGGGCCATTGGTTCTTTCATATGCGCGCACATCATCCAGCGTCAGGGCATAGTCTGGGTTTTTGGCAGCCTGAGCACGAATATCAATAACGGCTGCAGGAAACACAAACGATGTTGCCGGAACCTTATCAGCGGTGGCTCCATCGGTATGGAAATGCGACGGCGCGCCCCAGTGGGTACCGGAATGTTCCCCCATCATGATCGAATGCAAGGCAAACCCATCTTTTTCTACGTTAAAAAGCGGCTTGAATTCCGGGGTGGGGTCGCCGGGAAAAATCGGCATGTCGACGGTATTGACGTGACTAAGGAAGACAACATGGCTGAATGCCTGCTGCATTTGCTGTGGTGTCAGAGATGGGCCGCCTGCAGCGTGGGCTACTCCTCCCCAGCAGCTTACAAGCACCGCGATAAATACTGTAATAGTCCATAAAGATTGTACATATTCACTTATTAGGGAAAGAACACCCATGGTGAAAGCTCCTGTGCTGTTGCTAAAATGAAAATGGTGCCCAAAGTTTGTTGGGGCATATCTCGTTTTTTCGTATACATACTGCATCCCAAGGTGCTTTGTCGAACATCCACCACGAAGGAGTGAGGTCTCTTATGACAGAAAAAGAGAACATGATTGCTGGGCGACTCTACGATGCTTCAGATCCCGAGCTTGTCGCCGCACGTCTCGCTTGTCGGAAGTTGTTGCATGCCTTCAACCATGCCGCACCGGAAGAGGCGGAACTTCGCCAGGATATTCTTGGGCAACTGCTCGGGGGGATGGGTGAGCGGATTGAAATTACTCCACCGTTTTATTGTGACTATGGGTTCAATATTACTCTGGGAAACAATGTGTATATGAATTTCAATTGCATTATTCTCGATCCCGCGCCTGTGCTTATTGAGGATAATGTCATGTTCGGTCCGTCGGTCTCGCTCTATACAGCAACCCATCCGGTTGAGGTGGTGGAACGCCTGAAGGGGCCGGAACTCGGCACGCCGATCACGATTCGGGAAAATGCCTGGATCGGCGGTGGAGCTATTCTTTGTCCCGGTGTGACCGTGGGGCGCAATGCCGTTGTTGCTGCGGGTGCCGTAGTGACCAAAGATGTTCCGGATAATGTCGTTGTCGGCGGCAATCCGGCGCGTATCATCAAGCACCTTGATGGGGATGGAGAGAAGAAATAACAGGCTGTTTTTACATCGCAAAGCCACGACGTTATGCAACGTGTGTCGTGGCAGATGCTCTATGGCGAAAGAGCAGTGTCGTTCCAAACCCTGCCAGCGCGCACAGGGCCGCGACGAGATAGACCGACGCAAATCCGGCATACGACGCAAGGGCACCGGTGAGGGGGCCTGTGAGCCCGTAGGCAATGTCCTGAAATGCAGCGAATCCCCCAATGGCTGTGCCGCGTATATGTGGGGGAGCAATACGCACGACCTCGACACCCAGTGAAGGGAAAATCAACGAGCATCCCGCACCCGTGAGGGCCGCACCGATCCACGCCACCAGAGCATGCGGCGCAATCCACAGCAGGGTGAGCCCGAAGCACTCAATCGCGAATGAAATCAAAGAGACCTGAAATCCACCCATTCTGTCGGGGAGATTGCCGAACAGGATGCGGACTGTGACAAAAGCACCACCAAAAAACGACAGCGCAAGTCCGGCATTTCCCCAATTGTTTGCAAGAAAATAGAGCGAAGAGAACGCCCCGATAACCGCAAACCCGACACCTTGGAGTGAGAGGGCCATCCCAGGCAGCACGATGAGCCTGACGACAGAATGAAACGGCACGCGGTGACCACAGTGTATGGGAATTGGACGTATCCAGATATTCAAACACAGCGCAATGAGCGGCAGCAGCATGGTGGAGACACCGAGTGCTGCAAATCCCCACTGATTGAAGAGCACCAGGCCAATCGGTGCCCCCGCGGCCAACGCGCCGTACACGGCGACACCACTCCAGGACATCACGGTTCCCGACCTTTCCGGCCCCATGATGCCGAATCCCCATGCCAGAATGCCGGTGAGAAATTGGCTTTCTCCATAGCCAAGAGATAATCGTCCCAAAAGCAGTATGACAAAACGAGCCCAGATGGGGACGGGAAGAAGCGCCGCGCCGAGATAGAAACATCCGGCCAATCCGCAAGAGAACATTCCCCACAGTGCGGTGCGTTTTGCGCCTTTGGTATCGGCCGCCCGTCCGGCATAGCCTCGCGTGGAGACCGTCGCCAAAAACTGAATGCCGACGGCAAGCCCGACCATGGTATTACTGAGTCCGAGCTGCTCATGCACAAACAAGGCGATGACGGGAAGGGGAAGCCCGACGGTCAAATAACAGAGAAAAATGGACGTCGCGAGCCAGAAGAAAGAACGCTCGGGATATGGATGGGCCTCTACTTCCTCAGAGTGCGACATAAAGAATTCCGGGTTGGAGTCCCCAAAATCCTGGACCCTCATCCGTACAGAAGGAGAGAGGCAGGTCTTGTCCATGGAAATGTGTTTGGTGCATCGCTGAATAACGAATATTTTTTACTCGATTCATGGGGGGATGCCAAAGAGGAAGATGCAATGGCCCTCATTACTTGCGGAACAACGGGCTATCTTTGGGGAGAGAGATGTCTTCTTGCGTATTCAGCCCTTCTCGTTGAGCAATGAGTGCACATGCGGTATTGTATTTTGAAATGATGATGTTGAATCGTTTGAGCTGCAATGCGAAGTGTGGTCCCTGTTTTTCTATTGTCTCAGAAAATTTTTCTGATGCGTATATATAAAGTTCTCTGTCAGCTGCATTGTATGATTCAGCAATGGCGATATCACTCTGTGTGATGTGTTCTTTCAATTCTTGACGGAGTGCATTGCGCTTCTCATAAATGATGGAGTCGAGACCAAGAAATGATTTCAGTAAGAGCAAACTTTCATTGAATCGTTCTTGTATACCAACGAATCCAAATCGTGTTGTGATGTTTTCTTTCGCGATGCGCAATGGCTCGTGAGGAAATTTGGTGAGATCGAAATCTTCACCGGATATCATGCGCGTCATGAAGTTCTTTCCACGGTATCGCAGCATTTTAGAATCGCTTGTAATATAATCTGAAAATGTGACACCATTCTCGTTGAGATACCGGTAGAGATGGTTGTTCGGCCATGTCTTCAGAAACACATACTCGGAAATGAGGCGTTGCACCGGGTCTCGGAGAAATGTGAAGACATTGACCGGTATGGAGTAGATTGTCGGTGGCGTGTACGATTGCAAAAAGAGATGACCCTGAATTAATTTCAGTTGGTCACGCTCTTCAGCACTCAATATGCGTTTTTGTTTATAATCATCCTCCCGATATATCGATAGAATCTCATGCTCCTCGAAATTATTTTTCAAGATGGAGTTGAGCGTGGTTCCGGCGGTTCTCGGTATATGAAGAAAAAAGAATGGTGTGCGCATGACGGCATTATAAAATGGACTTCCACTGAAAGCTAGCGGTTCGTCCTTCCTCATACGCTTGCACATAACGATGAAATCGGCGTGTTTACTATTTCACATGGCTGTTTATCCCAAAATTCTAGATTGTTACGGCGCGAGAATTGTATAAGAAGTGTCTCAATCACAATGCATATATAATGAAATTTTTGTAGGATTCATTGTATACAGATTGATACAGGCTTCATTGGAAGCCCCATCGACTGCACGCATATATGGTGAAGTCGATGGAGGATGTATTCCCCTAATCGCTTGCCAGATACGCTTCCTGCAAGACTTCAATGGGATGCTGGACCGGGTAGGCGCTCATTTGGTTGAATTGCAAACGGCAACTCAGACAATCGGTAACGAGATGGTCCGGAGAAAGGTGTTTGATATGGGCCATCAAACGGCTTCCCATTTGGATGGACGTATAATGGAATTCATTTTTGAATCCCATAATGCCGCCTAAGCCGCAGCAGTAGGACACGTTGTCGATAGCATCCATGGAGATGTCCGGGATGAGTTCCATGAGTTTGGCATAGGGGATGCCCATAGCTTGTTCCCGTTGGTGGCATGGCGCATAGTAAGCTTTTTTCCCTGGAATAGCCCCGAACTGCGTGGAGAGTTCTCCGTTGCGATGCAAGGAGAGCAGGAATTCTCCAAGGTCGAAGCAGTTAAGCGATACCTTGATGCGTTTGAGCGGATCAAGCGATGCAAAGTAGCCGTCATTCTTCATGATACTGCCGTATATCGTCTTGCTCAGCGTGCGAATGCGCATTTCCTGCACACGACCAAGGATACCGTCAGGAATCGGCACGGTTTTCAGGGCGGCTTGGATATTGTTGAAGGTGACATTGCAGAGCTTTGGGGCGTCAGGATCCTGCTGTTTCGCAGGGGAGAACTCCGGCACCATCAGGTTTCGGTCCGTCCCTCCGACCAGCGCCTGATATTCTTCCGCATAATAGGCTCGTTCCGGCAACGCTTTTTTCAGCAGATAGCCGCATGTCGGGCAGGATGTGACAATGCTATACCCATCGTCGATGAGTTCGCTCATAAGCGAAACCGTACGTTCTGCACTGGCAAGCGTTGTCGGGCGATCTCCCTCCAGCATGCTGGGCATGCCGCAACAGCCTTGTTTCGGTGGGTAATATACGGTGATATTATTGCGTTGCAGCACTTCGACTGCGGCCTGGGCAACTTCCGGGAAAAGGCGTCGAGCCGTGCAACCGGAGAAGAACGCGACTTTCTTGCCTTTGGTTTCGGACTGTGCAGCGGGCCGTGTATCCCATCCTTCTTTTTTTGCTATGGCGGGAAACGCTGTCCGAGGAATCAGGGGCAATTTGCGTTTGGCATGAATACCGGCGGTTTTTCTGATCAATCCTCCGGAAAGCGGGTGTTGCAACAGGGCGTTCGCAATTTGCGGAGCGGCACCGCATAATATCCCGAGACGTTCGACGTCTTCAAGAAGGCGCAGGGGCAACGGGAGGCCATCCCGTTCGATGAACATGGTTTTGGCCAAAAGGATATCCTGCCGGACATCATCGCAGGGGCACAGTGCGCAATAGTTGCAGCTCTCTGCCAATTCGCGCAATTCGGTTCCTGTGATCCGTTCTCCTGTTTCCTGTTCCCGGTCGACAAGGGCATAGAGTTTGGGAAAGAATAGGCAATTCGTTTCGTACATGTACCGACAGCAATCACAATCCAGGCACAAGTCGACGACTTTTCGCATCTGACGTTCGGCATTATCCATCTGCGTACTCATATGTGTTTCGCGACGACATCAGGCAGATTCGTCGCGTGTGTTGAGTGTGGTGAAAGGGAAATACGATTGATTCACGGAGAGCGGTGTTGTGTTGTTATTTTTAACATATATACGCGTGGGGAGTATGGCGGGTCAAGATAGGACCACGTGTTGTTTTCTGCAATGCGAACATCCGGAGAATATTGGTATGGAGATACCTGGGATTATGGGTGTCTTCCTGCTACATATGCTTGTTTTTCGCTGCATACTTTCCCATTACCCAAAGCAGAAGCACACAGATGAGCGCGCCAATCAGCGCTGCAGGAAGGATGGCCCATCCTGACGTACCGCCTTCAAGTCGCGACCAGATAATTTTAAGTGTGGCGGCTGCAATGACAATGAGCATGGCTAGCCTGATGTTTCGCATGAAGCATGCGATCCCCATGAAAAGGTAGGTCACGAGTACCGCAATCCAGCCGAGCACGGTGAACGTTGTGATATCGCCGTAGAGATAAGCGTATTCCGACTGGAGAAACGCCGTGACGTGTGGATCAGGATTTTGGGGTGGTGGAAACCAGCCCATGGATGTTGCCATGGCAAAAATGGAAAACGCCATGCCACCGAAAGATTTTTTCCAGGCAAAGAAACAAAACGGCAGCAAGAGCAGGGGGCGGATATACCAACTCCATACATTGTGATGCCGCGCCCACATCCAATCAAAGAATGTGGGCGAAAACATCATGAGCAGGATGAACGCGAGGGTGCCGACTGAAAAAACGATTGCGAGAATGACATCACGTGCTTTCGACATAGGTTTCCTTGGGTGTCCACTGGAATGCGTACATCCCTCGTGGGGGTTGGGTCTTTGAATGAGGAATATTGCAAAATTTTTCGTAATTGCTTTCAAAAATTTTATGGTTCCCTGTCAACGCGTATTTTTCGGTCCCCTTATGAGATGAGGATGGGGAAGGATCGTCTTGCGTCCTGCTACAGCTTGAGGTACTTGCCTGCCTCACCACGATGTTCTTCAGGTGGCCACAGGCCATAACAGGGAATCCGGTGCAAATCCGGAGCGGTCCCGCCGCTGTCATCCTCATGGACGTGTGATCCTCAAACGCCACTGCCGTCAGGCGGGAAGGCGGATCATACGAGGATAGCCAGAAGACCTGCCTGAAGCATTTCCTGCCCGCTACGGTTCGCGGAGCCCGTAGAGGGACTTGAATGGACACACCATATAACTGTTGTCGCGGTTTTTCGGTTCTGCCGTTGGACCTCGCGTCGGCAACATCATCAAGCAGTTAAGCCGTGATCACTTTTTTCTGTGCCGGCTCTTTCCGCGTCGCTGCTTGTGTCATGATTTTTTATGCCCAGCAAAATTCTCAAGCGTGATGGTTGTATCGAAACCTGGTCGACCAAGCGAATCGGCAATGCCATTTTCAAAGCACTCAATGGAAGTGGCATCAAAGACCCGTTACTTGCGGACCGATTGGCCAGAAAAGTCGAGCAGAAGCTCAAAGAAGCAGACGTCGACATCCCCGAACAAGAAGAAGTGCAGGACATGGTTCAGCAGGTGCTCATGGAAGCACGGCTGTACAAGGTGGCCGAGCGCTACATTATTTATCGGGAAAAACGTCGTGAACTGCGTTCTCAAAACGCCGCCTATTTGGACATTGCCGGTGTAACGGACAGTTATTTGAACAATGTCGACTGGCGCGTAAATGAAAATTCCAACATGGTCCATTCCTATCAGGGGCTTATTTTGCACATGGCCGGTGCCGTTCAGGCTCGGTATATGCTGGAAAGATATCCTGAAGAAGTCCGCATGGCCCATACCCACGGCTACTTCCATATTCACGACCTGTCATTTGGACTCGCAGGATATTGCTCCGGTTGGAGTTTGCGGGATCTGCTCTTGGAAGGGTTCAATTTGCGGGATAGGTGCTCCTCGACACCGGCCAAGCATTTTGACGCTGCGTGCGGGCAAATAGTCAATTTTCTCGGAACACTGCAAAATGAATGGGCTGGGGCGCAAGCCTTCAACAACGTTGATACATACCTGGCTCCCTTTATTCGATACGACAACTTGAATTACAACGATGTAAAGCAACAGATTCAAAAGTTGCTGCATAATCTGAATGCGACATCTCGTTGGGGCGGGCAGAGTCCGTTCACGAATTTCACGTTCGATTTTTCACCCCCGGCACACATCGCCAACGAAGCCGTTATTATCGGCGGCGAGTTGCAAGACTCGACCTATGGTGAGTATGCCGAGGAAATGGCCATGATCAACCGGGCGTTCCTCGAAATCATGTTGGAAGGCGACGCCGATGGCCGCATTTTCTCCTTTCCAATTCCCACGTATAACGTGACCGAAGACTTTCCCTGGGATTCCGTGGAAGGGAAACTTCTCATGAAGATGACCGCGAAATACGGTGCACCGTATTTCCAGAACTTCATTAATTCCGATCTGAATCCGGAAGATGTGCGCTCCATGTGCTGCCGCCTGCAAATGGACTTGCGAGAGATTCGCAAGAAAACCGGTGGATTGTTTGGCGCCGGGGATTTGACCGGGTCCATCGGGGTCGTGACCCTGAACCTTCCCAAGTTGGCCTATCTTGCCCATAACGAAGAAGATTTCCTGGACTTGATCACGGAATATGCTTCGTTGGCGAGTGAGTCCTTGGAGTTCAAACGGAAAGTGGTGCAGAAGAATCTTGATGCAGGCATGTTTCCGTTTTCTCGGCGGTATTTGAAGAATGGTTTCAAAGGTCATTTTTCGACCATTGGCTTGATCGGTGGTCACGAAGCCTGCATGAACCTGTTGGGCAAAGGCATCGAAAGCCCCTCCGGTATGCGCTTGATGAAACGTATACTCAATCATCTGAGAAGTCTTGTTGTGCAATTTCAGGAAGAAACAGGAAACTTGTACAACCTGGAAGCCACGCCCGGAGAAGGCACATGCTATCGACTCGCAAAGATCGATAAAGCATTGTATGCCGATATTTATACGTCCGGCAATGGAACGCCGTATTATACCAATTCGACACTCTTGCCGGTTGGTATTAGCTCCGATGTGTTCTTTTCACTGGAACACCAAAATGATTTGCAGACGCTCTACAATGGCGGTACGGTTTTTCACACCTTTTTGGGTGAAGCCGTTCCCAACGAAGAGAGTATTCAGCGTTTCCTTTTGAAAGCCATGAGTATGACCAAGATTCCCTATATCTCCGTGACACCGACATTCTCGGTCTGTGAGAATCATGGGTATCTCTATGGCGAACAGTTCCGTTGTCCGACATGTGATCGGGAAACCGAAGTCTATACGCGTGTCGTGGGATACTATCGCCCGGTCAATCGCTGGAATAAGGGCAAACAGGAAGAATACAAGGATCGGACGGAATACGCGATGGAAGTGCTTTGTAAAACAGCGTAAAATACGGTCTCAATGATTCTCGATGCCAATCAGATTGCCTCTATCAGGCAAAACAACGACGAAGAACTCCGCGGGGGTAGCCGTGCTACACACGGCTACCCCGCGCACACCATTCAAAATCTGCTCCATACCATCGAAGCCTTGAAAAAGGAAAAACGCAAGTGGAAGAAACTGGCGCAGTCCAGAGGAAAACTTCTTGAAGAGATTGGAGCATTGGCGTCGCAGGTAAATCACGACTGAGACACAATCAGTCTGTATCCGTACTGCGTTTTCAAATGGCCCTATGGAAGAGTGTTCTTTCATAGGGCCATCCTTGTCAGAGGAGCTTGACCGCCGTTATTTGCCTCGCTACGGTTTTATCATGGTAAACACGTGTTTCTTCTTTTCTGAGGAACGCTCTCCATTTGTATTTTTGAGCTGTCAGCCCTGTGTCTCGTCGAGTCGGGGAAATGCTCATGAAGGCTCCTTGCGCTTTCCGATGGCGGCGTTATGTCGGTTTCGGGGGCGCCTGTATTTCCTTTGCAAGAGAGTGCACATGAATTGCTCACGCGTGGTCGTGGGCTATGCGTGAAGAATTTGAAACAAGGAGTGAATTGATGACGTTAGATTCTTCTCGGGATGGGAATGCTGCCTTGCCCGAGACGCTGAATGGTGCTGAATCGCTTGTTGCCACACTGGTTGATAGTGGCATTGAGGTCTGTTTTGCCAATCCGGGTACGTCGGAAATGCATTTTGTTTGTGCGCTCGACCATATTCCCGGCATGCGTTCGGTGCTTTGTCTGTTTGAAGGCGTCGTGACCGGTGCGGCTGATGGATATGCCCGCATGGCAGGAAAACCGGCTTGTACGTTGCTCCACCTTGGGCCGGGATTCGCCAACGGCATGGCCAATATTCATAATGCACGGAAAGGGCAAACGCCGATGGTGAATATCGTCGGTGATCATGCCACCACACATGAGCGCTATGATGCGCCATTGACCTCAAACGTCGTCGGTTTTGCCGAAGCCATTTCCCATTGGGTGCATCGGTCGAAAAGCTCACGCAATGTTGCGGTAGATGCTGCCCGCGCAGTTCAAGCGGCGCGTCAGTCTCCCGGTCAGGTGGCGACGTTAATTCTCCCTGCCGATGCTTCGTGGTTGCCAGCGGAACGACCTGCGCCACGGCTTGATGTCTGCCCGGCGGGAGTCGTGTCCGATGCGGCGATTGATGCCGCTGCACAGGCGCTTTCCAGCGGAAAGAAAACAGCAATTCTGATGCGTGGGAGTGTACTCTATGAGGAAGGACTCCACGCAGCCGGCTGCATTGCCGCCAAAGTGGGCGCGACATTGTTCTGTGATACGTTTACTCCACGGATGCGCGCAGGGGCTGGTGCGCCAATTGTTGAGCGGCTGCCGTACCGCGGGAAGGATATTCTCCGTCGATTGGGTGAGTTTGAACAACTTCTGCTTGTCGGTGCGGAACCTCCGGTTTCGTTTTTCGCCTACCCGGATCAAGAAAGCTGGCTGACACCGCCTGCATGTGCCATTTTGACATTGTCGCACCCGCATGAAGATGGCAATGCCGCTTTGGTCGCGCTGGGCGAAGCGATCAAGTCTCCACCGACCTGTTCCCTGACATCGTTTGGCCCGCCGTCGCTGCCGGGAAATGGTCCTCTGACAGCGCAAAACGCTTTGCAGATAGTAGCGGCATTGTTGCCGGAAGAGGCTATTGTCACGGATGAAGGCATTACATCCACCTTGCCGTACTCGTCGTTACTCGCGCAGTCGGCACCCCACGACTATCTTGCGCTGACGGGGGGATCCATCGGCGATATTCTGCCTTTGAGCACGGGGGTTGCCATTGGAGCACCGGGCCGCAAGGTCGTTTGTTTGGAAGGTGATGGCAGCGCCATGTACACCCTGCAAGCGCTCTGGACGCAGGCACGTGAGAAGCTTGATGTCGTCACCGTCATCTATGCCAATCGGTCGTACGCCGTATTGAATCAGGAATTACGTCTGATGCAGGCGACATCCGAAGGCGGAGTTGCAGCGTCACTGTTCGATCTGCATAATCCGTCGCTCGATTGGGTCAAACTTGCCGAAGGCATGGGCGTGTCGGCGGTACGAGCCGAAACAACGCAAGCATTTCTCGACGCGTTTACGGCCGCGCTTCGTGAGCCCGGACCGCATCTTATCGAAGCGATTATTTAGCGTGATCTTGCCACCACATGTGGTGGTGAGAGACAGGGAATGCGATGAAAACGTCCGGTCGGCCAGTGGAGCAGACCGGACGTTTTGCGTGATGTGCATGGCGGAAGACGTTTTCGCAATTTTGTCCAAGCCTTTCCACGTCAGGATGATTATGAAAGAGCTACGGAGCAGGGAGGGGATGATGTCCGTGACGAAATATGACCATTTCCAATTCATGAGTCCGAAAGAATCAGTTGGAGTTACGGTTCTTCATGCGGTCATGTCCGATTTCTCCTACAGCAAACATGCACATGAAGAATTCGCGATAGGGGTAACACGCGAAGGGGTTCAGGAATTTTCTTGCCAAGGACGTTGGTTTCGCAGTTTTCCTGGCAATATTATTTTCTTCAATCCTGGCGATGTGCATAACGGCAACCCTGGGAAAGATACCGCCCTGAAGTATACGATGCTGTATATTGATCCGAAAGTACTCTTTCCTCTTGTGGGGAGTGCAGCGCACGATGAAAAATCGGATTGTCGTATTTATGAATTACATTTTGAAGATTTTGTCCTGCAATCTTTAGTGTTGAGAATGGCGTATCTTGTCAATGCAACATCAATCGCAACGCTTGAATATGAACACGTGTTGTATGAAATCGCCAAGCGCCTGAGTCAGCGCATGGGAACATTCCATTCTGATAAATGGATAAAGAGCAAAGATGCCCTGCTCTTAAAGGTGCGAGATTATATTTTCGCAAATATTGCACAGGATATTTCGATAGATGATCTCAGTTCAATCGTGCACATGTCGAAATATCATTTCATCCGCATGTTTCGAACACAATTCGGGCTCACACCTCATCAATTTATTCTTAACCATAGGATCAATAAAGCCCGGGAAGTGCTCAGCAAAGGAAAATCACCGACTGACGTTGCATTGGAGCTTGGGTTTTTCGATGTCAGCCACATGAATCGACATTTTAAACGGGCGTATGGTGTCACGCCTAAGCAGTATCAAGTACAGCTTTTGAAGTGAGGAAAAAACATGCTTGGCATAATGCTCTATTCCATTGGGGTGATGTATACTCCTGGCCCCGTGAACATCTTGAGTTTGCACTGTGGGATGCAGAAAAAGTTTTCCGTCCATATCCCATTTTCTTTAGGCGTCGCAACATCTGTATGCTGTATGTTTCTTTTAGCCGGGTATGCTGGGAGCAACATTGCCCATAGCGCATTCTTGCCGTTTATTTCAGCTGCTGGCTCGCTGTTTATCGGCTATCTTGCCTATAAAATCATGTTTTCCCACATCGATATAACGGGAGAAAAGGATGATGTCCCTCTTTTGCGGTATAAAGACGGGGTCTTGATGCAATTGTTTAATCCGAAAGCTATTGTGGCGGTCTTGCCTGTGACGACGATTCTTTTTCCTGCAGCAGGGATTGATGGAATTGACATCGCGGTCTGGTCGGTACTGCTTGGGGTGACGTCGTTTGGAGCGCCGTTTGTCTATGCGGTAATGGGGTCAACCATCTCCAAGCATATAAAAAGGTTGTCTTATTTTGTTTATCTGAATCGGATCATGGCTGTGCTGCTCCTCGCGGTCGCTGTGGATATCGCGTATGAGCATGTCTACCTTGCGTTGCAATAAGGCGATTGAAAGAATCGCAAGGCATGTTTTCGTCGAGGCGTCTCCCATCTCAAGTTTCGGAAAACGCTCTCTCCCGTCATTACATTGTATGTCCGCTCAATTTTGAAAAGAGGGGCATCATCATGGTAAACAACTCTCCCTGCGACGAGATGTTGCATTTGGTGTAGAGTTGTCGACGAAATACCTTGACGGTTTGAATGCTGATATTCAAATGTAAACTGATAGCCATTGAAGAATAGCCTTGCAGGATGAAGGCCGCGATTTCGGCTTGGCGAGGCGTCAGATGAATACCGGTTTCGTGTTGAAAGGCTTCTTGGAGGCGTGTCTTTAACGGTATATCAAGTTGTTGTGCAAGCAAGTCCCGAGCGGTATCCTTCCATTGTTTTTCCAGCAAAATACTGAGTACATGTTCATGTTCCCACAGAGCTCGGATTTCCTTTCCTGAAAATTTCGCTCCACTCGTTCTGTCTTTCCCGAAACACGCGGTGATTGTTGTTCCGTTGCCCAGATCGGCAAAGGCGGCCACTTCATCGATCAACGTCGTTTGCGCGTAGTATGTCGTGTAGTAATTGGTCTGTTGGAGCTCTGAGGGGATAACATCGATGAGCCGTCGCAATCCGTGTACAGAACCCTTGAGATGTTCCTTGTAAAACGGGTCGAGCTGATATGCACTCTCCACGTACGCGCTGTCCATGTTCCGGTACACAACCGGGTCTCGATATTCTCGATACAGCACCACCGGATTGGTCTTTCCTTGATAGAGGAGGACGATCAGGTTGTCGAAGGCAGTGAGGTGCCTTGCAAACCCTGAAAATGCTTCGGAGAATCTCTGGTGACCAAGAAGGTTGATGGCCCGCGCTAATGACGTATCACGATTTTTTGCGACTCCGTTCATACGCTGTATACCACTTTAGGGCTATGTGAATTTCACAAAATTGTGACTAATCAATATTTCACGCCTGCCAAAAGTGCAAGGGCTTTTTGGTATGATTGAGGGACGGATTTTGCCGGCATCGTCCCTAATCATATTGAAAAAACACATAATATTGTGAAGCATGAGCAGGAAGGGCAGGTCTGCACGGTCTGGTTACAGGAGCGCAAACAGGGAGTAAGGAAGAATGATTCCTCATAGTTGCGAGGTCTTCATTCCTGTAGCCAATGAATATTCACGCCCGATGAGAGAGGGTACTTCAGGAGGATGGTATGACAACTTCACAAGCGACTCTGGATCGGACTTTATCGCTGAAAGCGGTGGTGCTTTTCGGTCTTGCCTACATGACTCCCATGATCGTTCTCGGCACCTTTGGTGTCGTGGCCACGACGACTAACGGAGCCGTTCCAACGGCATATATTATCACAACATTGGCGATGATTTTTACGGCATATAGCTATGGTATCATGTCCAAAGAATATCCTGTGGCCGGTTCCGCCTACACCTACGTACGAAAATCCATCGATTCTCGGCTTGGGTTCATGGTCGGCTGGGGCATTTTACTTGATTATTTCTTTCTACCCATGGTGATCTGGCTTATTGGAGCCGCGTATCTCAGCGCGCAGTTTCCGACCGTGCCGAGCTATTTCTTTTTGCTCGCCTTTATCGCGTTGACGACCATACTCAATGTCATCGGTATTCAACTCGCTGCCAAAGTCAATTCGCTGCTGATGACATTTCAGGTATTGGTCATCATCTTTTTCGTCGCTTTGTCCCTGTTGCACATTTTTGTCGCAGATGGTTTGTCCGGGATGGTCAGCTTGACCCCGTTCTTCAATGACGGTTCTTCATTCAATACGATAGCGGCGGGAGCCGCCGTGGCTGCGTATTCATTTCTCGGCTTCGATGCCGTCACGACGTTAACCGAAGAAACCATTGATCCGAAGCGCACCATTCCCAAGGCGATTATTCTGACTGCGTTGATCGGGGGCGGCATTTACATTGTGGTCGGTTACACAACACAGCTTGTCCATCCCGGTGGAATATTTCAAGATGCGGATTCGGCTGCGTTTGAAATTGCCAAGGTTATCGGTGGCAATTTGTTCAGTGCGGTTTTTCTGGCAGGAATGGTCCTTGCGCAATTTACATCGGGGATTGCCGCGCAGGCCAGTGCATCCCGTTTGCTGTACGCTATGGGGCGTGACTCCGTGCTCCCCAAGGCGCTTTTCGGTCACCTGAATGCCCGGTTTCATACTCCGGAATTCAATATTATTCTGACAGGCGCCATCGGGATTGTCGCATTGTTTCTGGATGTACTTTCGGCGGCATCGTTTATCAACTTCGGTGCGTTTGTCGCCTTTACCATGGTCAATCTCTCCGTTGTCTTCATGTATTATAAAAACGAACGGGCGCGCGCTCAATACAATGTCTTGAGCGGCGTGGTGCTTCCGATTCTTGGCGCAGTCGTCAATGTTTGGTTGTTGACCAAACTGGACATCCACGCCGTTGTGCTAGGGAGTTGCTGGTTACTGTTGGGTGTGGTGCATCTGGCCTATTTGACGAAATTTTTCACCAAAGAACCGCCTGAAGTGGATTTTGATGAAGAAGGCGCGTTGGATGACAACTCTTCATTCACGCAGAGCATATTGGAGTAATGATGGCGCGATATCTCCCCATATTGGCAATGCAGGAAACGTCACGGTCTTTTGAATGCGACATGGATGAATTTGAGGATGAGATCGTCTCTTTGTTGGCCGATTTTCCGAAAACGCGGCTGGTAATCTACCCGGAGAATCATCTTTTCAAAGTTGATGGTACGCCGGAGCAACGCAGTGCTCAGATGATGCAATGGGCGCAGCAGGTTGATGGACCGCTGATGCAACGTTTGTCGCATATTGCACGCCGCGCCAAGGTTTGGTTGTTGCCCGGTACCTTTTACGAAGACGATGGAAACGGGGGAATTTACAATACTTCGCCGTTGTTTTCTCCGGCAGGGGAGCTTGTGGCAACGTATCGGAAATGCTTTCCGTGGCGGCCGTATGAACCCTATACGCCGGGACAATCGTTCTGTGTTGTCGATCTTCCAGGAATCGGCCGTCTTGGGTTGTCTATTTGTTATGATATCTGGTTTCCCGAGGTCTGTCGTCAGCTCGCCTGGATGGGCGCGGAAGTGATTATTAACCAGGCACAGACATCAACCTGCGATCGGGAGAAGGAACGTGTGCTGGTGCAAGCCAATGCCATCAGCAACCAGACGTTCATTGTCAGCGTCAATGCGGCGGCTCCGGCAGGAACCGGTCAAAGCCTCATTGCCGATCCGGAAGGCAATGTGCGGGTACAATTGCCGAGTGAAAACGCAGCGATTATGACAGATGTGCTTAATCTGGACGAGGTTGAGCGTGTGCGTGAGTTCGGGACATGCGGACTCAATCGAATGTGGTCGCAGTGCAGACCGACCGATCCTGTTTTAGAGCTTCCGGCGTATGGAGGGCGCATTGCGCCGGATCAATGGGCTTGTCACCTTGAATCGTCAAAATCGGTAACATCGTAACACTGTATTCACGACACACGTCCGGCTGAACTTATGTCGGCCGGACGTGTGCTTATGAGATGATCAAGAGATTATGGATTGCTGGGTGAAACGCTTTCCACTTCATTCGATTGCCCCAGAAGAAGCGAGAGCGTCGGGAGAATGCTGATGAGCTTTCCTACCTCCAAAGCCGCTTTGAGATGGGAATATGCAAAGTATTGATAGCCGTCGATGACAGCATCTCCGGGAAGTTCTGATTGTTGAAAGACATACATATCCATGAAAATGTCTTCTGCTGTTCGTAGCGCGTTCGTCTCGTACCATTTTCCCATAAAGCACATATTATCCACACCTGTCTGATGAGGGCCTGAGCAGATATCAACCGGTCTCCATTCTGCACTGAAGATGGGGCGGATACGAATACCACTTTTTACTTGGGTAAATATCGAAAGACGATCCGATATATATGCATACGTCGCATAGGGATCGGCTCGATAAGCATGCAGGTAAATGATGTCGGCAAATTCCGCGATCCGTGCTGCTTCTTCTTGCTTGTCCTCAGACGTTCCAAGCCAGCCCAAATAGGCATCGACTGTCATGTCTTGCCGGTCTGCAATCTCGCGCATATGCGTCAGGAGATGCACAAAATCGTTGATATCCCCTGCGTCTGACTGGCTTGCATTCCAATATTCATATTCGCTGACAAGTCCATTGAAACGCTCTACGGTCGTGTTACACGACGAGTTGTATACTTCAATGCTGTCAAAGTCTGTATCAAGACAACCAACACCTTTGACTGCGAGAAGACCATACTCTTGCTTGGCTTGCGTGATAAATTTTTTGAGTTGTTCGACACGTTGCGTATAGCCTGAGTCCTCTTGCAATATGGGAAACAGACCGTATAACGCAATTTCGCTAAATTTGTGGCCGTCTACAAAATGAAGCAACTCCTGCTCTTTTTGGGAATCACCGAGAATCGAGTCAAAACCATCGACATAGAGTGACCTGTACTCCACAGGGTTGGCATGATGTGGTGGAGTAACATCGATGATCCATTCTATGGGATCGCTATAAGTATAGGTATCATCGAAGGCAATGACGGAAATCGTATATGCTCCTGGTTCCGTAAAAAGGAGTGTTTTTTTGATTTCAGCTTCATATGCCTTGCCGTCGGTTTTTTTGACGATGGAAATGCATGGTGTACTTGGGGATTCCGGACAACCGTACCATTCTGCTCCCAACAGGTCGCCGTCCACATCTTCGGCATGAATCGTAAAGACGACGGAATCGTTCACGGCACAGCGAAATGTCGTTGCAGGAGAAATATTTTGGGCGGTGGGGGCTTCCGCATAAAGGGGGCTCGGAACAGTGCACAATGCGAGAGTGGTGATGATGAAAGCAATGCTCCATAATCGTAAAGCGGAGAAAGAAGTGGTTGGCATGGTACATCTCGGGGCGTTGTTGTCTCGGCGTGTTTAAACCGACGCAGTAGGACCACCTGTTGTATGCGGTTATATTGCCATACACCTCACCAAGAGAAAAGTGCGACGATTGCAACACGAACCATCAGGTCAGTCGGCAATCTGTCCTGACGATTCGTGGATGTTCACGGTTTATTTGATGCCGATGGGAACACCTGTCGCGAACGAAGGTTCATGGAGTGGAATGACGATATCGGCAGCATCGCGTATGCGTCGCACAATGTCGTAGGCGGCATACGAATTGACGCAGGTTCCCGGCGGGATGACGTCCATTTCTCTTGCCGTTATGGCCTTGGGCGGAAACAGATTTTCCTGGATAACACAAAAGCCCGTAATGACGGCGGAACCGGCCGGAGTGTCGATAAAGATGGACATGCCACCTTCGGTATGGGCCGGAGTGTGCACCATGCGCAGACCAGGCATGATTTCCGTGTCTTCGCTGAGGGGTACCATTTGTCCGGCATCCACGACGTCTTCGATATATTCTTCGTTATACCGGTAATCCAGCGGGTGGGGATTCTGGGCATGAGCCAGTTCTTTTTCATGAACATAGAAGACGGCGTTCTCGCATAAGTAGTCATTCTCGCAGTGATCGTTATGCAGATGCGTATGGACCACGACATCGATATCGGCTGGCGTTAATCCAAAACGGGCAAGCCCGTCGGTAAAAGTGGAAATTGCTCCGCCAATAGCCTGCTCTCGACTTTCTGAAATAACAGGGCGCATTTCGCCGGTATCGACGAGGATTCGCTTGTCTCCTCCTTCCAGATACCAACCATAAATGGGAATGGTATACGGCTGACCATAATCGAATTGATAGGTCATCATTCCCTTATCGAATTCTTTGGTTCCCAAAACGATAGGGTGAATCACGAACGTGCTCACAGAGCCCTCCCCTTGTTGGAATTCACCGAATTATGGAGCGGAATACACTCGCCGCCCCGGACTGCATGGCAATGTATGGTAAAGGATAGACTATGGACCTGTTACCAGATGTTGGCAACCGTCAATGTCAATCATGATGAATGGAGGTGTGGGTGCGTTTTGTGATGGTTTTTTTTGAGAGAAAATGGTAATCATATAGTTGAATATGCAACAATATAATCCTTGAACATGATGCCACAGGGGAGGGGTTATGGGCTCGGAACCGAACGTTGATCTGCGACGAAAAATCTTGGAAATGATGTATTTGGCTCGGGCTTTTGAAGATTGTGTGACCACATTGGCGGCGGAACAGGGCAGATTGCCCGGTATGCAAATTCTTGCCACAGGCCAGGAAGCTGCCGTGGCGGCCGTGCTTGCTTTGCGTGGCGATGACGTCATCATTACCAATCATCGTAGCCATGCTCACCTTCTTGCTCGGGGAGCTGATCCCAAAGGGTTGTTGGCAGAGATTATGGGCAAAGAAACCGGAGTGAATCACGGCAAGTCCGGTACGTTGCATCTCATTGTTCCAGAAGTGAATGCGTTGATGACCTCAACGATTGTGGGGGCCAGTCCGCTTCTTGCCGTCGGTGCGGCATTCGCCCAGCAATACCAAGGCAGCGATGCCGTAACCTTGGTTTTTTTCGGTGACGGAGCCGCGGCGGAAGGATCGGTTCATGAAGCCATGAACCTGGCGGGATTGTGGAAATTGCCGATTTTGTTTGTCTGCGAAAACAATTGTTGGGCTGGAGCGCAAAGTTTCAGTGAGCATTGTTCGGCCGGGAATATCGCGTCGCGAGCGGAGTCGTATTCCATGTCCGGTGAACTCGTGAGCGGAAATGATCCCGATGATGTGTTGCATACGGCACAAGAGTGCATTGCCGGAATTCGTGCTGGGAAGGGGCCGGCGCTCATGGAGCTGGCCACATATCGCATGCATGGACATGGTGAATATGACAAACAACATTATGTCGATCCGGATGAGATTGCATTTTGGGCGCAACGCGATCCATTGGCCATGTTTCGGGCACGCCTTGAAAGCGAAGGTGTGATCAGTATGGAGGATGCTGAAGCCTTGGAACAAAAAGCGGCGGATACAGTTGCCGATGCCCTGTTGTTTGCCGATGAAAGTCCTTATCCAACCCCTGAATCCGCCTTGGATCACCTCTGGGCGAGTGCTGAAGAGCGCATATAAAGGAGAGCGACATGCGAGAATTGCACACTGGCGTCGCGATTCGAGAGGCGTTGACCTTGGCCATGGAGATGGACGAACGCGTCTTCATTGCGGGGGAAGGTATCGGTGTCTCCATTCATGACAGTCCACTCATGCCCACATATGGGGTGTTGGAAACGTTCGGCCGTCGTCGTGTCAAAGATACTCCCGTGAGTGAGGCTGCCATTGCCGGTCTTGCCGTGGGTGCTTCGACGATGGGATTGTTGCCTGTTGTGGAAATCATGTTTTTTCCTTTCATTACCCTGGCGTCAGATATGTTGGTCAATCATGCGGCGAAACTTCGGTATCTCAGCGGAGGGAAGTGTTCGTTTCCACTGACCGTTCGTGTCAAAGCCGGTATGTTCAACGCCGGTTGCCAGCATTCGCACAACCTCGAAGCCTGGATGGCACATGTTCCCGGATTGAAAGTAGTTTTCGCGTCATCCCCGGCCGAGGCCAAGGGATTGCTTCTTTCTGCTATCTTTGACCCCGATCCGGTCATTGTGGTGGAAGAGATGGGCTTGTACTGGATGCAAGGCCCGGTGCCGGAAGGGGATGAGCGTATTCCACTCGGGAAAGCGATTATTAAACGTCCCGGTACCGATGTCACCGTCGTTGGATACGGTGGCGCCGTACTCGCTGCTTTGGGCGCTGCTGCCGATCTGGAAGCCGAAGGTGTTTCCGTGGAAGTTATTGATCTGCGCAGTCTCGTGCCGTTGGATCGAGAAACGGTGTTGGAGTCCGTCGCACGGACGGGACGTTTCGTTACGGTCCATGATGCCACGAAGTTTTGCGGTTTCGGCGCCGAGTTGGCCGCCATGGTGGCGGAAGAAGGATATGGATCACTCAAGGCGCCTATACGTCGGGTGGCCGGTCCGGATATCCCTGTGCCGTTCTCTCCGCCGCAGGAGCAGTTCTACAAACCCAATGCCCAAAAGATTGCGGCTGCTATCCGATCAATTCTGTAACTGAGCTCTACTCCATTTCCAGGAAGAGACACTGGAAATAGAGACCCAATCATACCGCCCGGTCCGTGAGAATATGGGCCGGGGTGGTATGTATTGGGGAGCCCTTACACAAAAACATCAACGGAGGCAGATGCCTCGTTTTTGTCAGCGCTGCTCGTATTGTCTGTTTCTGATGTCGCGGTCTGGGCAGGCTGCTGTTCTGCGTTGGATTGCGTGGCCGCGCTTTCCGTTTGAGCTTGTGTTTCTTCGGTTGCAGCCTGTGTTTGCTCCGTATCGGCACTTTCTTGTGTGGATGAAGCATTGGAAGCGGTCGTTTCTTCTTCGCTACTCTCTTCACTTTCGCTACTCTCTTCACTGCTTGCGATGGCTTGTTCTTCGAGTTCCTGTTCGATTTTTTCTTCGTATTCTTGGCGTTCTTTTTCCATGCGCTCGGTTTGCGTTTTAACCACTTCATTTTCTATGACGTCACCGGCCGCTTGGCTTGCTTTGTTTCCAATGATCACTTTTTCGGCGTAGTTGTCTGTTGCCGCGGCGAGTTTGCTATAGGAATTGATGATTCCCATCATTTTCGTGCTGAATTCGTTGTCCGATCTCAGGCCATTCAAAAGGCCTTGTGTATACTTTGACTGTTCATAATTGCGTTGAACGAAGTTGTTTGCCAAAAGGTTTTGGGGAGTGCTCTGTGTTTGGTTGGATTGATTGGCATTATTGGTTGGATTGATGCTCAGGGCCGTGGATTCGGCCGTCTCCTGTTGCTCGTCTGAACGGGATGTGGAAAGGAGGAAGGGAGAGTTAAACGTACTACTCGATGAAATTTTCATGGCGTCCTCATTAAAAGGAGTATTGTACGTCTATGGTATAAATGAATATCGGCTAAATGTCACATGGCTTTATGTGTTGTCGTGAAGAAAATTGTAAATTGATATTTTCTATTGGTGGTTGTGCTTTATATAGATGCTTTTGTGATTGCAATGTATACTCATTGTGTTGATGTCTTCTTGCTTTCTCCAACGAAGAAAGGAATTCTTTTGTCAAATTGTGATGTTATGACTTGAACTGCATCAATATGTATGAATTCATGCTGTGAAAATAATATCAGGCCTAGCTTTTGCAAAAAAAGATTGAAGGAGCACCCATGCGATACATTCATAACCGGGGCACTGATCCGGCGTTTAATCTTGCCGCCGAAGAGTGGTTGTTGACACAGACCGATGCTGAAATCTTCATGCTGTGGCGCAACGCGTCGGCGGTTATTGTTGGCCGAAATCAAAATACGCTCTCGCAAATCGACGAAGTGTTTGTGCGAGAACGCAATATTCCGGTGGTCAGGCGACTCAGCGGTGGTGGGGCCGTGTTCCATGATCTCGGGAATATTAATTTCACATTTATCAGTAACGGCACTCCTTCTGACAAGCTGGATTTCAATCGTTTTACTGCACCTATTCTTGATGCTCTGCGGAGTATGGGGGTGGACGGTTCTCTTGATGGACGGAACGACCTCGTCATCAATGGGCAGAAATTTTCCGGTAATGCGCAGCACTTCCACAAGAATCGCATCCTGCATCACGGGACGTTACTTTTTGCTTCGGATATTGCCGATGTCTCCGGTGCGTTACGTGTCGATCCCGAGAAATATCGAGACAAAGCCGTCAAAAGCGTCAAGAAGCGCGTCACGAATATTTCCAGCCATCTTCCTGAGCCGATGGATGTTACGGAATTTCTCGATGTGCTGATGGCACGAGTCTCGGGTGAGGCTGTCCGTGATGACATGGCATTGAGAGCGGAAGAAGTGCGCGGCATCGAAGAACTTGCCGAGCAACGGTATCGTTCCTGGGATTGGAACTTCGGCGATTCGCCTGCTTACAATTTTACACGCAGTACGCGGACTCCAGGCGGGTTGCTGGAAGTGCATATGGACGTAAAAAAAGGGCGCATCGAACACATTCGTCTGTTTGGAGATTATTTCGGCGTGCGTCCCATCGGGGACATTGAAGCGTTGCTGGTTGGTTGTCCTCATGATCGTGCTCAATTGGCACAGCGCTTAGAGAAGATCTCGTTAGATGAGTATTTGAAAGGGGTTGATTTATCTGCGCTTATCGATTGCCTGTTCTAAGCTCACCGGAATCATGTTGGTTTTCATGCAGAACACCGGCTTTTCAGAACGTTCGATTTTCGATCAATGTTCATATCCGGGACAAAGCATTTACAGAGACTTTGATTTTTTCAGGTTGCTATCATACTAAAACGACAGGAAAAACAAATATGATTCGTGAGGCATACTCCTTGCTTAATAGGAACATCAACATTTAACTGAGGAGTACACCAATGGATGCAGCGGAAAAAGCGGCCTTAGTCCTTTCTAAAATGCAGTCGCAGGCCGGGGACATCTTCCCCAAATACATCGGTTTTACCAAAGAAATCAGCCAATACGGTCCGATCGATCACAAGACGCAGGAATTGATTCACGTTGCGTGTTCGATGATGTCGCAATGTGAAATGTGCATCTCCCTTCACGTTCAGGGTGCAGCCAGCCACGGTGCAAGCAAGGAAGAAATCATGCAAGCCGCCATGCTGGCCATTTCGATGGGTGGTTCGCCGAAAATGATGTACATGAAATATGTTTTCGAAGAACTTGAAGACTTGTTCGATTAGCCCGACAACGGCATAATATTGGGGCTGGTCGGAATGACTTCCGTCCGGCCCCGGAATTTTCAGCAATTGCCGGGGGTGAGATATCTCCATCCATCTTCGCGGAGCACTTTATGGAGATCAAAACACATGAACGCATTGATCGGTCCCTCTGCGGAGAACCGAGCGTCGTGGAAGAAAATCGGAGTGAAGTCCAACTGACGTGCAGTCCGAATATGGCGGCGGATGCCAGTGGATTAGTTCACGGCGGATTTCTTTTCGGGTTGGCAGACTATGCTGCCATGCTGGCCGTGAATCATCCCAACGTTGTCCTTGGCGCGGCGGAAACCCGCTTTTTGAAACCCTCTCGCGTTGGTGACGTGCTTGTTGCCAAAGCACAGGATGAGACCCCGCAAGAGAAAAAGCATCTTGTTCGGGTAGAGATTCTGTGTGGTGAAGATGTTGTTTTTTCCGGCACGTTTACATGCTTTGTGCCAAAGAAGCACGTGCTGGACGGCGCCTAAGCTTTTCCTTCGGACGCGCGAGGCGGCCCGGTACAAGCGGCCGCCCTGTGCGCATCCAGTCTCTATTACGCAAACAATGTGTCACCGCTGGCGTTATTCAAGCCAGGGTGGGTATCAAAGCGGACGACTCCAACTGGTACGTTGACGGCGGCAGCAACACGCGCCGTTCCAGCCGCTCCGAATCCTCCGCAGAGTTCTATGGCAGCGATACCTTCTTTTTCCACCAGTTCACGGGCGAGAGCTTCGGCCTGGTCATAGTTGCTTACGGCCACGGCAAGCAATTCAACGCCTTCGGTGCGTACCCAGCTCCGATGTTGTGTAGGATCGCCGCCGGGGGCGACAAAAATAAACGCGGCTTTCAGGGCATTACTCATGCTGTCTCCTTTCAGATTAGGATGGTTGACAGAACAGGCCTTCCTGTCTGGCCAGTGCCATGGTTTTCTGTACGTCAACGACCATCGGGCCGGCGGTACTCAGTCGAATGCTCGCACGGGAACCACGAGGGATTTCCACTTCACGTTCACCGTCCACAGCAATAATCCCTGGATTGACGTGAATGGGGAATATCTCACCGGGAGCCATTTCCGACACATCGACAAGAGGAACCTCGGTGAACATGCCTGGGGCAATTGCCGCCGTCACCTTCATGGAGGCGTTTGGTCCCAAGGTCAGGGCGAGCCCGCGTGGTTCTTCGGGAAGGATACTCCGAATTTGACCGCCGATAGCTGAGAGTCCGATAGACGAAGCGCTGCACCGCGTGAGGAAGAGTTGCGGTACTTTCTCCATATGCCATACTGCGCGAGATGCGAGAAACACATCATCGTAGACCGCCGCATCGACCAATGCGATGTCTACAACGGCATCGTTGAGCAAAATATCAAACATACAGGAATGGACGCAACAGGCTTCTCGCGGGAGACGGCCGCTTGCCACCAGGCCAGCCGCAAGGCCTGCAATGGTGGCTTCGCCCATAAAGGGAAAGACATTGTTGGTCCCTGTGGAGAGGGGAAGAATGGGAACCGCAACGGTTCCTTTGCAGGCAGCCCGGCTGGTCCCGTCTCCTCCGAGGACAATCAGACACTTCGCCCCAAGCGTTTCCATGATGCCTGCGGCTGTGGTTGTGTCGGTCTGGTTGCTTCGAATGGGCATCTCCACCGCCTCAATGGGGATGGATGGAGAAATGGAGTTCAGGGCACGAGGAATAATGGCGTAGGAATCCGGCATGTAGAGAATTTTGGTCACACCGGAGCGCTCCAGGCCGAGGATTAACCGTCGAACCATGCGCACTTTTTCTTGATTATCAAAGACACTGCCGTGGGCCACCAGACGACGAATGTCCTTGCCGGAAGCGGGGTTGGCTAAGATAGCTGCGATACTCACACTGATACGCCCTCGTGAAATGAGATGGGGATAACGGGTTGAACCGTTACCCCCTCAATGATCATGGGATTAGCAAATGCTCTTGACCGCTTCGATGATTTGGCCCGCGCCGGGAATGTAGAACTGTTCCAGCGGTGGCGAGAACGGAACGGGGCAGAACGGCGCGCCAACCCGCTTGATGGGCGCGTCGATGTATTCAATGGCTTCGTCTGCGATGATGGCGGCAATTTCAGCGCCGGCGCCAGCAAACGTGACGGCTTCATGCGCGACGACGAGCTTATGGGTCTTTTTGACAGAGTCGATGATCGTGTCTTTGTCGAGCGGCAGGAGGCAGCGCGGGTCGACAACTTCAGCGTTGATGCCGTCGGCTTTGAGCTGTTCCGCAGCTTCCAGGGCCGAGTAAAGCATCTGCGAGTAGGCAACGATGGTGACGTCGGAGCCTTCGCGTTTGACGTCGGCTTTGCCGAGTTCGATGCTGTAGCTTTCATCCGGTACTTCGCCGGTGGCGCCATACAGAAGTTTGTGTTCCAGGAAGACAACTGGGTTGTCATCGCGGATAGCGCTGATCAACAGGCCCTTGGCGTCATGGGGGGTGGAAGGGATAACCACTTTGAGGCCGGGGATGTTCATGAACCAGGATTCCAGGCTCTGGGAGTGCTGCGCGGCAGCACCGATGCCGGCACCTTGCGGCATACGTAACGTCATCGGCACGGTGGCTTTTCCGCCGAACATAAAGCGCATTTTGGCCGCTTGGTTGAACAGCTGGTCAAAAGCAACACCGATGAAGTCGACGAACATCAGTTCGGCCACGGGGCGCAGGCCACACGCGGCAGCACCGGCCGCGGCACCGACGATGGTGCTTTCCGTGATGGGTGTATCCATGACGCGCTCTTCACCGAATTCGGCGAAAAGTCCCTGGGTAACACCGAAGCAACCACCGAACTGACCGACGTCCTCGCCGAGAATGAACACCTTCTCGTCGCTTTCCATTTCCTGCCTCAATGCTTCATTGAGCGCCTGAAGATATGTTTTTTCGGACATTGTTTTCTCCGTAGGATTGATTGTCGATTCGTGAAGGGTAACGCGACGGGCCTAAGCGTATACGTCGTCCATCAAGGCGCTGGTCGAGGGCATGGGGCTCGATTTGGCGAATTCCACAGCCTCATCGACATCCTTTTCAATGCGCTTCCATGTTTCTTCAGCTTCTGCCTTGGTCAAAGTATTGCTTTCAATGAGCTTGGCTTCGAAGCGGGGAATGGGATCTTTGCCCTTCCATTCTTCGAGTTCTTCGACGCAACGGTAGGTGCAGGCATCGCCTTCGAAGTGTCCACGCCAACGATACGTCTTGCATTCGATGAGGGAGGGGCCTTCTCCCTTGCGGGCGCGTTTGACGGCCTCGACGACGGCTTCATGAACAGCGAGAACGTCGTTGCCATCAACCACAACACCGGGCATGTCGTACGCAGCGGCGCGATCGGCGATGTCAACGACAGCCATGGACTTGCACTGCGGGCAGGATATGCCGTAACCGTTGTTTTCATTGACAAAAACCAAGGGGAGTTTCCAGGCGCTGGCCATGTTCAAGGCTTCCTGTGTGGTGCCCTGGTTGGAAGCACCGTCGCCGAAGAAGCACATGGCAACGTCGTCGGTCTTCTGGTACTTCGCGGCGAGCGCAGCACCGACGGACAACGGGCCGCCACCGCCAACGATACCGTTGGCGCCAAGGATACCGAGGTCCATATCGGCGATGTGCATGGAACCGCCTTTGCCTTTGCAGTAGCCGGTCTGTCTGCCGAAAATTTCCGCCATCATGAGCTTCAGGTCGCCGCCTTTGGCGAGCAGGTGACCGTGGCCGCGGTGGGTACTGGTGATCTTGTCGCTGTCGGTGAGCGCGGTACAGGCTCCGGTCGCCACAGCTTCTTCACCGAGGTAAAGGTGTACGAAGCCCGGAATCTCGCCTGCTGCGAAGAATTCTTGTAACTTCAGCTCGAACAGGCGAATCCTGATCATCGTTTCATACATGTGCATCAATGACTTCTTGCTGAGATTCATTGCTTTCTCTCCTCATGGGTTATTCGGCCTTGACGGCACACACGCAATCCTGTTGTTCCGATATTTTTGGCCCCTGATCCACATTGTCCATCTCAAGAGAGACGGTGAGAGCAGCGCAAGCTGCGATGATATTGCTCACCCCAGGGGCGAAGCAGGGGACCTCGATCCCCGGCACGCACAAGCCGCCGGAGACCAGAGTTAACGATTTTTCACCGATCGGGATGCAGGCCAGGACTGCATCTCGATCTACAGCGTTCGGGTTTGGAACGGCCACGTCTGCATGAACGTACACGCCTTGAAACTGGTCCCGACCGCAAATTTCCATAATTCCGCAAAGGCAAATTCGGGAAACGGCGTCCTGCACGGCGCGCACCGCGGCTTTGGTCATATCCTCACCGTGCAGATCGGCGGCATAGCCGAGTTCTATGGCAAACCGTTTTCGAGACATTGATGCCCCCTAGACAATCATCAGTCCGGGATTTTCCAACATATCGCCCAATTCACGCAGGAAGGACATGGCAGGAGCGCCATCAGTGGTCATGTGGTTGAAGGTTAGCGACAGCGTCATCATGCTACGGATACAAATTTCGCCATCCTTGACGGCGGGCTTTTCGACAATGCGACCGACGCCCAGAATACCGGTTTGCGGAGGATTGAGGATAGGAGTGAATCCGTCGACACCGAGCATGCTGACGTTACTGATGGTAAATGTTCCGCCACCCAGTTCGTCCATGCTCAGACCACCGCTTCGCGCCCGACCAGCGACATCGCGGATCTCTGTTTTGAGCTCTTCCAGTGTAAAGGTATCGGCCTTCTTGACGTTCGGCACGATGAGGCCGTTGGGCAGGGCCACGGCGATGCCGAGATTGACATGCTTGTGCAGATGAATACCGTCATCCTGGAGCGTGGAATTCACAATGGGATGCCGCTTGAGAGCACGGCACGTCGCGTAAGAAATAATGTCATTGTACGAAAGCCGATAATCGGCGTTACGCTTGTTGCGCGCCAGGAGCGTCGAGCGCAGGCGGACCATTTCCGTTACGTCGAGTTCAACGAAGACAGAAAGCTGGGCAGCGCTGTTCAGACTGGCCTGCATGTTGTCTGCAATCAGCTTGCGGACACCTTCCATCGGGACGATGGTGTCTTTTTCGGCGGCGGGGGCTGCTGCGGCGGGAGTGTCGGTGGCAGGGTTCATGGCGCGAAGAATATCGGCCTTGGTGATGCGTCCACCTTCACCTGTGCCTTCGATAAGGCTGAGGTCGACGCCTTTCTTGCGAGCGAATTCAATTGCTTTGGGGCTCGCGTTAATACCGGCAAAAGCAGAATCAGCGGAGTCTTGAACATCTTTCGACGTAATAGCGCCGTCACGTCCGGTTCCGGTAACCGTCGACAAGTCAACGCCCAACTCTTTGGCCAGCTTGCGTGCTGCAGGCATTGCTTTGACAAATTCGCCACTGGAAGCAGCTGCAGGAGCAGCACTTGCAGCCGGTGCGTCAGCGGAAGCCGCTGCACTTGCTTCAGGGGCAGCTCCACCAGCGACTTTTTCAAGTGTTTCACCCGCTTCGGCAATGACGCCGAGAACGGCCTGTACTTTAGCAACTTCCCCTTCGGGAACAATGATCTGAAACAGGACGCCGTCGGCGGGTGCTTCGACCGAATTGGTGATTTTATCGGTCTCCACTTCGAACAACGCTTCGCCTGCTTTGACCGGGTCGCCTTCGGCTTTCAGCCAACGTGCGACCTTTCCTTCTTTCATGGTCAAGCCCCATTTGGGCATGATCACTTGTTGAGCCATGACCAAACCTCCTGATTGTTTACCTTGTGATTGTCACAAGGTTGCAACCGAAGTGCCAATGGGAAAAGTATTTATATTACAGTATGATCTGTTGTTTTTGTTTTCGGATGCGATGGGATTGTGTTCCGTGGTGGAACAACGTGGGGGTTGCCTGGTAGAAATGATGAAGGGAGATGTATCTAGTTGATATTCATTGTTAAAGTGTGTTTTTTGTGAATTGTATCTGTTCGAAAATGGAACACTTGACAGAAATGAAGAAGTTACGTCAGTGATTTGATACAGTAAACATACAGCTTTGCATTGCGATGGAGGCCCGATATGCATTCGCTGATCCGAGATGGAGATGCTTTTGGGATCTGCCACGTTGCGTGTGCGCAGTCTGAAACGGTTGAGCTTCCTTTACCACGTCCACGGGAGAGACGGGGGTCTCTTGTGGAGTATTCTCGATGGAAGCGGTTTGTAGAAGGAAAGCATGTAGAGGCAGAGGACGTTGACCAGACGCTCCTTGATTCGTGGAAACGATGTCGTAATATGGGAGTTGACCCTGCTCCACGAAGTTGCTGGGATTTTGCGCCGATGGCTCAACTTGAGCCGTTTTCGACGACGTTAAAAAGAATTTGTACCGATATTGAAGCCACTGCCTACAAAAGTATTCGAGGGCAGGGATTGCTCATTACCATAACCAACGCTGACGCTCGCGTTGCCCGCACGTGCGGAGATCTCGACGTGTTGCGCCAAGCTGACAGATTGAATTTTGGACCTGGTGCCAACTGGTCTGAATCAAGTGTCGGAACCAATGCCATCGGAACCGCTTTGGCAACGGGGCACCCCATGCAGGTTTTTGGTGAGGAACATTTTTGTCGCAGTCACCATGGTTGGTCCTGCACGGCAGCTCCAATTTTGGATCCACGTGGCAACATTTGGGGGTGTTTCGATATCTCCGGTACCGCAGATTCGGATCATTCCAAGAACCTTGAATTGGTTTTGCAAGCGACCCGGGCGTTGGAACAAAAGTTAGCCCGTGTGTATTGTTCTGAGCTTGAAGGGCAGATGACATCGTTGTTCTCTTCCATGTTCAACTCGGTAACAACAGGTATCTTGTTTCTCAACAGCGCTGGACGGGTGACGAGTGCAAACAGCATTGCCGAATTGCTGTTGTGTTCCAAAGGATGCTCATTGCGAGGGCGTCGAGCCGATGAGTTGTTTGATTTCGACACGCTCCTTGCCAAAGCCAAGCATGATGCCATGAGCGACCCTGTTGTCTTGCAGTGCCGCGTTAATCCGAAACTGTATGTTCAGGCTATACCGACTTTCAATTCCAACGGGGTGTGGCTTGATACTATTGTTTCCGTAAGCGAGACACAGCCATTCCGTCATATTTCCATTCCAACCATGAAAAGCGGACGGAATGTGTCCGTGCAAGCGGAAACACCGAAGGGCTTTGAGCGCGTCTTGCATGCCAGCCCGGCCATGCGTCAGGTCATTCGTCAAGCGTCCAACGCGGCTAGAACATTATCCACCGTTCTGTTGACGGGTGAATCCGGTACCGGGAAAGAGCTCTTTGCGCGTGGCATTCACCAGGCCGGACCGCGCGCCGAAAAACCCTTTATTGCCGTCAACTGCGGCGCTTTTTCCGAAGAACTCGTTCAGAGTGAACTCTTTGGATATTGTGATGGGGCATTTACGGGCGCAGCAAAACGCGGCCGTGTAGGAAAGTTCCAGAAAGCGGACAAGGGTGTGCTTTTCTTGGACGAGATTGCAGAAATGCCGCTGTCACAGCAAGTGAACTTGCTCCGTGCCTTGGAAGAACGTGCCATTGTTCCGGTTGGTGGGACGACTCCGCGACCTGTCGATGTGAAAATCATTGCAGCGACGAACAAAGACTTGCAGGAGTTGGTCCGACAAGGGCGGTTTCGCGAAGACCTCTTTTATCGCCTGAATGTTGTGGGGATATCCATTCCAGCATTGCGGGCACGTGGTGATGATATTCTTTTGCTGGCCAAACATCATTTGCGTCGTTTATGTACGGATTTCGATATTCCGTTTGCTGGTATTGCACCGGATGCCGAAGCGCTGTTGATGTCGCACGATTGGCCCGGCAATGTCCGCGAGTTGGTGAATTGCCTTGAGTTTGCCGCGAATAACCTTTTTGGAGAACCGCTCAGTGTCGAGCATCTTCCTCCATACCTTCAGGAGAAAGCGGTGAGAGCCCCCGGCGGAGCTGTCAAACGGCAACCGAGTGGTTTTCAGCTTAAGAAGCGGGAAGAAGAGGCGATTCGTCAGGCGCTGGCCTTCCATCAAGGAAATATCAGCAAAACGGCCAAAGCCCTCGGCATCGGCCGCAATACGTTGTATTCGAAGATGGATCGTTTCGGCATCAAGTTTGACGATTTGTCATAATCGTTTATTCACAGAGAGAGCTTTTCGTTCACGACAATAACGGCCTGGGGGCTTCACTCCCAGGCCGTTATTGTCGTGCCATCCACTCCATTCCTCCCGTGAATATCATGAAGGGCAGTGTCCTCTCTCCGGTCGTTCAGGATTGGCACATTGCATTGATTTTGCTGGCGGCACAGGCTGCACCGAAACCGTTGTCGATGTTGACCACCGTGACACCGCTGGCGCAGGAGGTGAGCATGCCAAGGAGTGCGGCCACTCCTGAAAACGCGGCTCCATATCCCACCGAGGTGGGAACGGCGACAATCGGTTGGGGAACCAGCCCGCCGACAACGCTGGCCAGAGCCCCTTCCATGCCGGCGATAACAATGATGACGTTGGCTCTGCGAATTTCAGGAAGTCGGTGAAGCAGCCGATGAAGGCCGGCCACACCGACATCGGAAATACAATTGACGTGATTTCCAAACAGCTCACAGGTTATGCGCGCTTCTTCGGCAACGGGGAGGTCGGAGGTGCCGGCTGTAATGATGGCAATTTCTCCTTCGCGGAAGGAGATGGGGTTGCGTATGAACGTCAAAGCTCGGCCCAATTCGTGATACTTCACTTCTGGACAAACAGTCTGCACGTGTGCTGCCATTTCGGGAGAGACACGGGTGGCCAGAATATTGGAATGCTCGGACATTCGGAGAAATATTTCTCCGACTTGTTCCGGCGTTTTGCCCTCGCCATAGATAACTTCGGGAAAACCATTTCGTAATGGACGGTGTACGTCAAACTTGGTGTGTCCCAAGTCTACAAACGGAAGGTCGCGAAGTTGTTCAACGCCCTGATTGATATCCAGTGTACCATCTCGAATGCTCGTGAGGAGTTGCTTCAGTGTGTCGTCGTTATGCACCGTGTACGCTCCAAGAATTGAACAGAGCTCTTGAGGCTGTTCGTCGTAGAGAAGAATAACAGGGACAGGCAATTGTTTTGCATTGCCTGCCCCTGTTCTCGTTATCGCTTTTTGAAGAGGGGAATAGGGTCAGGAGTCCATTTCCGTGACAGCAAGATGGACACGAAGGACATTGGGGATTTCCGTTTCACGGTGCCCAATGCCGTATCCGGTCCGTTGTGTCGTCATGGCGGGAGTGTCGGTAAATGTATCCACGAGTGAAGCAAGAATGGCGGCGCCGGTGGGTGTTGTCATTTCGTGTTGTGTCCTGCCTCGTGTGGTCGGGATGCCGTGGAGTATTTCGACCGTGGCCGGTGCCGGGACCGGAATGAGTCCATGGACACAGTGAGAGAAGCCACCTCCAAGTTCCACAGGAGACGCCCATACTGCATCGACACTCAGTCGATGATAGCAAATCGCCGCACCGACAATGTCGACGATGGAGTCGGTGGCGCCGACTTCGTGAAAATGGACTTCATCGGCAGGTTTCCCGTGAACGTGGGATTCTGCCTGCGCAACCTTCCGAAATATTTTCATGCTGGTCTCTTTGACCGCATCGGACAATGTGCTTGCCATAATAATGGATTCAATATCCCGAAGATTACGATAGTCGCCATGAGCATGTCCGCAACCATGGTGATGATGTGCGTGTTCATGGCCGTGGGTGTGTTCATGATGATGTTCATGTCCATGGGATTCATGATGATGACTGTGCTGCTGATGTTTTTTTAAGATGACATCAACGCGTGTGCCGCAAATACCGCAGCGGGAATCGGAGGTGACGCGCAGTTCGAACTCATCGTCAATACCAAGTTTACTCAGCTCCGCTTGCACATAGTCCAATTCTACCCCAAGGTTCATCATAGCGGCTAAGTTCATGTCTCCGCTTATCCCGGCAAAGCAGTCGTAGTACAGTATATTCATGGATGACTCGTTCATGTTTTTCGGTAGGGCAAGAGCGCCGGCATTGAAACCATGTAGCCTTTCGTTCCGACTGTTCAGTGATGGCAGTATACAGTAGCGTCGGAGAAGGACCGAGGTTGTGGGCAAACAGCCTCATTTCAGCGGGTTATCATGCGTTGTGTGAGGAGCTTGCATGTTTTTGACGCGTATTTTCGTCAGATGTCTCACATACATCATGGTAGGGAGGTACGGTACACGTTGTTACCCCCAATGGGCAAGAGCCGTGTTCATTAGGAAGACAAAATTTGAATTTCTGACCGTGGCTATGAAGACACGATCTATGATTCTTGGGCAACGCTCCCAATCGACACTTATAAATATTATTGATGTTGTTCTTCTTTCTGTGGAGGAGTAACGATAAGAATAAAGATTTATTCGTTGAATCAAAAATTCAAACGGAGGCACGTATGCGTATGAAATATTCGATGATTGGAATTGCTGGTATTCTTTGTTTTTTCCTTCTTTCTTCCCCTCAGCGCGTGATGGCACAAGAGGTGAATGACGGAAACGCTGAGAAGGGACAGCAAAACGAAATGCAACCGCCTGACATGATGCATGAAATGATGGAAAAGATGATGGGGGCTTCTGGAAAAGGGAAGGGGATGGAGCGCCATGTCATGAAGAAGATGTCCTTGATGGAGCAACTCATGACCTTGTCGCCGGAACAGCGAGCTTCCTACTTAGATGCCGTGACGAAGAGCCAGAAGCAGGCCTTGGATATCAGAGAGGAGTCTTTGTTGGCCCAAATGGCATTGCAAGACGCTCTGTCGGCAGAACAATTCAACAAGGCTAAGGCGACAGAATTGGCGAAAAAACTGGCTGAAACTGCGGCAAAAAGCACGCAAAATAAGTTGGAGCTTGTTATTTCGTTACGTGCAATGGGATTATCTGCAGAAACGATTTCACAGTTTGGACTGTACCCGGTGGGCAAGAAGGCTGGCCCTAAAGGCATGATGCCCAAGCCAAAGATGCCGGGAAAAATGTAGCCGTTCAGATTCATGGAGCACAGGTGCGCTGATACAGTATATCGGTGTTGCCGGTTCTCCCTGTCATATTTCCTAAAGTGGATGTACGTATCGAGGTACTTGGTTTAGAGGATATGGCTGTATGAGGCGGGTTACGAGAGTTTCAGAACATAGAGAGGTAACCATGTCAGGACAATGGAAAAAAATCCTTCTGTCGAGCGCGCTTGTTGTATTGATGACGGCGTGTACGCGGGGAGCTTTCTGTCCCCAATCAATGGATGGTTGGGGAGGGATGATGGGGCCTGGCTTTTGGGGAGGAGGTATTATGTGGATCATATGGCTTATTCTCATAGTCGTTATTATTTATTTTGTCGTTGGTTTCGGCAATAAGTCCGGGTCGTTTCCGGGGGCGAGGCGCGAGAGTGCTCTGGATATTCTCAAGAAGCGATACGCGCGAGGGGAGATATCCAAAGCAGAGTATGAAGAGTTGAAAAGAGATATTGCAGATTGAACGGGGCTTCTCACTTCATAATGAATAGGGACATGTACAGCACGCAAAACTCTGTGGTGTGAGGTTGTAATGGGTTCTCTCCATAGGGCGTAGGGGACAAAAGAAGCATACCACGTTGGCGGAATATATCGTACAAGGGGATGGCGTTGATTGCATAATGTAATGCACTCATGTGGACGACATGCCCTTGGCGTGTTTGATTTGATTGTTCAACGAAAAAGCATGTATCTTTTATGATGGACCCCCAAACGTTACACCGAAAGTTACGAAGTCTTCTCGCGCATCCTGTACCGCAAACCCGCCTGACACACCTTCCGTTTCTCGGAATGTTATCATTTACGATGGCCCATAGGATTCATTCGGTTTGTCCCTCCAAATCCGCTATTGTTTTTGTTCTTGGAGGCATGAAGACCGTCACGCGCGGGGAGGAGCGCATTACCGTGCGTTCCGGTGAAGGATTCTTTTTCCCCGCTCGGATGGAAACAACCATTGAGAACATCCCTGATGGGCAAACGGGGCGATACGAGGCCTTATGTCTGACATACGACGAAGATATGATTGCTCGTGTTGCTGCCGAACATCCACATTCAGCAAGTGCTCCGGTGCATACACTCGAGTCATTTCGCATCCCATGTGATGGCGTCATTGAATCTTCAGCGGCCCATGTATTGGAAATGGCTGCCAGCGACCAGGAGAATGAACGTCTCATTGCCTTGTGTCGCGAAGAATTGTTGTTGGTCGTTGCGGGAAAAACAGATTGCATTGCGTTTTTATGGGAAGCTGCGTCTTCGTGGAGTTCTCGGTGTAGTGCTCTTGTGGGAATGGATCCGGGCCGTGCATGGACTGCCGAAGGTATCGCAGAAAGATTAGGCACGAGTGAACGAACGTTGCGGCGCCATCTGAAGAATGAGGGAACCGGGGTTACACACATCCTTCGTGAAGTACGCCTTCATACAGGCTTGGCCCTGCTCCAGGTTGGGAATACGTCGGTCAGTGAAGCCGCATATCGTTGTGGATATAACTCGGCTTCACGCTTTGCGGGACTTTTTAAGGAACGGTTTGGTGTGAGTCCGAGTGAAGTGTTGCAGTGTTGTGCCGTTTCGGGGCAACCTTTGGCCGAATCGTGATAATACATTCATCGCGCCGATGGTAGACCACCTTCAGCACAAGGAGGAAATACATGCGAAGAACTGTTGTTGGTATGTTGGCGTTGCTCATCGTCAGCACGGTATTGGTGTTTTCGACACAGGGAAGCTGGGCTGCGGATTTTACGCTGACCAGTCCAACGGTCGAAAATGGGGGAACATTGGCCGATGCCCATCTTTTCAAAGGATTCGGCTGTTCAGGGGATAACGTCTCTCCGGCGTTGTCGTGGTCAAATCCGCCTTCCGGTACAAAGAGCTTTGCGCTGATGGTCTATGATCCGGATGCCCCAACGGGAAGTGGTTGGTGGCACTGGGTCGTCTTTAATATCCCGGCGTCCGTGTATGAGCTGGCCGAAGGTGCCGGAAATCCTGGAGGCACCCTGCCAGCCGGTGCCGTACAAAGCCGGACCGACTTCGGTTCTCCGGGATACGGTGGGGCGTGTCCTCCAAAAGGCCATGGTGCGCATCACTACATTTTTACAGTTTATGCCCTTGATGTTGAAAAAATCGATCTGGGACCGGAGAGTTCCGCCGCTATGGTCGGTTTTTATTTGAATGCGCATACCCTTGGAAAGGCATCCCTTACCGCGACCTATGGTCGCTAGTTTTAGTCATACCGGTTCCGCTGATCACCTTTTGATAACGGCGGAGCTTGAGTCTCACAGCACATCGTTCAAGGCGGCTCGGTTAACTTTCAGTTGACCGAGCCGCCTTCGTCTTGTGATATGATTTAAGGATTGTTTTTCTACGTGCCATGCGTTGCCCAAAATGTTTGGGCAGCGTAGAGTCACATGCTGCCAATACAGGGACGTTGTGCTGTGCGGGATGCACACGTCCTTCCCGATAGTTATGACTGTGCGATTTGCTTTGGAGGACGTTCCCATGACCGAAATGATTGCTCCGCACCGATTGGACTTGATTTGTTTGATCGTCTCAATGGCGGTTTTCTCAGCGTATCACCTGTTTGTCTGGTGGAAATTGAAGAAGAATCCCATGTATACGCTTTACGGCGCAATAAAGTTAGCAAAAGCGGCCTGGGTTGTGAGCATTATGGAAGATAAAAAAGATATTCTTGCGGTTCAAACGTTGCGCAACTGGACCATGGGCGCCACATTTCTCGCGTCGACGTCCATCCTGCTGGCTGTCGGCTTGCTGACATTGTCTGGTCAAGGCGATAAATTGGGTCAGATATGGCACACGGTGAATCTGTTCGGTTCGACGACACAAAGTACAATTACATTGAAATTATTGGTTATTCTCGGAAATCTGTTCATTGCGTTCTTTAGTTTTTCTTTCTCTATACGTCTCTTTAGCCATGTGGGGTTCATTATCAATACCCCTCCGGTCGATGGGAACTATGGAACATCAATGACATTTGTTGCCATGCAACTCAATAAAGCAGGAAGCTACTTCCATATTGGCATGCGCGCCTATTATTTCCTCGTTCCGCTCATCTTCTGGCTGTTTGGTCCCCTTTTCATGGTTGTTTCCACCTTAACCGTCGTCATCATCATTGCTCGTATCGACAAAACTCCGAAATTGGAGTGTAGCTATCTGGCAGGATTCTTCAAGGAGAACTGTCGATTGACTCAGAAGTAGACAAAATGGTAAAAAAAATTAAATGGAGCAATGCTTTTGTGACGCTTCTGAACAAATGTGGCATAGTCTGAAATAGTGCTTATCACATTGCTTAGTCGTTGTTTCTTGCAAAGCTCCATGATGTCTCTAATGTTTTGTAATTCCATTTCTTAACTGTAGTGACTTGACGTGTGTACTGTACACATTGCAATCACTGAGCATGTCAATGATCAAAAGGCTATTCTAAGATAGGATTGAAATAATATATTCCTTTTCGTAGCAAGAGCACCTCCCAATTTACATATAACAATGATCCAATATTGCTTGTGCAAAATGGAGTCTGTATGGATAGGTGTGTATGTTGATGATCCCCCAACAGAATTCTTATCTCCCGCTAACAATGAGGGATGAGCCTTTTTTGTTGATTGTCAATCACTGTTTAACAGGATTGATTGTTTATGTTGTGTATAGTGTGTAGAATTTTTCGTAAATCTTATTCCCTGTAGAGTTGTGAAGGCTTGTGATATCTATTTTTTTATAGAGGGGTATGTTCTAAAGATGGATCATTTTGAAAAGAATCGTTACTATTATGATAGGAATGCAGAGAGCTATGAAGCTTCAAGCTGGTATTTTTTTAATAGATATAAAGCAGAGAAGGTTCTTGAGGAATTAACTCAGTTGTTAGATAATATAAGAAGGACAGAATCCCTTCGGGTTCTTGAGATTGGCCCTGGAACGGGCTACCTTCTCAAGAAGATATTAGAGATTTCAAAATGCCGTGTTCGTTATGTTGGTATTGAGCACTCTGCAGCAATGGGGGAGATCCTCAAGAAGAGCTGTGAAGGTTTATGTGAAAGCTTTGAACTTCATTGTGCCTCAGCGTCAAGAAAGGTTGTAAAGGATGTCGTTGGATCTCGTCGATTTGATATCGTAATAGGTTCTTCGGTGCTACACCATATCCCAGACTATGCAGATCTTATTGATGCTATTGCAGACACAGTGGATGAAGGGGGAGGATTGTACTTTGTACGTGAACCATTGCACATTGAAGAGTGTTCTCCTCCACAAATAATACACCGTTTGTTTTTCTATATAATTGATAGTCTCAATTCCTTTATGTTTAAAGCACGAATTCAGAAATTGCTTTATCCTCAAAAGATAAAAGCTGAGAGTGCTGTGGATATTGGGGTACACATGTATAAAAATGGTGTTTCGTTAGAACCCTTTTATGCGCTAACCCAAAAAGGATTCTCGGTGTTGTCGTTAAGAAAATATAATAGGAGACTGACAACATTTCTTTCTAAATTGGAGAATGTTTGGTGCTCCAGTTTACGGAAAGATCATTTTGGCAACACTCTGTATTCGATTAGTATGTTGAAGGAGCGAATTTAATGGATTTTTTCGATGTTGTTCTTGCGAATATCGAACGCCATGATCCTTTTTCTTTGGTAAAACTTAATCATGGATTTTGGGAATATCGTGTTAAGGTTGAAGATCAATTTGGCATTACAGGCTACGATGATCCTGAACCAGATATTGAGAAACTTGATGCATTCCATCAAGAAATATCAATCAATTTTTCCGCCCAATTTATGGCTGAACTTAAGGTCCAAGTTCGGTCTCTTCCACAAAAAACGAGGATATCATTTCTCGCGTCTGTTTTTTCATGGAAGAATTGTTGGAGAATTGAGCGTACTCCATATTGTGGCATACAAAGAGCAATGAAAGCCATGCGTAATTATGTACATCCAGAGACCAAGATTGGTAATGGTCTTCTCTGGAAGAATGTAACGTATAACAATCAGCTTCATCTATTTATTGAAAAAATACGTACGAGAAAAGTTTTTATTATTGGCCCTGGATATATTTCTCATTTTTCAAAATTTGCACAATTAAATAATGCTGAATTTATTGAAATATGTAGTTCTGCTGCGTATGAAAAACGCTATGATACTCTGAAAAAAATACAATCTTGCTATGATGAAAGTGTAGAACTTGATAAATCTCCTGTGTTTCTTTTCGAATCTGGTGACCTTGTAAGTTTATGGTTTATTACTCATCTCTACGAGAGTTGTCCAAACGCAACAATGATTGATTTAGGGCAAGTCCTTAACGTATGCAATTTTGCATACGTTGACGGGATCAATTGGTTTACTCAACATCGCAAAGAAGTCGTTACAGCTATTCAGACGATAAATGCCAACTGGATCAATGATGAACGTTCATATTGGAAGCCCAACACAGAAGACACAAACAACGTAATAAAATCTTCTCTTGTTGCTGCAGGAATTCATTTACTTCTATATCCTTTGACCAAAAAGTGTTTGGATGAAAGTAGCCAACACAAGCCGGAACAGCGATATGGATTTGTTGAGAACAAAGGCATCGACATCGTACTGCTGCAAAGACTTCTATCAATATCCCGATCTCGGAATCACTGGGCCAATTTTGGCCCTGTTGTTGAGTTGCTTGAATCTACCGTCGCACGCATATTACGGCTTCCCAAAAAGAGAAGAGTTGTTTTTTGCAAGAGTGGAACGAGTGCATTGTATGGATTAGTGGGATTGGAAGAGTATAAAAGGCGGCGCAAAATGAAGTGGGTCGTCTCCGCGTTCGGGTTCCTTTCGACCAAGCGCGGACCTCTTTTCGATGCTCGTGTTGTCGACTGTGACGAGAATGGTTTCATTAACCTTGCAGCACTTAATGAATTAAAAGCTGAAATTGATGGAGTGATTGTTACGAATACATTTGGCTTACACAATATGTGGAAGCCGTTGATTCAATTTTGTGAAGAAAATGGTTTGGCACTCATTTACGATAATGCAACTGCCCTCTGGGGGCCTGACCGGACAGTGTCGGGGGCTCCAAATGAGATTGTGAGCTTTCATCAAACCAAGCCCTGGGGAATGGGTGAAGCTGGATTGGCTGTCATTGATGCGGCGGATGAAACAACGTTCAAAGCTATGCTGAATTTTGGTGTAGGCGCTGCAGAAGGTATCGAAAGATATAGTGGAAACGAGAAATTGAGTGATTACGATGCCGCGCTTGTATTGCAGCGACTCCTCACCATTCCGCGTTGGCTTCATGGATATAGACTTCAGCGAAGACGAATTGTAAAAATTGCTCAAGAATGTGGTGTGAAGATTCTCAACGATGAGCCGAATACAATTACAAATTCTGTTGCTGTTCTGATGGATCATCCTGTTACGTATGATGATCTTGCTAACGACTTTATACCGCTCAATAAATATTATGCTCCGCTTGAATCCGGGCATAAAAATGCAGATTATTTATTCTCTCGAATCGTGAATATTCCATGTCATCCAGAAATTGCGAAGATAGACGAAGAAAAAATTCGTAAAGTACTTGTGGTATTAAATGTAAAAAAAGATGTTCAAGCCTACCACAAGAGCAAAGAGGTTGTTCAGGAAGATACAGATGTCCAGTATGTGTTTATAACGGGATGTTCAAGGTCGGGAACATCTTTTACTGCTGACCTTTTACGCAGCCATCCTTTGGTGGCAATGGGACGTGAACGGTTTGCAACGCGATATTTTGAAAAGAGATTTCATCGGCAACTTTTTTCTGCTGAGCGATTCTGTACTATTCTTAAAGAAGGAGACTCGCACCACACTCAACTTGAAACATATTATCCACGTTTGATTTCCCGTTTTCACAAATGCCGTGTCGTTGGCGATAAGATCCCTGAGATCAGTCTGGATTCCACAACACTATTCTCGACGCTTCCTGATGCAAAAGTGGTGCTTTTATTACGAAATATATATGATGTGGCCAGCTCGTTTAATGCGAGGGCTATGCAATCAAAAGAACGTGGTGGTGCATGGCCTACATTTAGAGACTATCGTTCGGCTGTAACAGAGTGGAATAGAATGCTTGAGAATTTTATAGATAGAGCAAGCGATCCGAATGTATTTATCATTGAATTTGAAACTTTCTTTAATGATACGGCAAAGCTTGATGAATTATATGCGTTTGTTGGGCTTGATGTTTCTCCAGAAGTAGAAAAATCCTACAATGCTAACAAGAAAAAATATTTTGATATTGAAAAGGAGAGATTGATTTATCTTACTTCGGAGCAAAAGCGTCACATCGCACGTTCTGCTCGATTTGATTTGTATAATAGTATTGTTTAATTGGGGTGTTTATTTGATATCGTTTTTATTTACTAGCATATTTGGGTGTGCGTCCATCGCAGAAAATAAACAATATACTCATGGAAATCTCAGATTGTAGGATTTGTGCATTGTATAGAATTACAAGGGTAGTTTATTGCTAAGGAAGAAGAATGAAACTCGCTATCATGCAACCGTATTTATTCCCATATATTGGATATTTTCAACTTATGAATTATGTCGATACGTATGTTGTCTACGATGATGTTCAGTTTACAAAGGGAGGATGGATAAATAGAAACTATATCAATTTAAACAACAATCGTTTTTTATTGACACTTCCCATAGAAAAACCAAGTCTAAAGAAAAAAATTAATGATATAAATGTAGTAGGGTATTTTAAAAAATATTTAAAGACTATCGTGCAGGCCTACAGGCCTGCACGATATTTTAACGATGTGTATCCAATGTTAGAAAGTATATTTGTACGGCAAGATAGAGATCTTGTCGGGCTTATACTTGATTCATTCTACGCGATATGCAGCTATCTTGATTGTCATGTGGATATTATTGTCTCAAGCGATCTCAATATGGCGACAGAACTTAAAGGAGCTCCACGAATATTAGCTATGTGTAACGCTCTGAATGCTCATGACTATGTGAATGCAATTGGAGGCCAATGCCTATACTCGAAGGATGAATTTTTGAAAAACAATATTAATTTACAATTTTTGATGACGCATGATATCGAATATGAACAGTTCTCCGGCTCTTTTATTCCAAATTTGTCCATTATTGATGTGTTGATGTTTAATTCAAAGCAGGACGTTAAAAGGTTTCTTACTCAATTCGATTTGGTTTGAAATTTTTTCACCCGAGACCGAAGATTGATTTTAATAGAAGAGAAAGATGTCTCTCTCAATAAATGTTAAAAATTTTAATGTGTTGTGTCGTGAAAAAGCCGGGCTGTATTTTATATATTCACAGCCCAGCTCGTTTTCTGCAGTCCCAAACGGACGAAGTTAATTTATGTGGGTGCTTTGTGGTGTGACGACGAGGAGTTGTTCCTGGCCGTTGTGGTACTTCTCCGTTCCTTCTGACTGGATTTCTTCAATGAGGTTGCGTAACTCCTCTGCTTGATGGGCAAGGTTCTCGACGGCTTGTTCAGATTGCGTCATGGCCTCTGCGGTTTCCGCAGAAATACGGTTGATGGTGGAGACGGATCGGCTGATTTCTTCCGATGCGGCGGATTGTTGTTCCGATGCTGTTGCGATGGCACGCACTTGGTCTGTGGTCATTTCCACCAGCGAAACGATTTCTCTGAGCGAGACTCCCGATTGGTCGGCTAAGACGGTTGCCTCTTCGATTTTCTCGCCAGCTCGGTCCACGTTCTGAATGTTTTTCCGTGTGCCGCTCTGAATGCCGTCAATGGCGGTGCCCACTTCTTTGGTAGCGGTCATGGTTTTTTCGGCCAATTTGCGTACTTCATCGGCCACGACGGCAAAACCGCGTCCGGCTTCTCCTGCTCTGGCCGCTTCAATGGCGGCGTTCAACGCGAGAAGGTTGGTCTGATCGGCAATATCTGAAATAACATGCATAATGGTGCCGATGCCTTCGGCTTGTTTGCCCAACGATGCCATATCGTCTTTTAATGCAAGGGAAATTGTTCTCACTTCGCCGATGCCTTGAATCGCGCGTTCGACGATCTTGGCTCCGTCCTCGGCCTTGTCCCGCGCCTCCTCGGATGTTGTTGCAGCATTGGAGGCATTTCTTGCTACTTCCATAACCGTAGAATTCATCTCCTCCATGGACGTGGCTGTTTCGGCGACACGTTGGGATTGTTCTTCAACACCATTTTGAGACTGCTTGATTTGTGCGGACAGTTGTTCAGCGGCAATGGTCACACTGTGAACAACGTCTTCCAGTTGATCCGCAGCCTTGTTTAACAGCGCTCGTTGGTCTGATTTCAACTGGCTCAGGTCGACGATATGTTCCATCACGATGCCTTGACCAAGGGGGATAGCCGAGTATTCAATTTCGATGGCTTTGCCTCCAAGCGGCCGTGCAACGGTAGCGCTTTTTTCTACGCATCCTGAATGTAAGGCTTTTTCACATGCGCATTTCCCGTTGTTGCAATCCTCAGTGCGAAAATACTCGCCACAAGATTTTCCTTCCATGGTTGCAGGATCAATTCGGTCCATTCCGCAAGCTCGATTGAGAAAGAGCATTTTTCGGTCGACATCGCGAATCATGATAGGGGTTGGTAATGCATCAAGCACAGATACGACACTCTCGAGCATAGTATTCAGATTTTGGGCCAATGTGGCATATTCCATCCCCAGGCCATCTGTATCCAAGCGTTTGCGTAACGCTCCGCGGCCGACATCGTCAGCCGTGTTACCGATATCGCGGATGACCCTGGAAAAGACGTCGGCCATGCCGTCCATGGCCGCCCCAAGTGAACCGATTTCGTCTGCGCGGTCGAGATTCATGCGGTTGGAGAGATCGCCATTGGCAAAGGCTTCGGCCATGGCTTTTCCGCGGCGTAAGGGAGGAATGATGGACCGTCCAAGCAGTATCGCAATAACGCACACGACCACCAGAACCAGGATGGTCGTTACAGCTAAAGAAACCTTGCCGAAGTGGGAGTGTTCTTTGGCCTCCTGGCCTGAGTGCTGACTGCGATGTACGGTACTCGCAACGATTTTTTCAGCGAGATCGAAATTTCTGTTGTCGATTTTGGTGAATTCTCCCAGAACGAGAGAAACCATACGGTCGTAGCTTTCCTGGGTATGAGTTCGCCGAAATTCTTTCTCTAAGTTGAGGATTTGGTTGTTCAGCGTTTTACCCTGTATGAGCACTTTTTTGAGTTCTTGCCAATACTGGGTCTCTTCAGGCGATTTGGGAAGCGGGGCATACAAATCCATAGCGGCTCCGTAGGCCTCTTGTGCATGAGCAAGGTCTTGGCGAAGCGAAGCGATGCGATCAGGAGAAAGGGATGGGATAAGAAGCGTGCGTTGAATCGCAATGACTTGACGCATGTTGTCAATCATACCGAGAAGGCTTTTGAGACTTGGGATGTGGACATCGGCAAGTTCGGCAACATGATCATCGACGGTGTTGGCACTCCAAAAGTTGATCCCTCCCTGGACGAGGAATAAAAGAAAAATAAGACCAAATGATACGGTAAACTTCAAAGCAAGAGGGAAGTTTTTCATCCCGACTCCTGAGATTTATATGGTAACGACTTGGTACTCACATGGTGAAAGCGTGAAATAAATACATTGGTGGTGTTACAAATTTGAGACCAGAAGGGAGAGTTGTTGTTCTTTCAGGGGGCGTCCCCTTCTCACGATGTCGAAGGGGAAACATCCCATGAAATACTGCTTATGCGTTTTTGCGGGAACCGCGAACAATCAGCATGCGCGATCTAAATCGGTTTCCGGTGGGGTTTTTGTGGACTGTGTCAGAAAATGGAGAAGATCGTCCTGAGTTGGTTCTCGTTTCGTTTTTCCAGTAAATGTACGAACCTGGTTAAGAATAGATTGTGTTTGTACGTCGTTCAGTATGATTCCAAGTTGGGAATATGCCCATTTGATAGCAGCTGTCCCGGAATGTTTTCCTAACACAAGGCGGTGGGCTCGGCCGAGTTTTCCGGG